>CAZIAH010000044.1:0-29697 GCA_964537715.1 uncultured bacterium | reverse complement strand
GTGCGGTACCACCTTGAAGAAATTGGAGAACCGAAACTGGAAGATGTCCTCAAATCATTCTAAATTAGCAAAACCCGTCGTAATAGCCATTGGCGGGAATGCCATCACGCGGGAATTCGAAGAAGGAAACATCTACCAGCAATTCGCCAACACAAGACAAAGCCTGACCGGTGTGGTCGAAATGATTTCCGAAGGGCATCGCGTGGTTCTGACACATGGAAACGGACCGCAGATCGGCAATTCTCTGATTCGCATGGAAGCCTCACGTCACCTGGTCCCTCCGATTCCTCTCGGTGTTCTGGTGGCCGATACCGAAGGAGGCATGGGATACATGATCGAGCAGTCCCTGCAGAATATGCTGCACCGCCGGAAAATCAAAGGAAAGGCGGCCACCATTCTTACCCAAGTGATTGTGGACAGAAAGGATCCGTCGATTTCAAATCCGACCAAATTCGTGGGACCTTTTTATACTAAAAATGAGGCGGATAAAATACAAAGGGAGCGGGGATGGATTCTCAAAGAAGATGCAGGAAGAGGATGGCGAAGGGTAGTCCCGTCTCCCCGTCCGCTCGAAATCGTCGAAAAGGAATTTATTTGTGAATTGATCGAAAAAGGTGTGGTGGTCATTGCGTGTGGTGGCGGCGGGATTCCCGTCTATGTCGAGGAGGACGGCACCTACGAAGGCGTGGATGGCGTTATCGACAAGGATCTGGCAGCCGCTGTTCTGGCACGGGATGTACAGGCCCACCTGTTGATCATTCTGACTTCAGTGGATCGAGTAGCGCTCCATTTCGGAACAGATCAGCAGATCGATCTGGATCGGCTCTCTGTTTCAGAAGCCAAAATTCATCTGGAACAGGGAGAGTTTCCTCCGGGCAGCATGGGGCCAAAGATCGAAGCAGCCATCCAGTTTTTGGAACAGGGAGGAGAAGCAGTATTGATTACTTCTGTAGAACGAATGACGGATGGACGTCGCGGGATTACAGGAACCCGAATCCTTCCGGACAAATAAAATGGAGACCATGTATGCTGGAACGCACACTACTTATCATTAAACCCGATGCAATCGAAAAGAATCTTGAGGATGAAATTATCAAAAGAATTGAAACCAACGGATATCGAATCGTTGCCAAAAAGAAATTGACGCTGACCCGAAAAGAAGCCGAATCATTTTATGAGGTCCATCGGGAAAAATATTTTTTCGAGAAGCTGATCAACTATATCACTTCCGGACCCTGTATCCCCGCTATCGTCGAAGGAGAGAATGCTATCCAGGGAATACGAAAACTGATTGGCGCGACCGATCCCAAAGATGCAGCCGAAGGAACCATCCGAAAGGATTTTGCTGAAGACGGCACACGAAATGCGGTCCACGGCTCGGACGGACCGGAAACCGCTGCCTGGGAAATTGCTTTCTTCTTTGGCCAAAACAAATCGGTTTGATGCAATTAGAATATTTTCGATGCAACTCTCTTTAAGAAAAAAATTTATTTATAGTTTTATCGTTGTCGTTTTTCTGACGGGAGCAGTCGCTACCTGGGTCGGAAAGCACTTCATCGGAAGAGGTATCATTCGACAGGCACAGGAAAAAGTCCGAATGGATCTCAATTCTGCGCGTGAAATCTACAGGGAAAATCTGGACCGGATCAATTATATTGTCAGTTTAACTTCCATTCGTATTTTTCTAAAAGAAGGGCTAGCTCAGCATCAATACCAAACCATTCACAAGGAACTCAACAAAGTCAGAGAAACCGAAGGTTTGGATGTTCTCACATTAACCGACAGCAAAGGCTTGGTTATCTACAGAACGAGTAACCCAAAAGATGCAGGTGACAATCTGGCTGACGATGAAATGATAAACCAGGTACTTTTGAAAAATGAACCGATCTCATCGACACAGATTATTCCCAGAGAGAAATTGATCAAAGAAGGTCAGGAACTGGCAGACCGAGCTTGGATGAAAATGATTCCGACAGCCAAGTCCAAATCCAGACCGGATTCTGTGGAAACTTCAGGCATGATGCTGAAAGCAGCAGCACCGATCTGTGACGATCATGGTAACCTGATCGGTATCTTGTATGGAGGTATCCTGATCAACCGAAATTACGACATTGTCGACAAAGTCAAAGATACCGTTTACAAAGGACAGATGTATAAAGGTAAAGATATCGGAACGGCTACCATCTTTCAGCAAGATCTCCGGATTTCAACCAATGTGAAAAGAAAAGACGGAACGCGGGCCATCGGAACGCGTGTATCAGAAGAAGTCTACGATCAGGTTCTAGTTAAGGGACTCCCTTGGATCGGGAGGGCTTTTGTTGTCAATAATTGGTACATCACCGCGTACGAATCTATCAAGAATATCCGCGGAAAAATCATCGGTATCCTCTATGTGGGTGTGCTCGAAGAAAAATTCGTAGATTTAAAGAACCGCACTCTGCTCATCTTTTTTGCAATTACCCTATCAGGGATGATCGTCGCGTTTATCGTCTCCTATGTGCTTGCAAATAATTTGCTCAAACCGATCAATCATCTGGTTTTTGCATCAAAACAATTGGCTCAGGGAGATCTTACCCATAAGGTCAAAATCGAGTCAAAAGATGAAATTGGGGAATTGGCAAAAACTTTCAATTTTATGGTAGAATCACTAAAAGAGAGGGATGAGAAGCTCAAGAAACATGCACAAGAACGTATCATGGAATCCGAACGTCTGGCCATAATCGGGCAATTGGCTGCAGGAGTCGCGCATGAACTGAACAATCCTCTCGGAGGAATTCTTGTATACAGCCACCTCTTACTCGAAAATCTGACCGAGAACGATCCCCAGCGGGAAAATCTGGAAAAAATCGTCCATCAGGCATCAAGATGCAAAGAGATCGTGAAAGGCCTTCTGGATTTTTCACGCCAGAGTGAACCGAGAATGGACAAAACCAACATCAATACACTTGTAAACCGTACCCTTTCCCTGATTGAGAATCAGGCGGTTTTTCAGAATATCGAAATACATAAAAATCTGTCATCATCTCTGCCCGAAGTGATGATAGATGCCGGTCAGATCCAGCAGGTGATGATCAACATGTTATTCAATGCAGCCGAAGCCATTCAAAACAGCGGTTCGATCACAATAGAAACAGGAATGCAAAAAGATGGAACTCACATGTTCATCAAAGTAGCTGATACAGGGTGTGGTATAGCAGAAGAAGATTTAAAGCATTTGTTCGAACCCTTTTTTACAACCAAGGAAGCTGGGGAAGGAATCGGTTTGGGATTATCGATCTGTTACGGAATCATCGAACGCCACAAGGGGAAAATTAAAGTCCAAACTGAAAAAGAAAAAGGAACCACTTTCACCGTTATCCTTCCTGTGGAGGCAAATCCATGAAATCGACCTCTCACATTCTGATCATTGATGATGAAGAAGCCATGCGTGACTCCTGTACGCAGATTCTTGTAAAAGAAGATTGCAGGGTTGAAACCGCAGAGAGCGGCGAAATCGGCCTGGAAAAAGTCAAGGAATTCAAACCCGACTTGGTTCTGCTCGATTTGAAAATGCCCGGATTAAGCGGCATGGATGTACTGAAGGAACTACCGAAGATCGACCCCCATCTGATTACTGTAGTTATTACCGGATATGCTACCGTCGAATCGGCTGTGGATGCCATGAAACAGGGAGCATACGATTTTCTACCCAAACCCTTCACGCCCAATGAGCTTCGTGTCATCGTCAACCGGGGTCTCGAACGAAGACAATTCATTCTGGAAAACAAGAGGCTTCAAAAAGAACAAGAAAAAATGCGTGAGAATTTTGTCTCCATGATCTCCCACGAACTCAAATCCCCACTCGCAGCCGTACAGCAAAACCTCATGGTGTTGACAGGAGGTATGGCAGGCGATGTTTCGGAGAAAGCAAACCATATTCTGATGCGGGTGACGAACCGCATCGACAATCTGATTCATTTGATCAACGACTGGCTTGATCTTTCCCGAATCGAATCGGGAGAGGTCGTCAGGAGTATGGAGCCCATCGATCTGAAGAGTATTATTTCCGATGTCATCGATTTGCTCAATCCGCTTGCCAAAAAGGCCGATGTCGATCTTGAGTTTTATTGCCCGAAATCCTATCCGAACATTCTGGGTAACAAAGAGACTTTGCACATGCTCTTTACGAATCTCATCAGCAATGGCATCAAATACAATAAAAAGAAGGGACGGGTAACCGTGACCCTTAACGAGGAAGATCATCGGTCGAAGATAACGGTTCAGGATACGGGTATCGGCATCCCCGAAAAAAAATTACCTTTTATTTTCAATCAATTTTATCGTGTCAGGGAGGGAAAACCTGCTCAGGGAAGCGGACTGGGGCTTTCCATCGTTCAAAAAATAGTGGAAGCACATTCCGGTACGATCCATGTCGAATCCGAAGAAGGAAAAGGAACCATCTTCGTCGTTTTACTGCCGTAATCCCGAGAGTCCGTGGGAATACCGACAGTACCGTTTGAAAACAAGGACAAAGGAGGATATTGTGGAAAAGAAAAGTGTACTTTTGGTAGAAGACGATAGGGATTTTCTTGAGGCCGTAAAAACGGTTTACGAACACCACAACTTTAATGTGATTGAAGCTTACGATGGAGAAACCGCGTTATCCAAAATACAGAAACACAAACCCGATCTGGCTGTTCTGGATGTCATGCTGCCGAAAAAAGATGGTTATGCGGTTTGTTTTGAAATTAAACATAACGAAACCACCGCAGATATTCCTGTGATCATTCTGACTTCACTGGGAGGGAAAAACCGTGGCAAAGACGGCGCGGAAATCATGGCGACAGGCCACGGTGCAGACCTGTTTCTGGAAAAACCAGTCAAACCGCAGCTTCTCGTAGAAAAATCATTGGAACTGTTAGAGAAAATCCAAACCGAGGAAAAAGGTAAAATTAGAATATTGATTATCGACGATGATGCGGACTTCAAAGAGGCAATTACAACCATTTTGGAAAATCATAACTATGAAGTGATTTCAACGGCCACAGGTGAAGAAGGCATAGTGATAGCCGGAAAAGTCAAACCTGATCTCATTCTGGTTGACGTGATGCTTCCGGAAATGGACGGATATGCTGTCTGCAAACATTTGAAGGAAAATCCAGAAACCCGATCCATCCCTATCGTTATGCTCACAGCAGTGGGAAGCAAACTCACCGAACCGGGATATGCCGAGGCCATTGCCGTCACCCACAAAGCGGACGATTATATTCAGAAACCTGTTAAAGCAGATGAACTGATCAAACGAATTCAGAATCTCATTGGTCCGTCGAGAAGATTGATATAGAAAAGGAGAACCCATTTTGACGATTCGAAAAGAAGACGCACTCCGATATCACAGCATGGACCGTCCCGGAAAACTCGAAGTAGTAGCTACCAAGCCCTGTGTCACCCAGAGGGATCTCTCGCTGGCATACACACCCGGCGTGGCAGAACCCTGTCTGGAAATTAAAGAAACACCTCTCAATGTCTACCAGTATACGAATCGGGGTAATTTGATCGCGGTCATTTCAAACGGGAGTGCTGTTCTTGGTTTAGGGAATATCGGCGCGCTTGCCGGAAAACCGGTTATGGAGGGCAAGGCTGTACTCTTTAAGCGGTTTGCTGATATTGATGTCTATGATATCGAAGTCAATACAGAAGATCCCGATGAAATTATCCGGGTTGTCAAATTGCTCGAACCCACCTTCGGGGGGATTAATCTGGAAGATATCAAGGCCCCGGAATGTTTTTATGTGGAGGAAAAACTCAAACAGGAAATTCAAATACCTGTCTTTCACGATGACCAGCATGGAACTGCCATTATAGTCGGAGCCGCTTTAATCAACGCATTGGAGTTGGCAAAGAAAGATATCCACAAAATCAAGGTGGTATTCAGTGGTGCCGGTGCTGCCGGGATAGCCGTTGCGAAAATGCTGGTTTCCCTCGGAGTGGATAAAAATCATATCATCATGACCGATATCGACGGCATTGTCTACAAGGGACGTCAAGAGGGAATGAATCCTTACCTAGAATCATTTGCAGTAGAAACATCCAAACGAACACTCGCTGAAGCAATGGAAAACGCAGATGTATTTATTGGTGTATCTGTAGGCGGTATTGTGACACAGAAAATGGTGAGAACCATGAACAACAATCCAATCATTTTCGCCATGGCCAATCCCGATCCTGAAATTTCATACACCGATGCCAAAAATGCGCGGCCAGATGCCATTGTAGCTACAGGGCGAAGCGATTTCCCCAATCAGGTGAACAACGTACTGGGATTCCCATTCATCTTTAGGGGAGCACTCGATGTCCGGGCAACGGCTATTAATGAAGAAATGAAGATCGCTGCCTGTCACGCTCTGGCCAAACTGACCAAAGAAGATGTTCCGGATTCAGTTATACAGGCTTACGGAGGCACACATTTCCAGTTTGGACCGGACTACCTCATTCCAAAGCCCCTGGATCCCAGAGTGCTCTTATGGGAAGCCTCTGCCGTAGCACAGGCGGCCATGGAATCCGGCGTGGCGCAAAAAAAAGTCGACATTGAAGCCTATAAGCAGCAGCTGGAAAACTTACTGGGAAGAAGTTATGAAGTCATTCGTGTGGTACTCAACAAGGCCAAGTCTGTACCCAAACGCGTCGTCTATCCTGAAGGTGAATATGAAAAAGTGCTCAGAGCCACCCAGATCGTGATTGACGAACGGATTGCCGAACCGATTCTTCTCGGTAACGAAGCACGCATCAAAACCATGACAAAAGAGCTGAATCTGGATCTCGAAAATGTTAAAATCATCGATCCTTCTACGTCGGATCAATTTAGCCGTTATTGTGACGAGTATTATAACCTAAGACAGAGATACGGTGTTACCAAACCCGATGCGGAAAGACTAATTAAACAATCCCACTATTTCGGCACCATGATGGTCTACCTCGGTGACGCCGATGGACTGGTTGGAGTCAGTGAACACTATCACCATGAAATGCTTCCAGCCATGCAGGTCTTTCACTCGGATGAAGAAGCTCAGGGAAAGGTAGCCGCACTCTATATCTTAATCTTTAAAAAGAAAGTGTACTTTCTGGCAGATACCCACGGTATCATCGATCCGACAGCCGAGGAATTGGCCGACATTGCCATACAAAGCGCCAAAATTGTCCACCTTTTCGATATGGAACCGCAAATTGCCATGCTCTCTTTCTCAAACTTTGGGAGCATCGATCACCCGGTTACACAAAAAGTACGCCAGGCCATCGAAATCGTTCGGGATAAAAAACCGGATCTGATTATCGATGGAGAAATGCAGGGAGATGCGGCTGTCATGCCGGAAATCATACAGGAATTATTCCCATTCAGTCGACTCAAGAATGGTGCCAATGTCCTTATTTTCCCTGAACTCCAGTCTGCCAATATTGCCATGAATCTGCTGAAACGATTGGGAGGTGCAGAGTCTATCGGACCGATTGCGATTGGTTTGAACACCCCAGTCCACGTGATTCGAAAAACAGCGACAGTCGAGGAAATTGTCCGGTTGACGGGCATTGCCGTCGTCGGGGCACAGAAGTGGCTGATGTAAACTTTATTTTAGAGGTAAATAGAAAAACCATCAGGGAATGCGTCTTTTATTTCATTATATATTCATTCAATAATCTGCGGATCATGTTCTGATTCATATAAAAAGCACTATACTTCTGATCGGTTAAGGGATATTGGATTTTCAGTAATCCCTAAGACATTATAAAGAAATAACCTAATATCGTTATTATTGAGCTTATCTTGTATCGATTTATTTCCATTTATCCCTTTTTATCTTTATTTATACAATTTTTGGGCAAGTATTGGGCACATTAAAATCACTTCAATAATAACATTTTTTTCATTGGTCTGTAATCGCCCGTCTGAATCTGAACAAAGTAGACTCCGCTTGATACAATGTTATCATTATTATCTTTTCCATTCCAGATTACTTCATGATAACCTGCTCTCATTTGCTGGTCAACTAAACGATTAATCTCTCTCCCCAGCACATCATAAACTACCAATACAACATAATCATCTTTCGGAAGCACATATTGAATATGGGTGTCTGGGTTGAACGGATTGGGATAATTTTGAGATAACAAAAGGGTAGCCGGTACGGTTGTTTCTTTATCCAGAATTCCAACCGTGGTATTCATGACCGAATCTAAAAATCTTAAGCCAATTGGATACCTCGTATTTCGGTCATAATGACCTCCTGTATAGGATTGAAATTCATAGATCAAACCCAATTTGTCAAGAGAATCAGCGAAACTTGTATTAAACGCATACGCAAGTGTTTCATCTTGTGTGCCGCAATCGAAATAAATGGCCAAATCATCTTCCTCTGAGATACTTCTGGCAAGTGAAGGACAATTCTGTACTGACCAGCGACTCCAGACTGAATCGATCCAGTTGCCTGCGCTGTCGAGAGGAAAATCGACAAAATAGGGTTGATTATCAAGATTCGGAGAAAATGCCCCTGCTATAGCAAAGGCCCCGTACGTCCAGGGTCCGGCATTAGGATCATATGCGGAAACAGGTGCTCCTCCATTTTCTGTGAGAATAAAAGGAACATACTGAGAACACATAATCATATCCAGCATCCCGCTATGGGACACCACACTACAATAAATATCCGAGTGTTTCAAAGCACACTTCATGGCTCCATAACCTCCCATGGACCATCCCATAATAGCTCGCTTATCCCTTGATGGTATTGTATGGTAAGCAGAATCGATAAATTCTACCAAATCATATACAATATAATCTTCAAAATTCCCGTACAATTCCGAGTTGGTAAAATAACTTCTATTCCAGGGACCGCCTCTTCCGTCCGGTTTGACAACAATGACAGGAGATATTGTAGAGCTGCCGATTAAATCATTTAAAACGGTTATTAATCCGGATTCACTGGTACTGTTTTGTCCGGCGCCATGCAAATAAGTAATCACCGGATACCGGATAGAATCCTGTTCATTGTATCCTTCGGGTAGATAGATCTGGACGTTACGCTCCATCTGCAATGCATTGCTGTAAAAATGGACATTGGAGGTCGTTCCTTGACTAAAAGAAAAAGCAGGTATTAAGATCAGTATAGAAATTAGTAAAATAATTGAGATATTTAAAATATGTTTAAAGGATAAGCTGTAGATGTTCATTTTATACCCCCTTTCTTGGCTTGTACTGTTTTTAAATAATATTTAAGTTTTCCACTGAGCCTCTACTCCAGCAACAGCATCTTCCTGGTTTGCACAAAGCCCTGTCCCGCCTGTCCCGATCCTTCCGGGGAGCCTGTCGAAGGATCTTGGACCTCGAGTTGGTACAGATACACCCCACTGGCTACCCGTTGACCAGTGTTGTCCCTGCCATCCCACACCGCCTCAAACAAACCAGCAGGCTTAACCTCATCTACCAGGGTGCAAATCTTTTTGCCAACGATATTGTACACCTTCAGCACTACCTTGCCCGCATGATGTAGCTCGTATTTGATTCTCGTCTGCGGATTGAAGGGATTGGGATAATTTTGACTGAGGGCATAGGTCTTGGGTACAACTGATTCCATCAACTTCTCTTCCACCGGAGTCAGCCGCCCTGCAAGCCATTTAAGAATGTTCTCCATTAGTTTAGCGGCACTGTCCTCTGCCGACCCAGCGATTCCCTCAAATCCAAAGGCCAGATAGACCAGCCGAGATCCTGTGGTTTCATCTTCGTATCGCAATGCTGCCCCTGTATGACCGGGAACGTATTCTAAAATGGTTTCTGCTGGGGAGATCAGGGAGATGACATCGGGTGTTGTTTGATTACCCGCTCCTCCATAACTGCTAGTAAAATTAAGGTATAAACCATTCGTTATCGGATCTCCACTGACGCCAGATATCTTCGTTGGTTTGGTACTATCAGAAACAAGCACGGCATGGAGACAGTCGGTATAAAAAGCGGAATCAGTCGCCGTGCCTTTTTCCACGAGACCATCCCCAATATTCTGTCCCGTGATGAGCAATCCGCCACCTTGACCAAGATAGGCAGTAATGGCTGTTTGATCCTCAGGTGTTAATGTACTGTCCCGATCGTCTCCGGTGAACCAGATTACGGATTCGTACCGCTGTAACACGTCAATTGTTGGAGAGCCATTTAACGAAACGTCCCACATTTCCGAGTAGATCTGTTTCATTTCAAGCGCCTTGGTGTAGTGAACTTCGTATGTTTTGCCCTCATCATCATCTACCAGAAGTATCACTGGAGTCCCGATGAGAATTTTGAAACTAACGATGTATACATAGCCACTTTCTACTACAGTGATATTCAAATAAAAAGTGTTCAGGTGGGTAACAGAAGAGGAGCTGACGGAGAAACTAAATGGAGCGTTCTGATTAGAGCTACTCTGGTCTATTGCCAGGTCACCGAAATTGGCAGTGGCCTGGATAATCTGGACATCTGGATCATCGTTTGTGAGAGTAGCCGAGACCCCTGTAGCATCCAACAAACTTGTGTTCTTCAAAGTCACGATCAGGTTTGCTGTTTCTCCTGCGTCCGCTTTTCCATTGTTGTTTCCGTCGCTATCGTCGAGGACGTTGCTTAAGTACTGGATATAAGGACCACCTAATTTGCTTTCAAATGCTCCCATATCCGGACTTGTGCCTGGGGGATTGGATCTTGGATTCCCTTCGTTGTCACAATTAGGCGCATAATACCACTTGGTATCTATCTTAATTGAATCACTGCCGGCACTAATACAAGGTGATGAATCGGAGAGATGAAAGTCACCTGCTTCTGCAGACATAAACAAAGGATCATAATCGATATTATGCTCATAAACGCCACTGTAATTCACTCCGGCTCCTTCACCTTCGAATTGGTCTTTGCCTCCTTCTATATCACAATACAAAAAACTCGGATCGGAAGATTTCATTGAAATGATTACCTGATTCCCTATATTGGCAGAATTACCATAAAAAATGTTATTTAATAAGATTGGATCGGAATCATCATCGCACTCAATACCACCTCCTAAGGGTGCACTATTATATGCAACAGTGTTGTTTGCAATTAACTGAATTTTGCTATCCTCACAGTTTATCCCTCCGCCCTCACCTGTTGCATGATTACGAATGATAACGTTATTTATTACAAGGGCATTTGTAGTCCAGACCAGGTAGACTCCGCCTCCGTCTTCTGCCAAATTATCCGAGATATAATTACCTGATATAACCGGACTGTTTTTGGAAGAAATTCCACAACCAACCCCACCACCCCAACGGCATTTGTTATTTGTAAAGACATTGTTTGATATAATTGCTTGCGAATCATAGAGACATCCGATAACACCAGTAATGCCTTCATTGTTTGTAAAAGTGCTATTCGTTATTACTGGTGAAGCATATTCGATAAAAATCGCCGCGCCTCCTGTAGAATAGAGATCACCATTATTCACGTTGGAATCAAACAGACAATTAGAAACTAATACTTTATCAAACCTGGTTATTAGGATTGCACCACCAGATCTATCCAAACCGTTTCCTGTATTCGCTTTTCCATACTGAAGCCTGCAGAAAATAATTTTGGATGTATCATTTGTTATAGGAGTGTTAATGAAACGAATTCCATGCCAGCCCAATTCAGTATCCTGCGCTGTGAATGTAATTGAATCCTCTTCCGTACCTATTGCCAGCAATCTTCCCTGCACATTGAACTTGTAATGACCTGTAAAAACGACCTCAACACCCGGTTCAATGGTCAGCGTTTCACCGTTGGGCACCGTAATCTCGCCATTGATACGGTATGGAGAGTTTGCTTTTGCCCACAGGCCGCTGACGTTTCCGGCAGCAATGTCGGTTTGAGCAAAAGCGCCAGATGTCTTTGCTAAGAACGAAATACTAAACAGTAAAGCGAACATCCGCAAGGTCATTATATACTTTTTCATGGCATTCTCCTTCCATTTTAATTTTTTATAAAATTTTCGATACGATTTTTATTGGCTAAAAATATTTATCAATGATATTATTTCATTAGCGTCATTTTCTTTGATTGCACTTGCTCTGTGGATTCTATGCGATAAAGATAAACCCCGCTCGACAGATGCGATGCGTCGAATTGAACCGCATGGATTCCAGCAGTTTGGATTTCATCCACGAGGGTGGCGACTTTACGGCCAAGTAGGTCATACACCGTCAGTTTTACATGACCGGTTTTCGGGATAGAATAGCTGGTTTTCGTAGATGGATTGAACGGATTGGGGTAGTTTTGATACAAGTGAAATTGATTAGGCATTTGTTTTAATCCATTCTGATTGCCAGTCACTGGATTACCCAATATGTTTTCAAACGCACCAATATCCGGGCTGGAACCAGCAGGATTGGGTCTGAGATTGCCATCAAAATCCGCTGAAGAAACATAGTACCATGCGCCATCGATTTCAACAGAATCTGTACCTGCACCAATACACGGGGAAATGTCTAAAAGATGAAAATCGTTATTCGCTGCATCCACAAACATGGGGTCATTATCGATGTTATTTTGATATATTCCGGTGAAACTTGCACCTGAGAATCCTTCTTCACCACCTTCAATCAGGCAGTTAATAAAATCAAGACCGGATGGTGCTTCAAGCCTGACCTGTGCCGGCGTATTTCCATAAATAATATTATTGATAAATAACGGCGTCATGCCATGATTGACAAATACGGCACCTCCTGCACCGGCGCAGGTATTGTTTGCAATCGTGTTGTTAATAAAAATGGACATTCCAGGAGGATTACTAATATGTATAACACCATGTCCGGTGGAGTGGTTGTTTACGATTAGATTATTATAAAGTATTGGTGATGCGCCTTGTCCAATAGTTATTGTGCCGTGCCCGGTACTATGATGAATATAATTATTAACTATTTGTCCCTTGGATGAGCTAAACCATATAAGTAATGCTCCTCCAAAAAAAGAGCTCGTGTTTGCTTTAAATTCACAATAACAAATTATTGGATTTCCTCCAGCAATAGTTATCGCCCCACCTCCAGTTTGCTGAATATCCGGGTGATAACACATATTGAGCTGGAAAAGACAATGAGAAATTCTAAGTTTATCACATTTTGCATATATAGCGCCTCCACACCTGTTTACATTTCCTGAACCAGTATTGGCTTTCCCATATTCCAATCTGCAATACTCAATGATGCTGCTATCATTTGAACTGGGTGTGTTATCAAATCTCAATCCATGCCAGCCCGCTGAATCATCATCCGCTGTGAAAATAATGCTGTCTTGTTCAGTCCCGATAGCGAGAATTCTTCCCTGAATATTGAATTTGTAATGACCTTGAAAAATAACCTCTGCACCCGGTTCAATGGTCAGTGTTTCATCATTGGGAATAGTTATCTCCCCATTAATATGATAGGGAGAATTTGATAAACTCCATGTTCCGCTGACATTACCCTCTGGAATATCAGTCTGAGCATGACTGATTTGTGTCTCTGCCAGTGATAGAAATACCATGACGAAGAGACACAACCCCCTAATAACAATTAACTTTTTCATGATGACCTCCTCTCGACTTGTGTGATTTTAGATAACTGTTTTCAGGAATCCGAAACAGGTCCTCGGTCTGTCATGCTCCATGCCACATATAGAGCACCTCTCCTCAGAAAGCCCTTTCCTCGCCTCCTTTCCCGTCAGGACGGCAGACAGGCTGTGACGTGTGCTCACCGTGGTTTTGTTGTCCAAATACCGGGAAGGTTGGTTAAGTTTTCCACTGAGCCTCTACTCCAGCAACAGCATCTTCCTGGTCTGCACAAAGCCTTGGACCTCGACTCGGTACAGATACACGCCGCTGGCCACCCAATGGCCGGTGTTGTCCCTGCTATCCCACACCACCTCAAACAAACCAGCAGGCTTAACCTCATCCACCAGGGTGCAAATCTCCTGGCCAACGATGTTGTACACCTTCAGCACCACCTTGCTCGCTTGAGGGAGTTCATATTTGATTCTCGTCTGCGGGTTAAATGGATTGGGAAAATTCTGATAAAGCATGAAGGATCTCGGATGGTTTTCCGCATCTGCTTTAACTGAGCTTATAAAATCCGGATCGAACACTTCCAGGGCACCAGTAGGCGAAACAGTCGGGAGCCCAGTCAATGAACCGCCAACAATATAAATCTTGCCATTCACTGTTCCTTCAACATGAAACAATCTTGCCGTTGGCATATTGGTTTTTGCTACCCAGGTGTCAGTGACCGGATCGTATTCTTCCATTTTCGAAACAGGTGCCGAAAAACTCGAGGGAACGCCGCCAATTACATAAATTTTCCCATTCACCACGCTGGCAGACCCCGCACCTCTTGACGCCGGCAATTGAGCAGTCGTATCTGTCCAGGTGTCAGAGACAGGATCGTACACCTCCACGACCGAACATACTGCCTGCGCACTTAAAACCCCGCCAATGGTATAGATCTTCCCATTCACCACACCCATTGAAAGAAATGTCCTTGCAGTGGGTATCTCGGCTTTCGATGTCCATGTGTCAGTTGCCGGATCGTATTCTTCTACCGCGTGCACAGTTGCATCATTTGAACTCCAGCCACTTTGCCCGCCTATAGCATAAATTTTTTCATTTAGCACGCAGGTGGATAAACCCAATCTTGCGGTCGGCATAGGGGTTTTGGTCACCCAAATATCTGTTTCAGGATCGTATTCTTCAACAATGGTAAGACCTGACCCCAACCAAGTATGTGAACCGCCGATGGCATAAATTTTTCCATTCACTGCGCTTGCGGCCAGACACTCTCTTGCGGTTGGCATAGGAGCTTTCATTGTCCAGGTATCGGACATAGGATCGTATTCCTCTACCGTTTGAAGACCTGGCGTCTCACGGCTAATTGTCCCCCCGATGGCATAGATTTTCCCATTCACCACACCGGCGGCCAGACACATTCTTTCAGTCGGCATGGGGGCTTTTGTCGACCACGGGCCGCCTTGTGCCAGACTGATGGAAGTCATGCCCAGCAGCCCGACAATCACGAACACGCCGCCGAGCGCGATATACGAAAGTTTGTGTTTGAATTGCATTGTTCTTCCTCCTTTCGAGTTGTGTGATTTTAAACAACTGCTTTAAGGAATCCAAAACAGATTCCCTCGGTCTGTCATCAGACTGTCCAAGAACGACCTGCGGTCAAGCTGCCGCCGACTTCAACAATTAAAGCTTAATTAAAAAAACAGGATCTTGTTCAATTTAAGGATACAAATAAAATTGTATTTCGTCTACCAGATATAGCCCAAATGATACGAGAAATATCGCATTTAGAGGTATAATGAAAGATTAGAGGTAAAATAATAGGTCGGTGGAATAATTAGCGGAATTTGATTAATTATCCTGGATTATTCATAAACTATTAAAAAATTAAGCTTAAGTTTATTGTAAATTATTAGTTACACCGCCCTGGATTCCTGAAAATCCCGATTATTCAATCATATGATAAGAATAAGAAATCGGGACAGGAATGACACCCCCACCCTGTCATTCCCGCCTGTCTGCCGCAGGCACGACAATTTTTAAGCGGGAATCCACCTTTCACCTATACCCTTAAAAAAATTTATGAATAATGCAGGCTCATTCATTTATTTTAGAATTTAAGGTTATTGACTACCCAAGGGATGCATTGGCAGCATATTCAGAAGGTGATTTGCCAAATAGCTTCCGGAAGCATTCGGCAAAATAAGAAGGATTGTTGAAGCCGACTTCATAGGCAATTTCAGCAACATTTCCAAAATGTTGTTTTAATAGATCTGCCGCACGTTTCAAGCGTAAGGTTCGGATAAATTCAATAGGAGATCTATCCGTAAGCGCTCGAATTTTACGGTGTAATTGCGAGTGACTTAATCCGACTTTTCTTCCAAAGTCATACACACCAAAATCCGGGTTTCCTATCTGTGCTTCGATAGTATCCATGACCCGTTGCAGAAATCTTTCATCGGCTGAGGTTATTGCAATATCTTTTGGCTTCAATGCGGATTCATGACTGAATCGTTCTCTTAATTTCCTTCTTTGTTCAATCAAATTTTTAACTCGAACATGTAGTTCACGAGTGCTAAAGGGTTTGATAATATAATCGTCTGCGCCTGTTTCCAATCCCTCTAATTTACTTTTTTCGGAAGCTCTGGCCGTTAATAGTATAACAGGAATATGGCTGGTGCATTCATCGGTTTTTAATTTCTCACATAATTCAAAACCATCCATGTTTGGCATCATCACATCGCTGATAATCAAATCTGGAATCGTGTTAGTGGCTTTCTCAAAACCATCCACACCATCTCGTGCTTCTTTAACTCGATAATCCGATTCCAAAAAATCTCGAATATAAGTTCTGACATCCTGGTTATCTTCAACTATAAGGACGATTGGCAATTGTCTCCTGATTTTGGTCTTTGGCTGTTGGATTTCTTGAATCTCTTTTTCAATTTTTTGTTTTCTATATTTAACATCAGATAAACGATCGTCCTTCTCTACAGTAATTATTGGTTCTTCACCCTTTTCATCAATGATTTCATGTTTTTTCAAATGGGCTTTTCCTAATGGTAAATAAATAATAAATGTTGAACCCTTTCCCAGTTCACTTTGTACCGTGATTTTCCCATGATGCAGATCTATCAATTCTTTGGTCAATGCCAATCCTATTCCAGTGCCGGCTTCTCCGCCTTTATCATCGACTTGATAATAGCGATCAAAAATGTGATCGAGATGTTCGGGTGCCATACCGATCCCTGTGTCAATAATTTTAATTTCGACCATCTCTTCTGCTGCAGGAGCAAATAACCATTCTCCCTTTCTGCCAAATTTCTTTGACACCTGAACCGTAATCATTTCCCCTTCTGACGTAAATTTAAATGCATTAGATAACAGATTAGATAAAATTTTCTCCACTTTGTCCTGATCTATAAATACGAGAATCGAATCTTGTTCTGTTTGAAATGTTAATGTAATCCGCTTCCGTTCTGCTAAAGACATGAATGAAAATACAATGCCTTTAATGAGAGGAATAATATCATCTTCCTTGGCCCTTAACAACATTCGACCTGCCTCTAATTTTGAAAAATCCAACAATTGATTAATCAATCGAAGCAGTTGTTGACTGTTATGCATCGTTATTTGTAACTGATTTTTCCATTTCGGATTGGTTATTTCAGATAGTAATTTTTCAATTGGTCCTAAAATGAGTGTCAGCGGCGTACGAAATTCATGAGAAATATTGGCAAAGAAACGTGACTTGATATGATCAATCTCTTGAAGCTTTTGGGCCTCGAATTGCTTCATTTTTAACTCATTTCTTAAATGAATGCGTCTCAGTTGATTCTGCCATATCACAAAAACGATTGAGCTGATGATCAACACATAAAGCCCATACGCCCAAAAGGTTCGCCACCAGGGGGGAAGAATGATAATGCGCAAGGACACACCATCCTCATTCCAGACGTTGTCACAATTTGATCCCTTGGCATGGAAAATATATTCACCCGGATCGAGATTGGTATAAGAGGCGAACCGATTGGTGCCTGTATAATACCAGTCTTTATCATAATTTTCTAACCAGAAGGCATACTGATTTTTTTCAGGACAGCTAAAATGTAATGCGGTACACTCAATCGTAATGTCATTCTGCCAATGGGCAAAGGTGATTTCTTTGGTGATAGAGATATCCTGTTTTAAAGGTAAGTCAGAACCAACTTTCAATGATTCGTTAAAGAGCTTTATATCGGTTAATACAATCTTGGGAGGTATGGTATTTATTTTGATCTGATCGGGATAAAATCCAACAATCCCATTATCGATGGTCGTAAGCCATATCTGTCCGTTTTTTAATTTTGTTCCATTCACATTAAATAATTGTGTGGGGAAACCATGTTCTTCAAAAAAATTTGTAAATTCTTTTGTTTTGGGATTAAATTTTGATACTCCGCCTTCAGTAGCGAGCCAGAGAAACCCATCATCATCTTCAACGATCGAATTAATTTTATTATTGCATAAACCCTGTTTTTGATCATAAAAAGTCGCTTCATCAGTTTGCCGATTAAAAAGGCAAAGTCCAACCCGTTCACAAGCCAACCAAAAGTTATTATGTTTATCTTCATGTATCACAAATATTGCTTTATCAGTAAGATAACGAGTAAATGTCTGATTAGAACGATTGAATTTATTAAGCCCATTTTCAGTTCCAATCCATAGGTTTCCCTCTCGATCCTCATAAATGCACCATACCTGTTCTGGTGTTATACTCTGAGAATCTGCCGGATTATGGATATAATTAGTAAAAGAGTCGTTTTCTCTTTGATAACGGATTAATCCCCGATCTATACTCCCTAACCATAGCGTTCCAAGATGATCTTCACAAATCGTCCACAATGTACTTGTACCTAAACTGGAGGAATCATCAGGATTGTGCATATAATTTTTAAACTGATTTTTTTGGGGGTTATAACAACTTAATCCTCCCGCCGTAGCTATCCACAACAGACCAAATCTGTCTTCATAGACAGAGTAAATATTATCATTAACCAGACTATTGGAATTATCCGGATGATGCTTAACCTGTGTAAACATAGCGCTGCGCTGATTATATTTATTCAAACCATTGTTCGTGCCGATCCAGATAATATCTGGTTGAGATGTTGATTCCAGAATGGCATAACTAGTGTTGTGGCAGAGTGAATTGGTATTTTTCGGTTCATGATGGAAATGTTTTATATTTTGCCTTAGAGGATTCAATTTATTAATGCCTCGATAGTCTGTACAAATCCAAACGTTTCCTGAATGATCCTTGCACAATGAATTTAAAAACATACCTCTCAAACCTTGAGGATTATTCAAATCTTCTTTGTAATGGAAAAATTTTCCTTTCTGAGGATCAAAAACATCAAAAGTGCTAAGACTCCGGTTATGTTCGCCAATCAAGAACCATATTAAACCTGAATTGTCTTCATAAAGGGGGATGGCAAAAAGTTCACGACTTAAGCTATAAGGATTCTCAGGATGATGTTTATAATGAATAAATGTATTTTTTTTAGTGTTAAAAAGGTCTAAACCATTCCGGACAGAGAGCCAGAGATTGTTCGATTGATCTTCAAAAATATGTGAACAGTAATCATTAGTCATTGTGTTTTCATCTTTACTGTTATGGCGATAGTGTACAAAAGTATTTGTTTCTCGCAAATAGCGATTTAAGCCACCACCCCAGGTAGCAATCCATAAATTATTTTCGTTATCTTCATAAATGCAGGTCACAGTATCGCTGCTTATCGAATTTGGATCATTCGGATCGTGTTGATAAGAAATAAAGCTGTCTGTATTTTTATCATAACGGTCAAGTCCGCCTCCCCGGGTTCCAATCCATATATCGCCTTTTATATCCTCATGAAGTGCAATCAAATTTAGATGACTGATCCGCCATTTGGTTACATAATTATGGCTGATAGTGGATGGTTCGTTAGGGTTGTGACGACATCGTGTTATGATTCCTGTTTTGGTATCTAATTTATCGAGAAGTCCATTTCTATGAACGATCCAAAGCAAATCGGATCGATCTAAATAACATATAAAAATTTCATTACTGCTCAAGCTGGTAGAATCTTGCGGATCATGCGTATAATGAAAAAATTGTCCTGTTTTTCTATCATATTTGTTAATTCCTTTATAACGAGTGCTTATCCAAAGATTACCTTCACTATCCTCATTGGTTCTCTCTATTCTACGTCCACTGATACTATATGGATTTGCACTATCCGGTTGATATATTTTAAATTGATAACCATCATATCTTACCAATCCATACCAATTGGCAAACCATAGAAATCCTAAATGGTCTTGAAATGTGTGAGTATTTGAATTTGTAGGCAATCCATCTGCGGTTGTTAGATGTTCAAATTTAAAATGTTGTTGTGGGAAAAGGTGGATTGGCTGAAATAACAGCAGTACACAAATCCAACAGATTGATTGGGTGAATTTAATCATGGGATTATGTTCCCTGTTATTATGGTTCTTCCAGTTCCTGCCTCGCTTAATTTATAAAAGGTACAGATGTTGGAATGGTCCATTGCAGAGGCAGACTGCGTTTCGTGGATATAGCGTTCCTTTGCCTCCGGGTTGCGCATCAACTCATGCGGCAGAAACTTGAGCGCGACAGGGCGTTTCAGCCTGGAATCCTCGACTTTGTAGACGACTCCCATCCCACCTTCACCAATCTTCTCGATGATTTTATAATGAGATATGATTTCCCCGATCATAACGACTCACTATATTATTATCGAAAAAAAAATCTCTATTTGTAAAAATAAATCAAGAATAAAAATAATAAACTGGTGGAGGTAGCTTCAGAAATCTTTATTAATCACTAAAATAATAATGTTTTATCGTAACAGTTGCAATAAAATTCAAGTACTTTATATATTATAGAATTTATTTTATATCAATAATTGAGAAACATCTAATCATACCGAGAAAATAGACACATTTTGGGCACATTTCATCCATCTAATAAAATAGTTCATTCAATGTCCACGCTTAACCTATTGATTTTTATGATAGATTTTTTAAGAATCAAGAATGAGGTCAAGGGATGCTTCAATCATTTGTATTCAATTTACTTTAACAATTTCTCGTCCAGTATCTGGGAGCTGTAAATATAAATATCCGCGCCGGTTTTCCAGGCATCACGGGACAGCCCTGCTTTCTCCACACAGCAGTGCTCTAAAAATTCAATTTTATTCCAGCCCAATTCGGTTGCGACTTCCGGCAGATAGGTCCCTCCCCGATTGCCTTGACGAATCCAGATGCCGTGCTTGCCGATTTCAATTTCATCGATACTTTTAATTTTCTTTAATGGGGAAAGAATCGATATTTTAATATCGATGTCTTTCATTTCCTCCGACGTGATTGGATGATAGTAAAAACGGGAGTCCTGTGTGGCCGCAGCGACGGCCATCTGCTGTACGATTTCATAAAGCGGATAGTCCTGAGCGAAATGTCCGATGCAGCCGCGGAGCTGACCGTGATTGGTCAAAGTGACGAAAACGCCCCGTTTGTACAATAGATTTTTTTCATCCACGGAAACGCTGGGGATCGGTTTCCTGTCTAGGGCCTGAAGGATACTCTCTCTTGCAATCTGGAATAATTTGCTCTTTTCCTTGTCAGTGAATTTAATTTCGTCCAAAATAGCCTCTCCTGTTTTTTCTCTTTTATTTTGCTTGCGGTAGAATATAGCAGCACCATAACCCACCACCCGCTGACGTTCGCCGGAAACATCTCCGGAATTCGCATAGGGCAGCATTTCCACATCTTTGGCGCCAAGTTTTTCCGAAGTAAGCATCACGGTCACCACAGCCTGCAAACCGCACAGTGTACAGTCCAGTCCCGGAATATTCTCTTTCAGAAGAGTGTGGCTCAAACTCCACACAGATTTAGGATTGTATTTGTCCACTGCGTTCAATGTCTTTGCGTCCACAGAATAGGCATCCTGATAATTCGGATAATGGGACATGTCCGAACTGGCAATCAGAAGCACCTTTCTTCCGCCGACACTCGCAGCAACCGCTTCCGCGACCTGCTGGCATTTATCGTAAGAAAGATTGCCCATCACGACAGGCACAATCGGCACGCCCGGCAGCACAGTCTGCACAAATGGAAGCTGGACTTCCACAGAATGTTCATACTGGTGGACTTGAGGGATGTTCGATATCAATGGGGAGGCAGCCATGATTTTTCGAGCCAATACAGTATCCACGTTCACATCGCCCAAAGGAGTCCGGTAGGCATCCCAGATTCCGATGGACGCGCCTTCCAGATACATCGTATGATTGGCTCCGAAAATAACCACTGCGTTCACATCGAGATCGCGCAGGGGACGATACGCGTTCGCCGCAATCTGTCCGCTGAACTGATATCCGGCATGAGGTACCCAGATACCGATGGGTCTACCCGAAATTTGCACATTTTCTGCATTGGCTAAAAATTGATTCACCATTTCAGTAAGTGCTTCCCGTGTTCCCGGATAAAACTGTCCCGCCCTAGCGGGCCGACGCACATTCCCGGCTCTGACTTCCTGATGCCGGCAAATTAGAAACAGAGAGCAGAAAAACAGACAAAAAATGATAACCATTATTTTTTGTTTCATTCGAGATTCTCCCATTCTACCAGACACCGGCAATGGAATGGCCGCAGAAACTACATTTACCGCTGTGAATATGATTTTCGAGAACCTGATACCCCATACGGCGGATAAGCACTTTTTGACAATTCGGACAATACGTATTTTCTCCTTCGTGTCCGGGGACATTTCCCATGTACACATAGTTCAGTCCGCAATCCATTGCCGTATTTCTCGCATTTTCAAGTGTGGCAATCGGTGTCGGAGGCATATTTTTCAATTTGTATTTCGGATAGAACCGTGAAAAATGGAGGGGAACATCCGGTCCCAGTTCCCGCAGTATCCACTTGGACATTTCACGGATTTTTTCCATATCATCGTTGAGCGTGGGAACCATGAGATAGACAATCTCCGTCCAGACACTCTGGCTTTTCAATGTGATTAGCGTATCCAGCACCGGCGCCAAACGCCCACCGACCACCTCCTGATAATATTTCTCAGTAAACGCTTTCAGATCGACTTTGTAGCCATCGATGACCTTACAAAGATCGATCAGAGGAGTTTTATTGATAAATCCGTTCGAGACAATAACACTTCGAACATCCTGAAGTTTTCCTTGTACAGCGATATCGTAAATATATTCCGTAAAAACCGTGGGTTCGTTGTATGTGTACGCCACGGACCGGCAATTCCACTTTTTCGCATTTTCGATGATCTCTTTTGGAGTAAACGGATAAGCGGGAAGTTCTTCCGGTTTTCGCTGGGCCAGTTCCCAGTTCTGACAGAATTTGCAGTCCACATTGCAGCCGGCAGTCGCAATAGAAAAGGCTATGCTCTGCGGCAGAAAATGAAAAAAAGGTTTCTTTTCAATGGGATCGCTGTGATAAGTCGCGACCCGGCCGTAGACCAAGGAATAGTAGGTTCCGTCCCGATTGGCCCTTACATCGCAATGCCCCCGATTTCCGGGAGAAACGACGCATTGCCACGGACAAAGTTCGCATTGAACTTTCTCATCGGATAACTTTCTGTAGTACCGCGCCTCCTTCCAGGACAATTTATCCTGTTTGGACGAAGCTGCCATTGCCGACATTCCAGCAACAAGTGTAGACGCTTCAGTAATAAATTGCCGTCTTGTCAGCAGTTTGTTACCAGCCATGTTTTACCTTCCTTCAACGAACCGGTTTCCCGATTGGCATGATGTAGAGCACCTCTTCTTTAATCTCCAACAAATCCTGGACTTTTTGATCATTAAAGGCGCCGACAGCGACCGTCCCCAGTCCCAAAGCCTCTGCTTGAAGATAAATATTCTGCCCCGCATGTCCGACCTCGATATGCACGTACCGCTCTCCCCTCGCACCGTATCGTGCCGTGGTTCGCTGATAATCTGCCGCAATCACAATATTGAAAGCGGCCTTTTCGATCATACTCTGCCCCAGAGCAGCTTCTCGGAGCGGTTTACCCAAATCCTGTATCTTAATGACTTCCAACCCGTGTGAATCAACAAGATAATGATAGAGGCCCGATTTCAGTCCTTCGACACGATTTGCAACAAGATAGATTTTTAGAGGATAAGTAGCTCCAGCGGATGGAGCAGCCCGTTTCCAATCGCCATCCGTGATCCCCTGAGCAGCCCACATCATCTGGGAAACGATTCCAAGAGAGAGCGGATCGTCCGTAAATTGACGAATCGACCGTCTTTCCGCAATGGCCTTTTCCACCGAAACAGAACCGGTCAGATTCGGAGCGGGCAGCTGGATAATTTTATTTTCCGCAAGTGGTGCCATGACAAATATTCCCCCAAAAAACAGACTCAAAATCCAGGTAGCGTTACTTTTTTTCTTTTGCCTGATCCAGCGCATGACCGATGGCTTCCTTCATACTGTTGCTGCTTAATGTAGCTCCGCTGATACCATCCACTTCGAGACTGTTTTTCGAGAGGATACGATCCGGCAGTAGATCCACGACCTTCTCGTAAAATTCCGGCGTACCGTTAATTTCCAAAATTTTGATACCGGAAATCTGACCTTTCTGAATCTTCACTTCCGCTTTCATCCCTGTCCATCCCTCGCTGATTCCAACATAGGTCCCATCTTTTACACCAATCGAATCCTTTTTGGTTTCCGTCTGTTTTTTATCTTCTGGAATGGATTGCTTTTGCTGTGTGGAATCTGCCGCCCAAACCGAACCGATAAAGTATCCGAATGCCAGCATAGAAATGAACCAACGGAATAAAAACTGAATGGTATTGGATCGATTCATAAATAACATCACTCCATTCAAATCCAAGGATTGTTTTATTGCGGCTGTTCCTCGTCCGATCGATGCTGCAAAACTCTCTCGATAACCACTCCGACAATGGCACCGGTGAGGATTCCCGGAATAAATCCGTTGAGCCATCCAAATCCGGTCCATTGAATCACCACAAATCCATGGAGAAAACCCACTGCCAATCCGAAGATCAGACCTCGCATCCACCAGGCTGCGTCCCATTTCACAATGCCCGACAAAAAACCCATCAATGTTCGGGAAAGAATAATCGACCACACTCCCCAATTCGGAATTTTATTGGATACCCCCGTTGCGAGAAGCCAGGTACAGATACCGAGAAAAAAACCCCATTCCAGTCCCGATTTCACACGCCTTTTCATTGTCATGCAGTTCCTCCTGACGATATAACTTTGATTGGACTACCCTGAATGAACTGTCCCGCCGCAGGCAGCGGGGTATCAAAAGCAAAAACATTGAACACCTAAAGATGCAGTGGATGAACCTCTGCCCGTCTCTGGCGGGATTCAATGCGTCTTCATTTTTTATCCGATTTCATATACTTTTCCAACATCGGTCTGAACAGATCGATAGGTATCGGGAAAAGGGTCGTCGAGTTGTTTTCCGACGCGACCTCGACCAATGTCTGGAGAAAACGCAATTGAATGGCCGCGGGTTCTTTGCCTAATTTTGCGGCTGCGGCTGCCAATTTTTCGGAGGCCTGCAATTCGCCTTCGGCATGAATAACTTTGGCCCGCCGTTCACGTTCTGCTTCAGCCTGACGGGCAATCGCTCGCTTCATTTCCTCGGGCAGATCGATGTGCTTGACTTCGACCAGCGAGACTTTGATCCCCCAGGGATCCGTGTGTTTGTCAAGAATTTCCTGCAGTTTCTCATTGATCTTTTCACGTCCCGAAAGCAGCTCATCGAGTTCGAACTGACCCAGGATCGAACGAAGCGTGGTCTGTGCCAACTGTGAAGTGGCATAAAGATAATCCTCAACCTCGACAATCGCTTTGCCGGCCTCCAAGACACGAAAATAGACCACGGCATTGACTTTCACGGATACATTGTCTTTGGTGATCACATCCTGGGGAGGCACATCCATCGCCACCGTTCTCAGACTGACCTTGACCATGGTTTCGAAAATGGGAATCACATAAATCAAACCAGGACCTCGATCTCCGACGAGCCGGCCCAACCGAAAAACCACACCCCGTTCGTACTCACGCAGTACGCGAACGCCGCGGAGCAGCAGCAACGCCACAACAATAATTAATCCGATCAATATTGACATATTATCCTCCTTTTTGGGTCATGGATACAATAATGATAACCAAAATGAATGCTGATCAATCTTCCCTATCCTTTTTTCCCTTTTATTTTTTCAACCCGAACTTCCAACCCCTTGACTGCCGTGATAACCACCTTTTCCCCTTTTCTGACCGGTTTCGAACTCACGGCTTTCCAGACTTCACCGTGCACACTGATCTGACCTTCGGGATTGAGAGGATTGACTGCCGTCCCAATTTCACCAACAAGCCCCTGCTGCCCCGTGGTGGCTTTGGTCAATCGGGTCTTAAACGCCAGACCCAAACCCACGAAAAGAAACAGACCGGTACACACTGCCATTGTAATAATCAAACCTAAAGACACTTTCACCTCCGGTGTTTTAAACAACATCATCGATCCCAGCACGAACGATACCAGACCGCCCGCAGCCAAGACCCCGAATCCTGGAATGAATGCTTCCAATATCCAGAAAACAAAGGCTAAAATGATGAGCATGAATCCTGCCGTATTCATGGACAATACCTGAAGTGCGAAGAATGCAAGGACCAGGCAGATTGCGCCGAACACACCCGGAAAGACAGCACCGGGACTTCGCAATTCAAAGAAAATCCCATAAAAACCGAAAATCATCAAAAGATAGGCAATGTTGGGATGAGAGATCTTATCCAGAATTTTGTCCCACAAGGTCATGGATTTGCGAATGATGTCGGCATCTTTGACGTGCAGAGTCACCTCTCTATTTTCCAGAACCACATGTCTTCCATCCAGTTTTTCAAGCAGTCCTTCAGGGGTACTGGCAATAAGATCGGCTACCTTTAATTGTACTGCTTCTTTCTCGGTAATATTGACACTCTCCCGGACGGCTTGTTCCGCCCACTTCGCATTGCGGCCCCGTTTTTCCGCTAAGCCTTTGATGTGGGCCACCGCATCATTGGTAATCTTCTCCGTCATTACTTTGGAGGAATCCCCTCCCCCCATAGTCACGGGATGGGCTGATCCGATATTGGTGCTCGGTGCCATGGCCAGAATATGGGCGGCATAGGAAATATAAACTCCCGCGGAAGCGGCGCGTCCGCCGCTGGGATAGATGTACACGATAACGGGAACATCCGCCGCCAGGATTTTCTTGTCGATCGACCATGTCGCTTCCATCAATCCGCCGGGTGTATCCATTTGTATGATGAGCGCTTCCGCACCATCTCTTTCGGCCTGACGGATGCCGTCACTGATGTACTTGGCACTTACAGGCGTGATAGGACTGTCGATAACGATCAGATCCACGTGCCGTGCTGCAAAAGAAATCGAAGGCAATATGAAAATGAGCGCCAGTAGACCAGACATGGCTATGGTAAGAAATCGAATCGAACGGAAACCGGGTGGTTCACTATTTTGTTTCATTGAGAATAACCTCATGAATATTGTGATCGATCACTCTAAATTTATCTCCTGAAGAACCAAAAAATCAAGGTAAAAAGTAGACTCAGCAACAAACAAGTGGTCACAGGAAAATAGAAACGGAAATTGGATTTTTCAATATGAATGTCTCCGGGCAACTTGCCCAAAAAGGGAATGCGGTGTCCGAAGATCATAATCAAACCCGATATCAGAAAAATTAACCCGATGATGAGAAATATTTTGCCCAGAGGAACCATTGCTTTTATTCTTGCTATTTATAGATGTTGCATTTTTCGCTTGACATTGACCATCGAATTCTTGAAATTTAATTTAGTTATGATCCCTGCAAGGTTAGCATAACGGTTGCTATAAAGAGCCATCAATTAAAACTATAGGGAGCTCGGCTCTGGCCGCGTATTACAAGCCTCCATCGAGTGGAAGTAAAAAACGTTCAGGAGGGCACCCACCGTGAATATCACGGTTCTTTATAGCCGGGCTAAGTTGCAGGGATTTTTTATTTCCGAATTTCCGACAATGCTTCTTCCTGACTTTCCACCACGATAAAAAGTGTGTTCAACCGCATACGCTGGAAAAGTTCCTTGAGCAGAGGAGACAATCCCATGACCACCAATTTTCCGCCGATCTTGTTCAACCGGTCCGAAGCAAGAATCAACACACCCAGTCCCGAACTGTTGATCACATCCACCTCCGACAGATCGATGATCAATCTCTCGTTTCCTTGATCGATGATTGAAATAAGTTCTTCCTGAAACGGAACAACGATGTTTTGATAGACTCTTTTTTCGCCCACCCGGACAAATGTGATTCCATCTTTGTCCTGAATTTCAATCACTTTCTCTTTCATCTCTCCGCTCCGTTCCAAGGGATCAAACCATCAAAGAGAAATCACGGTCCAGACTGCGGTACTGGATGGCTTCGCTCAAATATTCGGGCCGGATGACATCGGATCCTTCGAGATCGGCAATGGTTCTGGCAACTTTCAAAACCCGGTCGTACGCTCTGGCCGAAAGTCCCAACCGGTTGATCGCCGTGCTGAGCAGTGTATCTCCCTGCTGATCGATCGAACAATACTTTCTGATTTCTTTCGAGTCCATGTGCGCGTTACAATATATACCTTGATGCGCTCGAAATCGTTCCAACTGCACTTCCCTGGCCCGGATCACCCGCTTCCGAATGGTGTCGGATTCTTCCCCGTCCGCTCTTCCTGAAAGCTCCCGGTATTTTACGGCCGGCACCTCGATATGAATATCGATCCGGTCCAACAGCGGACCGGACACTTTCGAACGGTAGCGCTGGATTTGCGGAATCGTGCAGGAGCATTCGTGCGTCGGACTCGAAAAATACCCGCACGGACAGGGATTCATTGCGCCCACAAGCATGAAGTTGGCAGGATAGGTCACGGAAAGCGCGGCCCGCGAGATCGTGACCTTGCCGTCTTCCATGGGCTGACGAAGCACTTCGAGCACGTTTTTTCTGAACTCCGGCAGCTCATCCAAGAACAGCACCCCGTGATGTGAAAGACTCACCTCTCCCGGTTTCGGGACGTGTCCGCCGCCGATCAATCCCGCATCGGAAATCGTGTGATGGGGCGACCGAAACGGACGCGTGGCAATGAGTGCCGTATCCGGAGGCAGGGTCCCGGCCACGGAATGAATCTTGGTGGTTTCCAGGGCTTCGTCCAGAGTAAGATTGGGAAGAATCGTCGGGATGCGTTTGGCCAGCATGGTCTTGCCCGATCCTGGCGGGCCGATCATCAGCAGATTGTGTCCGCCGGCCGCAGCCACTTCGAGGGCCCGTTTTACATGCTGCTGTCCTTTGACGTCATGAAAATCTACAGCATACTGACAACTCTGGGAAAAAACTTCGTCGATGTTCACGGTGAACGGTTTTCGATCCGCTCCGTCTTCGATAATTTCAATTGCTTCCTGAAGCGACTCCACCGGATAGACCTCAAGCCCTTTGGCCATGGCCGCTTCCTTGGCATTTTCCTGCGGCAGCAAAATCCGCTTGATATTTGCATCCCTGACCGCCACGGAAATCGGCAGTCCTCCGCGAATGGTCCGCACCTTGCCGTCTAAAGCAAGTTCGCCCAGGATGACTGTGTCTTTCAGTCCTTCCTGATCCAGTTGCTCGTATGCGGCGATAATGCCCAGAGCCATCGGCAGATCGAAAGCCGATCCTTCCTTCCGGACATCGGCCGGAGCCAGATTGACCGTAATCCGCTTGCTCGGAAAACGGAACCCCGTGTTCCTGACAGCCGCGTTCACGCGTTCTTTGGATTCTTTGACCGCTCCGTCCGGCAATCCGACCGTGGCAAAATGGGGCAGCCCCTTTTCGATGTGAGATTCAACTTCTACGATGTAGCCCTCGATACCAAGCACAGCGGCGCTCAATACTTTGGAGAACATGGCAGGTAATTACACTTTTTTATGAAAGATAACTTATAATAATAGCCAAATTGTGATAAAGAATCAAGAAGATTTTTACGAAAATTTCGAAAGGAATGATTTAACGGATTGACTCACAAATAAAGTAACTTTGTAAAAAATGAACTTTTTTTCAAAT
>CAZIAH010000043.1:0-29712 GCA_964537715.1 uncultured bacterium | reverse complement strand
ATCCGAGGCTCTTCCAGATGATCCAGTCCGATCCGGAGATGAAAACACCGGTTCCCGGTTCTTCGGAAGTGCTGACTGCCGAAGTGGTTCACGGAATCAGAGAGGAGATGGCGATGAGACTTTCGGATATTCTTCTGCGGAGAACTGATCTCGGTTCGGCCGGTAATCCGGGAGATGAAACCGTGCAATACTGCGCAGACGTGATGGCGAAAGAGTTGGGATGGAATTCATCCAGAAAAAAAGAGGAAATGGATGCAATCAAAGTAATCTATTCCATGACCCGGTGATGTGAAACGTGAATGGTTATTGCGAATGAATTTTTATAAAAGAAAAAAATTCGGGACCCGGCTCGTTCAGATAGCCTACCATTACTGGCTGAAAAAACAGGTCGAGGTACCCTATATGCCGTATCGGCTTTGGATCGAACCGACCAACCGGTGCAACCTTTCCTGTGTGATGTGTCCGAACAAGGAGTTCAAAAAAGAGGAACTCGGATTCATGGATTTCAAGTTGTTCAAGAAAATCGTCGATGAAGCACAGGGATGGATTTACGACATCAATCTTCACCATCGCGGCGAGCCGACGCTCCATCCCAGATTAATCGATATGATCGATTACGCCAAGGAACTCGACTTTTCCGTGAAACTTCACACCAACGGAACCACATTGACTGAGAAGATGGCGCAGAATCTGATTGATGTCCGACTGGACCTGATTTCATTTTCGTTCGACGGCTATGCCTCCGATGTTTACGAAAAGATCCGGGGCGGGGCGAAATTCGAAGAGACACTCTCACAAATCCACCGGTTTCTCGAAACGAAGCAGATGGGCGGTCACAACAAACCAAAGACCGTTATGGAAGTCATGGAATTGAATCAAGATGCGGATTCGCTTCGTGCCAAACCCGCATTTATTCAGGAATTGAAAAAGCGGGGATTGGATCGCTTCATCGTCAAAAAGCCGCACAACTGGGCCGGCAATGTGGATTTGAAAACCGGCGATTCCACTTCGTTCACCGCATGCACGTTCCCGTGGCATTCTCTCGTGGTTTGCTGGGATGGTATGACCGGGCCCTGTCCCCACGATTTTTTCGGAAAGATTGTTTTAGGGGATATGCGCTCGGATACGATAGCTTCCACATTTAACAGTCAAGCTTCTATCCGGCTGAGAGAGCAGATGTTCCAGGGAACATTCGAAGCGCTTGATGAACCTTGCAAGAGCTGTGATTCGGTGCGACGAAAACGATTTTTGGGAATGCCGCTGGCAAGTTTGAAATACGTAAAGGAATAGGATCGATGAAAAAAGTTTTGGTCACAGGCACGACCGGTTTCACAGGGGGGTATCTCTGCCGCCGTCTGGTCAGCAAGGGATACGATGTACGGGGTCTTTCTCTCCCGGGGATAAATACAAGTGCACTGGAAAAGGAAGGGGTTCAAATCGTACGGGGAGATTTGACCCGAAAAGAGACGTTGACAGAAGCGGTCCGGAATGTGGATGTGATCTATCATATTGCTGCGGTCTATCGGGAGGAGAATATCCCGAGAAAAGTTTTTTGGGCGGTGAATTATGAAGGCACAAAAAATCTCTTAGAAGCCGCCAAAGAAGCAAAGGTCAAACGGTTTGTTCATTGCAGCACGGTCGGTGTTCAGGGGGAGATCAAACATCCTCCGGCCTCGGAAGAGGCACCTTACAATCCCGGCGATTACTATCAGGAATCCAAGATGGAAGGCGAATTAGCGGCTTTGGATTTTTTCCGAAACCGCGGACTGCCTGGAGTGATTTTTCGGCCTGTTGGAATTTACGGCCCCGGGGACACGCGTTTTCTCAAATTGTTTCGATACATTCGAAACGGAAAATTCCGGATGTTTGGATCAGGCAAGGTGCTCTATCATCTGACCTATATTGATGATCTGATCGACGGAATTCTGCTGGTCGGGGAGAAACCGAATATCGAAGGAGAAATATTCACGCTGGCTGGTGAAAGATACACAACATTGAATGAACTGGTCGAAACGATTGCGGATATGTTTGGAGTAACCATTCCAAAACTTCACATTCCCGTCTGGCCCGTTTGGCTGGCCGGTGCGGTGTGCGAACTGCTCTGCAGGCCGTTCCGCATCGATCCGCCGATATACCGGAGGCGTGTGGATTTTTTTATCAAAGACCGGGCCTTTGATATCAGCAAAGCCAGAGAAAAATTAGGATACCACCCTAAGGTTGATTTGCGAACGGGTTTGAAGAAAACCGCCGAGTGGTATCAAAAGAAAAAACTGTTGACATAAGCGTGGCATATTATGGACAAAACAGAAACCGTTGAAATTCAGAAAGAATTCTCCAAACGCGGCGGCAAGCTGACGAAGTACATGGAGCTCATTCTCGGAGAAAAGGGGGTGTTCCGCCTGATGAAATATGAATTCATCATCGGTATTGCAAGCCAGACCCCCGGCGCGCTCGGGCTTTTGTTGCGGAGCAAGCTTTATCCAAAACTGCTTGGCAGTGTGGGAGGAAACGTGCAGTTTGGCATCGGCGTGGTGCTGAGACATCCCAGAAAAATCCATATCGGGAATGACGTGGTGATCGATGACCACTGCGTTTTGGATGCCAAAGGCCAGAACAACCGTGGCATCTTTATCGGGGACGGCGTTTTTATCGGAAGGAACACGATCCTCAACTGCAAAAACGGAGACATCATTCTGGAGGATCGTGTCAATATCGGTTTCAACTGCATGATTTTTTCCGCCAGCGAAGTCCGTGTGGGAGCCAGCGCTCTCATGGCCGCCTATTGTTACCTCGTCGGCGGAACACACCATTTTGACAATCCATCGATTCCGGTTCTCGATCAGGGAAGATCGTCCCAGGGAATTCAACTCGGTCCGGGCGGCTGGCTCGGAGCGCATGTCACCATTTTTGACGGCGTAACCATCGGAAAACATGTGATTGTGGGAGCAGGATCGGTAGTCAACAAAATGCTGCCAGATTATGTCATTGCTGCGGGAGCACCGGTACGAATCATTCAAAAAAGGCAACCGGACGATCAGGAAAGCAGTAAAACTGATCAAACAACGAAAGTAAAGAATCCGAAAAAAAAGATGCTTTATTTGTCTATGTATGATCCTCATGTGCCCTATACGGGTGCCGGCGTCAGGGGCGCGCAGTTTGTCAATTATCTTTCAAAATATTATACCCTGGATCTGATCTACATGAAGGGGTCGGGGCATCCGGGTCATCCCGATCTTGAAAAGAAATTTGCCGATCAAATCCGCAATGTTCGCGAAAAGATTGCCATCCCATTTTCACAAAAAGGCTATTTTATATTTAGCAAAGCGTTGTACCGAACTGCCGTTTCTTTTCTGGAAAAGAATCATTACGATTTTATCCTTGCGGATTACGGGTTGAGCGCCAGGTATGGGATCAAGCTTTCAAAGAAATTCAATGTGCCGTGGATATACAATTCCCACAATGTTGAGTATAAACAGTATCTGGGAAAAGCCAAAAAAGATTTTCGCCGCTGGCCTCTCGTTCCCTATGTGCATCGGATCGAAAAAAGAGGATGTCAACTGTCCGACATTTTGATCGCCGTTTCCGATCCCGATGCAGAATTCTTTTCGAAATGGACTTTTAGAGACAAGATCGTCGTTGTCCCTCAGGGGTTTGATGAGACTGCTTATCACCCTTTTTATAAACCATCTAAAAATGATATCAAGACGATTTTGTTCTTCGGGAATTACAATATTTCCACCAATCGGGAAGCGGTTCTGGTGACCTTCGAGCGCATTGTCGATAAGGTCGTTCGGAACATTCCCAATGTCAAATTTCAATTTGTCGGTGCGAATCCTCCGAAAGAATACACCCATCCGAATATCGAGTTTACCGGTTTTGTCGAATCGGTTGTGCCCTATATCCAAAAAGCAGACTTGGTGATTTCTCCGATATTAAAAGGGTGGGGCATGCCGACCAAGGTTATCGAATCCCTGGCGTGCGGAAAGTCCGTCATTGCCACGGAAACCGGTGCGAGAACAGTGCCTCGTCATTACCAGCGGCTTGAGATTTGTACGATCGATCAATTTCCTGAAAAAATCTGCCAGATTCTTAAACTCGATCATCCGGTGGACGCGTGTGATTTTGAAGCATTAAAGAAGGACTATTTGTGGGAAAACCGGCTGGATAAATTCCGAGAAAAAATTGAAGAGACAATAAAATCTGAAAATATCAATCAAGCCTAATATTGGAGAACATACTTGTCTCGAAAGATAAGAGTGATGGTTTTGGCATCGTGTCATCGTGTCGGTGGGTTTGAAACAAAACTGGACAGATTGATACGTTATTTCGATAAAAAAAAATTTGAATTGACTCTGATGCTTGTGTATCCCTACTATAAGGCAAAAAAACTGGACGAATCGGTAAGAACACAATATCGGTCTTTTTTGTCCTGGTCCAGCATTGCTACTGAAGAGCTATTTATGAAAAGGCGGTATGATTTTTTTGTTCTCTTTCGAGTCGCTCAATTCATCAGGAAGTACCGGGCAGACGTTTTGTATTTTTTTGCCTTGGGAGCGGGTACGTTTATCGCTCCCGTATCGGGGAAATTGGCCCGGGTTCCTTGTATGATTCGGGCAAATGATACAATTATCAAAGGGCTTTATCCCGGTGTATTGAAATTTTTGGATCGTATTTTGATCCACTTTATTGACCGGATCATTGTTCCTTCCTTATTTCTTAAGAATCTGATGGTTGAAGAATTGGGGACTAAGCCATCGAAATTCACAGTGATTCCCAATGCCATTGATCTAAGTCCTTTTCGAGGAAAAATGAATAAAACATCGGCAAAAAGAAAGTTAGGGATTCGACCGAGTACGAAGGTTATTGGTATGGTGGCGAATTTGCTCCCAGTCAAAGCTCCCGATGTTTTGATCAAGGCAGTGCCCGAGGTCATCGAAAAGTTCCCCAATACTCTTTTTGTTTTGGCGGGAGATGGACCATTACAACCCGATCTTGAGTCATTGGCCGAAAATTTGAAGGTATCCAAATGTATTCGGTTTTTGGGTTATCGTTCAGATATCGCCGATGTTATTGCAGCTTTTGATATCGGTGCCATGTGTTCCAAGGTCGAAACGCATGGCATCTCCATTTTGGAAATGATGGCAGCAGGGGTTCCGGTCGTTGCACCCGATGTGGGGGGGATTCCGGAAGTCATTGAGAATGAGATCAATGGTGTGTTGTTTCCTCAGGGGAATCCGGATCAGTTGGCCGAAAGTGTTATTTGTTTGTTGAGTGATCCTAAAATAGCGCATCGATTGGGAAAGGCGGGTCAAAATCGGGTTTATGAAAAATTTTCTGTGGAACGTATGGTGCGTTCGACAGAACAGATATTTCAGAGTTGCTTAGAAACAACATCATGATAGGTCGGACAGGATAAAAATCAATCGCAAAGTATATGCATTCATCGAATCAAAATACAAATGTCGCCAGCAGTCAAAAAATCGTCAGCAATACGATTTACAGCTTCATTTCAGAGATCAGCCTGCTGTTTACTTCGATTTTTTACATCGTCGCTGCGAACTATTTGAAAGATGTGGCTTATGGAAAGTTTGCGTCCGCACTCGCTTTTGTGGGGCTGTTTACTTTGCTGGTTATTTTCGGGTTTGTCTATTCCATCACAAAATTCATTGTGAACAACCGTGAATATGCGGGGAGGTATATCGGTAACGCACTCTACATCCAGTTCATTTTTACAATCATTTGTTTCTCGTTCTGCTATTTGATCGCTTATCTATTTAAAAGCAAGTATCCTTTAGATGTACGGTATATTATCGTTATCGTATTTGTTGCAGAAGCGCTGAAATGTTACAACCTGACATTGCGGACCGCCTATAAAGCGCTTAATGAATTTCGGTATCCAACCATTGCGGTATTGATCGAAAGAATTTTTCTCCTCCTTGTCGGCAGCATTTTGCTCATCGGAGGATACGGTCTTTATGTTGCTGCGCTTGTATTGTTGGCCTCACGACTGCTGGGATTTATGCTGCTTGTTTCTTTTTCCATCCGCATACGCCATCGGTTATTTTTAAAACCGGATTTTGGTTTGATCCGTGAGTTATTAAAGAAATCCTGGATTTATGTTGTTCAGACATTTTTTGGAAAGATTTTCGATAACATTGATGTGGTCATGATTTCGTTGATGAGAAAATTTGATGAAGTCGGCTGGTACAGTGCTGCCCGGCGTATTCTTGAAGGATTGTGGCTGATTCCAAACGTGATTACGGAAGCCGTCTATCCCGAACTTTCGGCAAGACACCTGGTATCCAAATCACTGGTTTCCAAATTATTCGACAAATCGTATAAATATATATTGATCGTATCCATTATGGTCAGTATGGGAACGGTTGTCATCGCTTCGGCTTTGATCGATTTGGTATATGGACCCGATTTTAAAAATGCGGCTCTTGTTCTTATTCTTTTGGGTACGGCTGTGATTCCTTCGTTTCTGAGGTACTTGTTTGGTACAACGCTCATCGCAATCAATCTTCAGAAGAACGAGACCTATATTTCGGCAGGAAGAAGTGCTTTCAATGTGGCTGCTAATTTTGCTCTGATTCCAATGTATGGTTACATTGGCGCAACCGTTGCAACCGTGGCGACGGAATACATTTCGTTGATACCCTATTTCATTCTTTTCAGAAAAGACGGATTGGTGCATACCGGGCAATGGCGATTTCTTTATAAACCCTTTCTTGCACTTCTCGTTGTATTGCCGATTCTGTTTTTATTGAATTTCTGGAATAAATTTTTATTGTTTTTTATTGTGCTTTTTTGTTATGCCGTGATGATTTATATTTTAAAGATATTTGATAAGGAGGAAATTGATCTTTTTTATCATTTTATAAAGGTAAAGATTTTAAGGAAAAATATTACTCAGAACAGATGATCAACGGATCGTATGTGAACAGGATTTGTATTATTTGATCATTTTGTATAAATTATTTATTTGCAGGAAATTTACGGGAAGCTTTAAAAATAAAGTTTTAAGTGATCATTAAAAATGCATCGATTTAAAAATTTATGATAAGGGAAACATCGAATTGTTTTAAGGCAATAGGAGTCATTTGTTTGATCGGACTCCTCATTATCGGTATCGGGAAAGTAATTTATGTTTTGCCGATTCAAAATATATTTCGTTATCCTTTTCTGGTCATTTATTATTTTTATACGGGTCTGTTTCTTTTTGCTTTTTGTTTATGGGTATGGATTAAGTTAAAAAAGCAGGTTCCGATTCGCGCAACCGGGGAAGACATATTGGTCGTCGCTCCCCATCAGGATGATGGTGTCGCAATGGCTGGAGGATTTGCTCTACAAACGCTGAGAAAAGGGGGACGAGTTCACGTTTTGTTTGTCACAGAAGAATCGGGAGACAATGGAGAAATAAGAAAAGGAGAAGCCGTTCGTGCGTGGCAAAGCATTGGAGTTCCAAGAAAGGCCATTCATTTCATGGGGTATAACAATCCTTCCGGATTGTTAAACAAAATAGAAATTCAGGGATGCGTACAAAAAATACTTACCTGGCTTGTCGGAATTCGTCCCAAAATCATTTTTATACCCGCTTATGAAGGTGGTCATTTTCAGCACGATGTGGTCAATTATATCCTAGTCAAAGCTTTTGAGAGAGCGAGATTAAAGGGAACGACTATTTTTGAGGCTTCTTTGTATAATTTCTATTATTCTTTGAAATGTACCCCGGAGAAAATCCTGGCCAGTTTGAGAATGTTGATCCCACTGTGGCACAGTAGTTATCCGCCAGAGTTTATTCGGAAAGACCCCGTGTACTCTTTGTGCATGAGCCAGGATGAGCTTCAGATGAAGAAAATGATGTTAAATCAGTTTATTTCTCAGAATCCCGATGCATTGGTATCACGCTTCGGATATCCCGACCGGTATCAGAGATACCGTTCGTACGACTATTCCAAACCTCCTTTCGATTATGAGCATTCTCTGGCGAAGAGGATCAATTTTATGAAAACATTTCCTGCCATCGGCGGGTTTGTTTCTAGACAGATCAAATGGACGAAAACGATCCATCCCAATCCAAATTATGAAATCACAAGAATTCCGTTGATATAGATTATGGATGCTTATCACATTGACATTATTCAAGACGAACACCGGTTTCACCAGATCAAAAATGAATGGGATGCGTTAATAAGCAAAGACCCGAATGCCACCCTGTTTCAGCTGTGGAATTGGAAATATGCTGTATGGACATATACAAAAGTTTTAAAAAATCAATTAAACATTGTTCTGGTCTATTATCAGGCTGAAAATGATAAAATATTGTGCGGTATTTTCCCCTTTTGCATGATAAAACACCGTATCTTTGGTTTGGAAATCAGGGTACTGGAATTTATAGGAAACCGGTTCTCGGACTTCGAAAGAGGGATTGTCGATCCAAAACATGATGTCAATGTGCACCGGACACTTACGGATTGGATTTCAACCCACAAACCATTTTATGATCTGCTGGATATGAATCATCTGTGCTGGAAACAGGAGGATTTGGATCGGTATTATAAAGAAGCTGGTGAAAATAATAATGTAAAAATTCAGAAAGTATCCGTTTCTCCCTATTTGATCCTGAATCCCACCAAATCGATTTTCGACCATTTGTCCGATTCGGGGTTTTCAAAATATATGAAAAGAAAACTACGGAAACTGGATAAAGATTTTTCGTTCGAATTTAAAACACTGCAAGACAAAAAGGACCTGGAACGCTATTTCCCGGATTTTGTCAGGCTGAACAGGATGCGTTCTCAGGACAAACTGCAAAAAGGCGTTTTCCGGAACGAACGAACCGTGGCAATGTTTCGAACAATCGCCGAGGAATTTTTGGGAAGGAACATGCTTCGGTTCCACGTTCTTTTACTGAATCGGGAACCCGTGGCCTGTCTGTTCAATTTTCAATGGAAGCAAAAGGAATATTTTTATCAAAGTGGCATTGATCTTGCTTATAGAAAATACAGTGTGGGACATCTGTGCCATTATTTTGCGATAGAGAGGGCATTGCAAACAGGATGTAAGGAATATGATTTCCTGAATGGCGCTGAAACCTATAAATCACAGTGGACACAAAACAGCCGCGATATTCATCGGCTGCAGGTTATCAACGCACCTTATAAGATGAGATGGTTTCAAGTTTATGAAAGTATTCGGTATTCTTTTTATGACAACCGATTTTTAAAACGGATGTATTTTACCTTTAGACATTGATCCTCATGTTAAACGGTATGGAGGGATTGATGATGATAAAACAATACAGATTGGCTGTATATATCGCACTGGGTGTGTTTCTCATATTTCAAAACACTTTAGGACAGCCTACTTCACTCTATTTTACTGATGTTGGAGGTCCGGAGAATGCAAATTGTGAAGTTTCTCTGAATACGCACGGCGGAGGTTTTTTTGATTATAACGGAGACGGCTGGGCCGATATTTTTGTCGTGCACAATTTCAGCGTGATTCCCGATTTTTACAAAGATCATGCGCTTTTTAAAAATTTGGGGAATGGTAAATTTCAGTACTGGACGAACCTGGCCGGTACAGCCGGTTATAATACAAGTGCTCAAGGAATTACGGCCGGTGATTATGATAATGACGGGGATGTGGATATATGTATCGGTATGGGCTATTATAATCCGCCAAAGTCTGCAACGGGCTTTACCCAGCTTTATCGAAACAATGGAAATGATACGTTTACGGATATTTCATTCTGGTCCAATGTGGGAGTAATTCATAACAGACAGGGCAGAAGTCTGGTCTCTTTTGACTATGATAATGACGGATGGCTCGATCTTCTGGTCGAAACGACACCACTTATTGATTTGTTGAGAAATAACGGAGGGCTCTCTTTTTCTTTTGTAACCCGACAGGCCAATCTCGGCGTGACGACGGAGGGCGATGATTTATGGGGTTTTGCCATCGGCGATGTAGACAATGACAACGATCTGGATATTTATTTCCCCCGCGACTGGGCCAATTCGATATTTTACCGAAACAATGGCGATGGGACGTTTACTAATGCGACAGGTGCAAGCGGTCTGCCATCGGATGATTTAAACGAAGGAGCGATCTTTTTTGATTATAATAACGACGGATGGTTGGATCTGTTTATACGCGGTTCTCAGTACTACAGAAAAAATTCGGTTTGCCGTTTATATAAAAACGACGGAGATGGAACATTTACGAATGTTACCTGGACATCCGGAATTGCTTATGTTCCTGCCGGGGAAGACTATGGTGGAGGATTAACCATCGGTGATTTCGATAACGATGGATATATTGATTTGTTCATGGTTGATCCCAGAGTCAATGGGAACAGATTTTTTTACAACAATGGAAACGAAACGTTCACCGATATGGCGAGTGAAGTTAATCTCAGGAATGGTCTGAATTATTGGTGCGCACCTGCCGCTGATTATGATCATGATGGTTATCTGGATCTCTATTTATGTCGAAATGGATTTGATACCTCCCCTCTTTTTAATGCGACACTGTACAGAAATGCAGGAGGATCGAATCATTGGCTCCATATCAAATTAATTGGAGGAATGCCACAATCCGGGAAGAGTAATCGGAGTGCAATAGGCGCCCGTGTTTATTCTTATACAGAGGACAAGTTGCAGATGCGGCAGGTTTGCGGAGGAGCCAGTTTTTCCATGAACAGTCTCGAAGTGGAATTCGGATTGGCCCAATATGAAAGAGTGGACAGTCTTGTTATTTACTGGCCGAGCGGAGAGATACAGAGGATCTACAACATTCCGGTGGATACATTGATTGCTGTCGGGGAGTTTGACGGCTCTCAATATTTCCGGCCCTTTATCATTTCCGGAGAAGTTGTTTATTACACGCAAACTGAAAAAGTGCCTGATGTCAGAATGGTCGTGAGTGGTGATGCTTCTGACAGTTCGGCAACCGATACGTTTGGATCGTACGATTTATCTAATATTCCAGGAGGGGTAAAAATTACTGTCACCCCGAAGAAAGATTCTGGAGAAGATGTCGGAAACGATGCCATAACGGCCTGGGATGCCTATTTGACGGCTTCCTATTTTGTAGGATCGGATACGCTTGGTTCCGGTCAGATTTATACTGCTGATGTGGATCAGAACGGCAAGACGGAACTCTTCGATGCGGCTCTTATCGCACGGTATGTCGTTGGACTGAATTCATCCCCCAATAACCACACCGGTCACTGGCAGTTTACACCTTCGAACCGTCAATATCCCGTCATGGTCACAGATTATGAGGATCAGGATTTTACGGCTTATGTGCTCGGAGACGTCAGCGGGAACTGGAGTCCGAACGGCGCTCTCGCCAAAAGAGGAAATATCGAAATGTCTTCCCGCTCGATTTCTCTTACATCCACAGCAGAGGAGTTGGACCTTCCCGTTCATGTAGACGAATCGATCGATGTATTTGCAACCGATCTCTGGCTAAGGTATGATCCTCAAAAACTTCAAATACTGGATATCATTCCGGCAGAGGCATTCGGAGATTTTAATCTTGTTTATAATGAGTCCTCTTACGGGGTGATAAAGATCGCTATGTACGGTACAGAGGCGGTTTCACTGCCGGGCGATTTGATCCATATTTCCATGGAAATTATCGATTCGGAAATGGAAGAGACCGAAATTCAGTGCGAGAAATTCCTGATCAACGATATTCCTATAGAAATGGGATCCATTTTTGTCGGTACAGATGTTAATTGGATTGTTCCGGAAACGGTTTTGGAATACCGTCTGGATGAGAATTATCCCAATCCGTTCAATCCGGCTACCGAAATCCGATTTACGCTTGAAAAACCGGGAAAGACTTCTTTGAAAATCTATGATATTCAGGGAAGACAGATACGGACATTGATGGATATGTTTCAATCTGAAGGCAGCCATGTCGTGGTTTGGGATGGCAAGAATGATAACAGAAAGGATGTGCCGAGCGGTGTCTATTTCTGCCGTCTTATCTCAGGGTCATTTACTCATACGATACGAATGGTGAAGACGAAATAGATGATGAATCGTTGTTCCAGAATTTTGTTGGGGGCCGTCGGCCCGGCACAAAAAGCAAAGCTGAAAGAGAAGGCTCCGACTCTTTTTTTATCGGATGATTTTCAGAGGATTTTCCGTTTCGAAATGGAGCAGGTTGCCTTTTACTATCGGGGTGAGGCCGAAGCAGAAAGGACTCAAAAATTCTGGATGTCACCGGAGAAGACATCGGGATTGTTCTGGTTTGGGGAAATATACGATTATCCTGGATTAGTCAATCTTGATACACAGGAAGAATTTGCGCAATCGCTGTTTCGTGAACATCAAAAAAAAGGTCCCGGTTTTCTGAAATTGCTCAATGGTGCATTCGTTTTGATTGTCTGGGAAGACGCCCGCCAGAATATTCTCCTGGCACGGGATCAGATTGGCATTGAGCAGCTGTTCATTCAGCAAACCAGTGGTGGTTTTTTCTTCGGATCGAATCTCGATCTTTTATCCGGTCTTTCGGACAGTGCATCGATAGAACCATCGGCATTTTCGAAATATTTGACATTCTGTTACAATCCCGGAGAACAGACATTTTACAAGGGAATCCGGAGAATTCGTCCTGCCCATTTTCTGTTGCGGGAAAACGGAAATGTCACCATTCGTTCCTACTGGCAGCCGGATTTCAGAGAAAAATGGAAAGCTTCCGAAGCGGAGATTGGGGACGAAATACGAACACATCTCGAAAAAGCGGTCAAGATACGATTCAAACATTCGGATCACATCGGCACATTTTTGAGCGGGGGATTGGATTCTTCGAGTGTGGTTTCCCTGTTGAGAAAACAGACTTCGGATCCGATCTCCACATTTTCTTTTCGGTGCAAAGGCGAATCCTTCGACGAGTCGCATTATGCCCAAATGGTCGCGGATGCATTCCATACCGAACACCGGCTCGTTGATTACCGACCCGAGGATGTGTTCAACATTGAAAAGATGGTCGCTTTGATGGACGAGCCCTTTTGCGATGTCGGTATCAACATCGGGACCACTCTTTTAGCGCAATCCGCCGAAGGGACCGTCCGGCATCTTTTCACGGGAGACGGGGGCGATGAACTGTTTGCTGGACATCCGGTCTATGTGGCGGATAAGACCGCACAATTGTTCCACTGGATTCCCTGGCCGGTCAAACCGCTCCTCTTTTCTTGGGGGAAACGTTTGTCCGATTCCGAAAAGAAGAAAGACTGGAAAGTCAAAATGAAACGGTTTTCCGAAAGTTATTCGTATCCCAGGGAATTGGGTACGCACCGGTGGCGGGTCTATTATGCTTTGTCCGATCTGGAGAAACTGTTTACTCCCGGATCTGGATATTCTGAATCGGCCGTTTCTGCTTTTGAAGATGTGATCCGAATCAATCAGGAATGTTCACAATTTGACACATTGAGCCGATCGCTATGCAGCGACTATCAGACTGTCGTTCAGTTTTATTTACGACGGATGGATCTGGTGCGGAGTTTCGGAATCACGCCGAAACTTCCCATGCTGGATCCGAATGTCGTTTCTTATTGTGCACGAATTCCTTCCGGATTAAAAATCAAGGGGTTCGGAGATACGAAATATATCGAAAGAATGGCCGTGGAATCGCTGCTGCCCGCTGCCGTCGCTCACCGGAAGGACAAGTTAGGGCACAGTATTCCGTTGAAGAACTGGATGCGGAGCCATCCGAAAGTCAAAAATTTTATGCTGGATGTACTATCTGAATCCCGGATCAAAAGACGGGGGTTGTTCCGACCGGAGTATATCCATCACATGATTAAAGAACATCTGAGCAGCCGGGGCAACCATTCCCACCGGCTATGGGCGCTGATGGTTCTTGAACTCTGGATGGAAAAGCATCTTCGTTCGGAGTAGGTCGTATGTGTACTCCGATCGGGCATGCTTTGGCCGGAGCGGCCGTTTACCGAGGAGGTTCGGGAAAAGGGATTCAATCTCCCTGGTTCTTTGTTTTTATTCTATTGTGTGCCAATTTGCCGGATGTGGATTTTCTGTTTGGATATGTGGCAGGGGATCCCAATCTCTATCATCACATGTGGACACACAGCTTGGTTTTTTGTGCCGGTGTCGGTTTGCTGACCACACTGGGAATCCGGATGTATCGGAAGCAACAATCTCTTCGGCCCGGTCTTTTGGCGTTCGGAGCGGTTCTTTCGCATCTTGTCCTGGATTATTTTACGGTCGATCAAAATGCGCCGTCTGGGATAAAACTCTTTTGGCCGTTTACAGAAAAGTATTATATTTCATCAGTTCCAGTTTTCCAGGATGTGTACAAAATCTCCACGAGCAGTGGATTTTTCAAGAGTTTGATCTGCCGGCACAACGGAACCACGCTGTTGATCGAAACCGTCGTCATGGTGCCGGTTTTTATTGTCGTTTATATGCTCACTCGAAAGAGAGAATTGGTTTAAAAAAGTGAATCGGGAACAAAAAAAAATCGATATTTCAGTGGTCATTCCTGTGTACAATGAAAGGGAGAATACGCCGATTTTATATGCCGATCTCAAGGCCGTGTTAGATGGATTGAAATATTCGTACGAAATCCTTTTTGTCGATGATGGCAGTACCGATGGTACGAGGGATGTCTTAAAAGAAATATCAGAAAAAAACCGATCGGTCCGTTCGGTTTTGTTCCGCAGCAACTTCGGCCAGTCTGCCGCGATGGCGGCCGGTTTTCAAATCAGCCGGGGAGACATCGTTATCAGTATGGACGGCGATCTGCAGAACGATCCGAAAGAGATTCCCCGTCTCATCGAAAAACTCAATGAAGGATACGATGTCATCAGTGGCTGGCGGAAACAGCGCAAAGATAAATTTTTAGCGAGAAAAGTCCCCTCGTGGATTGCCAACCGGCTCATCTGCTCCGTGACCGATGTCAATTTGCACGATACGGGCTGTTCGCTGAAAGCCTACCGGAAAGAGGTCATTAAAAAAATCCGGCTCTACGGGGAACTTCACCGGTTTATCCCCGCTCTGGCCAGAGTCGAGGGGGCGCGGATTTCGGAAGTGGCCGTGAACCATCTGCCGAGACGCTTCGGGAAATCGAAATACAATCTGACGCGGACGTTCCGTGTGCTGATGGATCTGGGCAGTCTGAATTTGTTTTTGAAATATTTGAGAAATCCGCTTCGCTTCTTCGGCATGATCGGCGTCTGGTTTTTCGCACTGGGCATCGCTCTGACGGTCTGGATCGTTTATCAGATCGGGTTGCTCTTGGTTCCGTTCTACGATTTGAATGTACTCATCACGCTCGTTTTTCTGTTGTGGGCGATGGGATTTCAATCCCTTTTTTTGGGATTGATTGCCATTTTGATCGTGAGAACCGGAACCCGCAAGGGATGCACACTGTCACCCTTTTTGATTCAATGGGGTCATTATGGAAAATAAGATACAACGAACCTCTTCGTCTGTCGATGTCTCTGTCCTTGTTTCACTGTATAACTATGCCGAAAGCGTGAATGATCTGCATCGGTCGATGAATGAAGTTTTAAATGGATTAAAGAAGGTATACGAAATTGTCTATATCGATGACGGCAGTACGGATTCGACCTACGAAGCGCTCCAGAAAATCGCATCGAAAGACGACCGAGTCCGAGTGGTCAAAATGCGATCCTCTTTCGGAGAAGCGCCCAATCTCGAAGCGGGATTGCATTATTCCGACGGAGAGACCATCGTCTATTTGAGCGGAAGGGTGCGGGTCAACTTTCGTCAAATTCCCGATCTGTTAAGCGCCATCGACGCGGGTGAAGACCTCGTGGTGGGATGGCGGTTTCCGAGAAGGGATGCATTTTTGAACCGATTTACATCGGGGCTGTTCAACTGGATCGTTGGAAGAATTACGAAAATCCGTTTGCACGATATCAACAGCAGTATCCTCGTCACACGCAGAACGGTCTTGGAAAGCATCTCCTTTTACGGCGATCTGTATAATTTTATTCCCATCATTGCCCGGTGGCAGGGGTACCGGGTCACGGAAGTCAAAATCGAACAGCTTTCCGGTTCTTTCCGGAAATCGAAATATCCCCAAAAATATATCCAGAGAATACTGGATATCATTACCGTCATTTTTCTAATGCGGTATTCCAAAAAGCCGATCCATTTTTTGGGATTCCTGGGAACGATTTTCGTGATCGCCGGACTGGGAATCGAGATTTATCTTTTTATCTACCGCATTTTGCAGATGGGACCGATTGCGGGCAGGCCGCTGCTCATCCTTGGCGCCCTGTTGCTTGTGATCGGCATTCAGATGATCTCTATCGGCCTATTGGGCGAAATGATCATCTTCACCCATGCAGGCGATATCAAGGATTACAACATAGAAAAGATATTGAATCCATAATCATAAGGCAAAAACGTGAAACTGATTATACAAATTCCGTGCTACAACGAAGAAGAGACCCTGCCCGTCACGCTTGAGCATCTCCCCAAAAAGTTGAAAGGAATCGACACAATCGAAGTGCTGATCGTGGATGATGGCAGCAGCGACCGAACCGTAGAGATAGCCAGGAAAGAGGGGGTTCACCACATCGTTAAAATGACCAATCACAAGGGACTGGCGGAAGTTTTTCTGAACGGCCTGGATGCCTCGCTCCGTCTGGGAGCCGATATCATCGTGAACACGGATGCGGACAATCAATATTTCGGCGAGGATATTCAAAAGCTCGTTGATCCAATTCTTGCTGGAGAAGCCGATATGGTCATCGGGACGAGGAATATCAGGGATATCGAGCATTTCTCGTTTGTTAAAAAGAAACTGCAGTCTTTGGGCAGCTGGGTTGTCCGTCAATTGTCCGGGACCCGTGTACCGGATACCACGAGCGGATTCCGGGCCTTTAGTCGTGAAGCCGCTCTTCGCCTGAATGTGGTTTCCAAATTTACCTATACGCTTGAAACGGTGATTCAGGCCGGGAAGAAGAATATCGCCTTGACCCACGTTTCCGTGCGAACGAACAAACAACTTCGCAAATCGAGACTGTTTTCGAGCATCCCGGTCTATTTGAAACGTTCCATTTTCACCATGACGCGCATTTATGCATTGTACGAGCCTTTGAAAATCTTTCTCTGGGTAGGCGGTATTCTTTTTGGAGCGGGATTTTTGATCTCACTGAGATATCTCTATTTTTATTTTCAGAAATCGGCCGGACATATCCAGTCCTTGATTTTAGCGGCAGTTCTCATGATCGTGGGTTTCCAGGTGGGGATGATCGGTCTGCTGTCCGATATTATTTCTGCCAATCGAAGTTTGATCGAAGAGGCGCTCTACCGAATCAAGAAGATCGAGCTTTCTTCTTCCGAAAGATCGAAAACGCATTCACGGAATGGAAAGACGGGTTGATTCCGATGGCGTTGCGGATCTGTTATATAGCGGGTCGGGAGGCCACTTATTCCCGAACGCGAATCATGCTCAAAGCGATGGATCAAGCCGGATTTAGAGTTGTTTCATGCCTGCCGTCCGATAAACGTTTCAGGCACTATCCGCGGTTGATTTGGAAATTTATAAGAGGAAGTAAGAAGTGCGATCTGATCCTGGTCGGTTTTTACGGTCAATTGTTGTTTCCCGCAGTTCGATTTCTCACGAAAAAGCCCATTCTCCTGGATCTCTATGTGTCGACTTTTGATACGATGGTGCATGACCGGGGAACGGCCAAGCCGAAAAGTCTTCTGGCTTGGCTGTATCGTTTTGTAGACCGATTCTCCATGCGGCTTTCCGACCGGATAATTTTGGAAACCCGGAATCACATTAGGAATTATGCGGACCGGTTTAAAATTCCGGAAGAAAAGTTCGAACATCTTTTTCTTGCATCGGACGAGTCGGTCGTGAAACCGAAAAAAGATCGCAGTCGAAAGAAGCAATTTTTGGTACACTTTCACGGCGAATATGCGCCTTTTCACGGGGTAGAATATATCATCCGGGCAGCCGATCTGCTGAGAAAAGAACCGATCCGGTTTCAATTGATTGGCAAGGGAATTACCTATCAAAAAAACCGTGCGCTGGCCGAGTCGCTTGCTCTGGAAAACATTACCTTTATCGAACAGGTTCCCTACGAAAATCTGGCCGACATGATGGCAAAAGCCGATTGCTGTCTCGGTGTTTTCGGAAACAACGCTCGGAATCCACGCATTCTCACCAACAAAGTCGTGGAAACGCTGGCCGCGGGGAAACCACTCATTTCCCAGCGCAACTTGCCGGTTCAGGAGCTCGTGAGGGACGGTGAGAGTGGTCTGCTTGTCGAGCGGGGCAATCCCTCACAGATCGCGCAGGCCATTTTAAAGTTGAAAAAATCTTCCCGTCTCCGAAAGCAACTCGGAGAAAAAGGACACGCTGTTTTTCTAAAACATTGCACGCTCAAGGTATTTTCAGATCAATTAAAAAAAATTGTTGAAGAGATGGTTGCTCATGAATTCTGACATTCAATATCATTTGTTAAAGTACAAATCGGTTCTGATTACGGGTGGGCTCGGGTTTATCGGCAGCAGTATCGCCCATTGCTGTGTGGCTCTTGGCGCGGAAGTTACACTGTTAGACGCCTGTCTCGAACCGTACGGCTGGAATCTGGCCAACATTCGGGAGATCGAAGACCGGGTTCGTTTTGTCAAAGGCGATGTGCGGGACGAGGAGATGATCCGAAAACTCGTTCCCGAAGCCGAAATCGTGTTTCATATGGCCGCTCAGGTGGGCCGGGAAATCTCGATGGAAGATCCCAAACTCGATGCGGATATCAACTGCATGGGCACATTGAACATTCTCGAAACTGCCCGTCGAATGGATTCTCCTCCCAAAATCATCTACGCGGGATCGAGGGGACAGGTCGGCGAACCGGTCTATCTTCCTGTGGACGAGAAGCATCCGGATCATCCCACGGATATCTACGGAATCAACAAGCTGGCTGCCGAAAAATATCTGCTGCTCTATCACAAAGTTTACAACATTCCGGTCGTCTCCCTTCGGTTGAACAATGTCTACGGGCCGAGATGCCAGATGCATGCCGGATTTTACGGGATATTGAACTGGTTTATGTCGAATGCCATGCAAGAGAAACCCATTACGGTTTACGGCGAGGGATTGCAGACGCGTGACTATGTTTATATCGACGATGTGGTGGATGCGTTTGTTCGCTCGGCAATCATAGATGAAGCCCTCGGAGAGATCTGCTATGTCGGGTCAGGCAAAGAAACGGTTTTTCTCGACATGGTCAGGGAAATTGTCCGGGCTGTTGGAAAGGGTGAAATCGTTCATGTTCCCTTTCCCGAATCGCGGGAAAAGATTGACATCAAGCGCTTCGTGGTGGATATCAGCAAAATAAGAACACTTTTGGGATGGACTCCGAAAGTCGATTTGTCCGTTGGAATTCAGAGAACCTATGAATATTATCGGCATCATCTGAACAACTATCTCCATTGATTGCATGGAGAAAAGCAACATGTTTAAAGAAAATTCAAACAAAAAAGAGTATGCTGTTTTTGCCTTAATTGTGCTTGTTGCCGTCTTTGTGCGTATATTTCGTCTCGGCGCGCCCCTGCTTTGGCTGGACGAGTCGATCAGCTATTACAGGGCCCTTCAATCCGTTTCCCAGATTGTCCGTAATTCCTATCTTTACGATGCCCATCCGCCGACATTTTATCTGATCATGCATGCGATGATCCAATTCGGACATTCCGAATTTATTCTGAGGCTTTTTCCTGCACTTTGCGGCATGTTGACCGTTCCTGTTTTTTATCTGTTTTCTTCCAGGATTGTTGGAAAAAAGGAAGCTATATTGGCGACCGTGTTTATGGCTGTTTCTGTTTTTCATGTTCGTTATTCGCAGGAAGCGCGTGTGTATTCACTGTTTTTGCTAATCTGTCTTTTTTCAATTATGTTGCTCTGGCGCGTCGTTACCCGGGGTCAGCGGCGGGATTGGTTGCTGTGGAGTGTCCTTCAAATTCTCAATTTTTATGTTCATTATTTTGCGTTGTTTTTTCTTGTTATTCAGTTGATCATTATCCTTGTGGATGTTCTGTTGTTTCATGGAAAAGCCGATCGAAAAGAATACCTGATGGGATTTTTAATTGGAAGTGCAGTCATGATTGCGGGCTGCCTGCCGCAGCTTTTCTTTTTTATTCAACAAGCGTCGTACAAAACGAATCCTCAAACGGCTTTCTGGCATGTCTCTAATCCGATCAAATTTCTCCTTATTTTTATAAAGAATACACACTATCCTGTAACGCTGCACCCTCCTTTTTGGGATCGATTCTTAAAATATGGCTTCTGTGTTTTCTATGCCTGGGGAGGTGTCCTGGCCTGGAAGCGTCATCCAAGGGTATTTCTGTTTTATTTAAACATGCTTTTTTTCTCCGTATTGCTGTTGTGGATAGGTTCTTTTAAAATGGGCATCTCCGGGACATTTCGTTATGTCATCTATACAATCATTCCTTTTGCATTCTGGTTTGGTATGGCTGGCAATGCTTTGTCCGAATGGGGAGCCCGGTTTGTAAAACGATATTTCCCGAAATATAAAATATCGTTTTATCGGACGCAGACGATCTTCATTTTATGTTTGGGATTGCTCTTGCTTGGTGTGAACACGTTTGTCCTGAATCAGTATTATCATGAGCGCCGCTCCGAGAACTGGCCTGAGGCGGTTCAAATTTTGATTGATCATTTCAAACCGGGAGATGTTGTGGCGCCAATTCCCTTTTTTGCCGATTACAACATTCGCTATTATTTAACAGACCAAAAGATGTGGGAATTTTTCATCCGGATGGAACCGATTTCCACAGATGCGATGAAAAATTGTTTGTCGGAGCATCACGGTTTGTTTTTTATCATGACCGGTCATTTATATGATCGTAACATACGAGAGCAAATCATGTCCTGGCTCAACAGGAACGGGCAACTGCTGTGGCAGGATGATTCGTTTCCGCGCGGTCAAATCTGGTATGTGTCAAATAGTCCGTAATATGATTTGGATGTGTCATGGTTGTGGTTGATAAACTTTATCAGCAGAAAATATTCAATGAGATCTACGGTGATTTGCCGACTGCCGAAAGACTCAAATCTTCGGCCGTCCGGGAATTTTATGAGAGACGAATACTGCAGCTTGGACTGCACGGTGTGGACGGTTCCCGGTTATGTTGTCTCGATCTGGGATGCGGACGAGGCATATTTACCCGGCTGTTAAACGAACGCTTTCATTGTGTCATCGGAACGGACTTTGCCTTCCGTGCCGTGCATACGGCGAAGCAAATTGTTCCCCAGGATTCTGTGGCGTTTTTGACATCGGATGCCAATTTTCTTCCGTTTACAAGAAACAGTGTGGATGTCATTGTGATCAAGGATTTTATTCATCATTTAGATAAACCTCCAAACGTACTGAAAGAAATTTACCGGATACTCAAACCGGGCGGGATTCTTTTATCGGTGGAGCCGAATAACCGGAATTTTCCCGGACAGATCATCGGACGACTTTTGGAACATGAAAGGCAGTATCTTGAAAACTCTCCCCGATTTTTAATCCGGTTGACCGAACGTTTCGGATTCCGGCTTGAGCGATTTGTTTTTGACGGTTTTTATGTGCCCTACGGTCCATTTTCCAGAATCTACAAGCGGGCGCTGCCTTTTCTCGCTCTTTTTGAAAAAATCATGAAGGAGCTGTTTCCGTCCGGAGGAGGACATTTTATCGCATGTTATCGAAAATGATTGTGAATAAAGATCAAAACGAATTGCCCTATCTTTCCGTGATCATTCCCTGCTTCAATGCCAGGAGAACGATTTCGAAAACGCTGGATGCGGTTTGTTCCCAGGACATCGATTGCCCGTTTGAAGTCATCGTTATCGACAGCAGCGATGACGGCACCGACACAATCATCCGCACCGGATACCCGCAGGTTCGCCTCTACCACCTTGAGGAACAAACCCTGCCCGGTTCGGGAAGAAATTTTGGCATCACCCATGCCAGAGGGGAGATCGTGGTGTTTACCGATTCCGATTGTGTGCCGGATTCGGACTGGCTGAGTCGAATTGCCGTCCGGTATCAGAATGAAAATACCGACAGTGTCGGAGGATGCATGATCAACGGATATCCGTGGAATATCGTCGGCTGGGTCAGTCATCTTATCGAATTCAACGAATGGACGCCGAAGACTCCGGAGGGATTCGTGAAGAATATTCCTTCCTGCAATATCTCCTACAGAAAAGAGGTGTTCGCCCGGTTCGGGATTCATTTTACGGACATATTCCCTTCGGAGGACACGCTCCTTAACTGGACGCTGACACAGAAAGGCGGGAGGATTTATTTCGATCCAAAAATTCGAATCGTTCATCTGAGCCGGGTGGGATTGAAAAAACTGTTCAGGCACCAGGCCACACTGGGAAGAGCTTCTGCGGAAGCCCGAAGAGTTTCCACTTTACCGGGAAAGCTGTTCGTCAAATATCCCATACTCTGTATAGGCATGCCTGTCATCCGCTGGTTCCGGGCTTCGATCCGTCTCCTGAAAAAAGAACCGGGTACGCTTGTTTTGTTCTGGCTGATCACGCCGCTCTATATTCCGGCAACGATTGCCTGGACCGTCGGATTTTTATCCCGAGGAGAATTTAATCAACCCAAATACGTTGTTAATGAAAATATATCCAATTGAGGAGAGAGTAAATTGAAGATTTTAGTTACAGGAGGAGCCGGATTTATCGGTTCCCATTTGTGTGAGACGCTGATCGGAAGAGGCGACCGTGTGGTTGTGATTGATGATCTTTCGACGGGACGGTACGAAAATATCATGTCTTTTGTCGAAGACCGGAATTTTGATTTTATCGTGGATACTATTCTGAACGAGAAAATTCTCGAGCCGCTTATTCGTGAATGCGATCTCGTTTATCATCTGGCTGCTTCGGTGGGTGTCAAGCGAATCGTTGAGAAACCGGTGAATACCATCGAAACCAATGTGCTGGGAACCCACTCGGTGTTGAGTCTCGCTTCGAAATACAACAAGAAGACCGTGCTTTTTTCCACTTCCGAAGTATACGGAAAAAATCAGCACATTCCCTACAAAGAATCGGACGATTGCGTGTTTGGACCCACGATCAAGAGCCGATGGAGTTACGGTTGCACCAAGGCGTTAGATGAATTTTTGGGACTGGCATATCATAAAGAGCAGGGGCTTCCGATCATTATTATCCGTGTTTTCAATATGATCGGGGAAAGGCAGACCGGACAGTACGGTATGGTAGTTCCCACCTTTGTCAGACAGGCGCTGCAAGCTCTGCCGATCACGGTCTATGGAGACGGCACACAGTCCCGGTGTTTTACTTATGTCAAGGATCTGGTCGGATCGTTGATCGAACTTTCTTCGCGTCCGGAAGCCGTGGGTCAGATATTTAATATCGGCAGCACCGAGGAAATCACGATTCAGGATCTGGCGAAAAAGATTCAGAAGAAGACCGGTTCGAAATCGGAAATTGTGTTGATTCCGTACAAACAAGCTTACGAAGAGGGATTCGAAGATATGTTTCGGCGGATACCGGACATTTCCAAAATCCGGGATCTGATCGGGTTTAAACCCAAAACGTCCCTGGATGAAGCATTGGAACTGATCATTCGATACGAAAAGAAAAAGGCGGGTGGTTGATCCGCTCAAAGGGAGGCCATTTTATGGAAAGGTACTGGACCGACAGATCCGCACAGTCGTTGCGAAGAGATCTGTGTCTGCTTGCGGTTCTGATCCTTGCCGGTGGTTTTTTGCGAGTGTGGAATCTCAGTGTACCGAGTTTGTGGGTAGATGAAGCCAATACGGTTTATTCCGCAGAATCCATGGAAAAAACCGGTCAAGATCTTTTCCCGTCAGGAAGAATCAACGGCCGGGCGCAACTGCATACGGCCCTGGTCGCTCTTGTTTTTCGTTTCCTCGGTGTCAGTGAAATGACGGCACGACTTCCGTCCGTGTTTTTCGGGCTGCTTTCTGTGATCATGGTCTATTTTCTGGGGAAGAGAGTATTCAACAATAAAGTGGGCTTGTGGACGGCATTTTTTGTGACGTTTTCTCATTTTGAGATCGGGTGGTCCCGCACGGCGCGAATGTATACCCTGCTTCAATTTCTTTCGCTGTTGACTCTATACATTTTTATTTTAGGTTTTGAACGGAGGTCCCAGTGGGGAAAGCTTCAGGGTCCTCTGAAAGAGAAACGGTTTTCCCTGATTAAATTAAGACGGTTTTTTAGAAAGCATCAGCTGTCCCCGTTGTGGCTTGTTCTGTGTTTGTTTTTAACCTGGTTAAACGCGTTTCAGGTACATCTTTTGGGCATTTTTCTTTTGGGAGGAATGTTTATTTACGTTCTGTTTATCACGGGCGTCCGCTGTTTTTTCGGAACCGGTGTAAAATGTTTTTTAAACAAATATTCTATTTTTGCTCTATGCGCAATCGTAATTGCCGGAGCGGGATGGTTTTTCCTGCCCGGGGTGCAATCCTTGATCCGCTATTTTCTTGCCTACACGCCACCGTGGGCTGAGGGTACATCCTCGGCTCAGGGCCGGATGTATCTCTTCGATTTTTTAATCTCGCCGTACCGGTTTCCGTTTGCCGCGTTCTTCTTTGTCGGAGGGATTCAGATGATCAGCCGGAGGGAAAAGATAGGATGGATTCCTGTCTTCGGTTTTCTCTTTCCACTTCTCTGTCTAACATTTGTTTTTACGCATCGCGTGCCGACCTATCTGTTTTATGTTTATCCCCTTTTTCTCATGATCGCTGCTTACGGTTTTGTGAATCTATTGGAGAGCGAACGGCTTGTCATGTTGAAAGATGCGTTTTTCAAAAAGCGATGGATCCGGTTCGGTGTGTTTGTTCTCTATTTCTTTATTTTTCTAATCTCTCCCTGGTTCAGAATTTCACTTCACATTCCTTTCTTGGAAGACGGGATCACGAATCTTGCCGTCACACCGAATGAATGGAAAGAGGCCGGTCAGTATGTTCGAGAACGTTTTAAAGAAGGGGAGGTTACGATCACCAGTCTTCCCATCGTGGCCATGTATTATGGGATCCGTTCGGATTACGATCTAAACTGGACGCATCTTTCTCAGGCAAAAACAGAGGCATTCCAAAACAAAGAGGGGAAATGGGCGGATGTCTATGCCGGTGTGGCTTGCATCGAATCGGTCGATGAACTGGACCAAATCGTCAGGGATCACCATTCGGGATGGCTCGTGGTTGCAAAGTATCACATGGAACACGAACTCATTATTCCGGCAGAGGTGCGGAATTATATCGAAACCCATTTTGAAACCCCTTTCAAAACGAGGAACGAAACGGTCTGGGTGTATCATTGGGGGAATCCGGTTGAGGAGGCGGGTTGAATTTTAAACGGGGTACATTCTATTTAATTATTTCCTGGATGGTGCTGCTGTTTACAGGATATGTTATCAATGTTTTGCTGGCGCGGTACCTCGGTCCGGAAAGCTACGGAATCTATGGATTGGTCATGTCCGTGCTTTTGTGGATTGAGATCGTCGTCATCAATGGATTGCCGTATGCCGTTCAGAAATTCATTCCCTCGGATGAATCTAGATCCGGTGCTATTCTCTGGACCGTCGGTCAAATGCAGTTTGTTGTCGCGGTTGTTTTGTTCGGACTGTCATTTGCCTTGGCTCCGTTTATTGCCAGTTTCTTCAAAGATGCCAGATTGATAGTCTGGTTCCGCGTCGCGTTTATCGATATTCTGGTTTACGGTTTCTTTCATATTTTTTCTTCCTACCAGAACGGATCGCGGCATTTTGGAAAACAGGCCCTGCTTTTTATTGTCTATGGATTGAGCAAGCTTGGATTTGTGATTTTATTTATTTTTGTGACAAAAACACTGACCGGTGTTTTCTTAGCCAATGTGGCTGGATCCATTGTCGGATCAATTATGGGATTGTTGTTTCTTGAAAAAGATATTCAGATCGGTGCTTATGACCGGCTGCAGGTAGTTCGTTTTGCGTTTCCTTCGCTTCTGTATTTCCTGATGATGAATCTGCTTCTTTATATCGATCTCTGGGTTGTCAATTATTTTTTGGGAAAAACCACGGGTGGTTACTATGTGGCGGCTTCGACGATTGCACGTATTCCTTATTTCGTCGTTTTCGGATTGTCGGCCACCGTGCTGCCCACGCTTTCAAATAAATTGAAATCGGGTGTCTTAAGCGAAGCGAAAACGACCATCCAATCGAGTTTCAAGTTTTTTTTACTGATGGCTTTGCCTCTCGGCATTGTGATTAGTTTGTTCTCCGACAATATCGTTGTGTTGATCTATTCGGTTGTGTATATTCAGAGCGGATCGATTCTACCGATTTTCGTATGGGGAATGATTTTTTTGGCATTTTTTTCGATTTTGACGACGATTATCAATGCGGACAATACTCCCCACATTTCATTCGGAATTGCCGTGCTGACTGTCTTGGCAGATGTGATCTGTAATATCAAACTCGTTCCTGTTTACGGCATCTCCGGCGGTGCGCTTGCGACAACCGTTTCCGTTGGAATCGGAGCGCTGATTGCTCTGTTGTACGTTTACCGCCGGTTTCGTTTTCTCTTGGATTCGAAATCGTCTCTTCGAATCGGATTGGCAGGGTTGGTGCTTTTTGGGACGATAAAATTATCACAAATATTGCAGCTGCATTTTCTCCTGTGTGGTCTGATCGGATTAATTTTATATGCTTTGGTACTATTGATGTTGAAAGTAATCGTCGTTGAAGATTTGTACGATTTTTCATTATTTCGGAAAAACAACAATCATGGTTCGGAATCACTGAGTTAATATGAAAATTGCCATTCTGGGAACGCGGGGTATTCCCGCGAATTACGGCGGATTTGAAACGTTTACCGAAAATCTTTCGGTACGTCTTGCCGAACGCGGACACGAAGTTACGGTTTACGGCCGATCCGGTTATATCAAAACCGATGAGAAATATTTTAAGGGAGTCCGGTTACGGCTGTTTCCAACGATCATATCAAAATATCTCGATACGCCTTTGAATACACTGCTGACCACGACACATGCCCTATTTCGGTCTTACAGTGTGCTTTTGTACTGTAATGCCGCTAATGCGATTTATACGTTTCTACCCAGGGTGTTCGGCAAAAAAGTGGCCTTGAATGTGGACGGTCTGGAATGGAAGCGGGCCAAGTGGGGTCCGTTTGGGAAATCCGTATACAAAATTTCCGAGTTTTTGGCGACTTTATTTCCTGACAGGGTGGTCACGGATGCTCAAGAGGTGCAGCGTTACTATCACAAAAAATTCGGCAAAGATTCCACGTGGATCCCGTACGGAGCTCCCGAAAACCGAACCGAAAGCACGGCTATTTTAAATCAATTCGGTCTCAAAAAACAGCAATATATTCTCTACGTCAGCCGACTGGAGCCCGAAAATAATGCTCATGCGGTGATCAAGGCGTTTGAAAAAGTCAAAACAAACAAAAAGCTGGTGATTGTCGGAGACTCACCGTTCAGTATCGATTATGTCCAACGGCTTAAACAGACCAAAGATCCGCGGATTGTTTTTACAGGATATGTTTTTGGTCAGGGATATGGGGAATTTCAATCCCACGCCTATTGTTATATTCAAGCCACGGAGGCGGGAGGAACCCAGCCGGCACTCGTGGATGCCATGGGCTACGGCAACTGTATTTTAGCCAACGATGTGCCGCAACACCGGGAAGTTTTGGGTGAGGCGGGCATTTATTTTTCTGTCAAAGACATCGGTGATTTAACGGTGAAACTGCAGCGTCTAACCGATCATCCTGCTGAGGTAAAATTGTATTCCGGCAAGGCGCTGAAGCGCGTCCGAGAGAAATACTCGTGGGACAAAGTGACCACGGATTATGAGCAACTGTTTCGAAATATGTTGCGAAAGTAAAAAGATGACGGATTCTATCGGAAGTGGAAACAGCATTTCTTGCAGAATCGAAAGGGTATGATGAAAAAGATTTGTGTGACAGGTGGCAACGGATTGTTGGGCGTGAAATTGCTTGCCGAAGCTTCGGGAAAGTATGCGCTCGTTTCCGTGGATCTCCAAAACGATCCCCTGTTCGAATTCGAACAGATGGAATATATTCAGGGAGATATCACACAGCGGGAGACGATTTCCGATATTATTATGGATGCTCGGCCCGATTGTGTCATCAATACAGCGGCCTTCACCTATGTAGATCGGTGTGAGAGCGAAAAGGAAACTGCCTGGAAGGTCAATGTGGAGGGCGCCCGGAATGTGGCACTGGCCTGCCGATCTCTGAATATTAAACTGATTCACATTTCTTCGGATTATGTTTTTGACGGAGAAAACGGGCCGTATGATGAAGAAGCGAAACCCCATCCGATCAGCACTTACGGTCGGACAAAATGGGAAAGCGAAAAAGAAGTTTCTTCCATTTTCAAAAATAATGTGATTGCCAGGACGACAGTTCTCTACGGATATTTTCCCGGAATCCGGCCCAATTTTGTGACATGGCTGATCGATCAATTGAACAACGGGGAATCCGTTTCCATCGTCAATGATCAGTTCGGTACACCGACTTTGGCCGATGATCTGGCCGGGGCGCTGCTCATCCTTTTCGAAAAAGATAAACGGGGCGTGTTCAATGCCGTCGGAAGCGAGTGGATCGGACGTCTCGGATTTGCGAAAAAAATCGCCGAAGTTTTCGGTCTCGATGCGAATTTGATCCGGGAAACCACGAGCGACCAGTTACAACAGCCCGCTCCGCGTCCTTTAAAAGGCGGATTGAAGATCGACAAGATTTATCGGGAAACGGGATTTATGTTTTCCTCGGTATCTGAAGGATTACAGACACTCAAACGGCAAATGACAGAAAAAGATTCGTTTTATAAAAAGTGAAGCAACTTTGGCAAATTTGTAAACCATTTTCATCCTTCGACTACGTTCAGGGTGACAGGCTCATTTGGCTGATAGATAAATTTGTCAAAGTCTAAAAGTAATTTTGTAAAAAATAACTTTTTTGGAGGATCGATGGGACTTGAAGAAATCCGTTCGGAGATAGAAAAACAGCTCACTTTATATATGAAGGAAAAAAGTAAGATCGAAACAAAGTTCGCCCCCGGGGAAAACAAGGTTCAGTATTCCGGACCGGTCTATGGTGGGGAAGAATTGAACGCAATGGTCGGATCGATTTTAGACGGCTGGTTTGGCGTCGGTAAAACTGCCTGCCAGTTTGAAGAGGAATTTGCCTCCTATCTGGGGCTTTCGGATGCGATTGTCACCAATTCGGGCTCTTCGGCCAATCTCATTGCGGTTGCCGCTCTCAAGTCGAATCAGTTTAAGGAAAGACTGGAAGACGGCGACGAAGTGATTGTGCCGGCCCTGACCTTCCCGACGACATTTAATCCGATCATACAAAATCATCTCAAGCCGGTGCTGGTGGATGTGGATCTGGGTACATACAATCCGAAAGCGGAATATATCGAAGAGGCCATTTCCGAAAAGACCCGTGCGATCATGCTGCTTCATCAATTGGGCAATCCGAATGCCATGGATCAGATCATGAAAATCGCCGATAAACATAATTTGTTTGTGATCGAAGATACCTGCGACGCTCTGGGTTCAAAATATCAGGGACAGAAGGTCGGCACATTTGGCACGATGTCCACCTATTCTTTTTATGTGGCTCATCATATCACTATGGGCGAAGGGGG
>CAZIAH010000042.1:0-30524 GCA_964537715.1 uncultured bacterium | reverse complement strand
ATTCAGCTAATATACCAGATTTACGGCACCTATCTCATGTACAAGGAAGGACAGTCCATTCTGAAATTTATTGCGGAGACCTACGGAGAAGAAAAAATCCTGCGGCTGCATCAGAATATCTGGAAAAAAAATTCGTTCTCCGAAGTTGTAAAAATGACTCTGGGCAAGGACCTCAAGGAACTGGACGCGGAATGGCTCTACTCTCTCAAGAAACAATACTATCCTCTCATGGCAGACAAGCAGCTGCCCAGCATGGTTTCCATTCGGATCACGCAGATGGGATTCAACACACTTCCTGCTTTCCATCTTGAAAACGGAACGCGGAAAGTGATTTTTCTCGCCAATCGAAACGGCTACTCCGGCATCTATCAAAAATCGATTTCCGATTACGGAGAAGATAAACCCGAACTTCTGATTCAGGGGGAAAAAACACCCGAACTGGAATCGTTCCATCTTCAAAAAAGTCGCATGGACATCGACCATGACCGGCTTGCCTTTGTCGCCAAAAGCGGTCCCAACGATATTTTGCACATTTATGATCTGAACAAAAAAAGGATCGTTCAAAAATTCAAATTCCCTTCACTCGTTTCCCTTTTTTCTCCTGCCTGGTCGCCGGATGGATCCGAGATTGCCATCTCCGGACTGGATCAGAGCGGTAAAAGCGACCTCTATCTGATCCGCGTCGAAAACGGCAAACTAACCCGTCTCACCGATGATTATTATGAGGATCGGGATCCGGACTGGTCACCGGATGGGAAATGGCTGGTCTTTAGCTCGGATCGGACAGAAACAGGAGAGGAAGGATACACCAATCTTTTTTTGTACGATGTAACCACTTCGACGATTTCCTACTTGACATTTGGACGCTGCAGCGATACACATCCGACCTGGTCTGCCGATGGAAACCGCATCGTTTTTTCTTCGGATCGGGACGGTGTTCCCAATATTTGGATCGTTGAACGGAAAACATCCGAATCGGATTCGAACGGACGGGATTTCTATTTTTCTTTATACCAGACAAATATGACGAAACAAACCGCCGTATTGAAGCAGGTCACCCGTTTCGCCACGGCCGCATTGTATCCCTGCTGGACAGACAGTCTCTCCATCCTCTTTACCGCTTTTGAAAACATGAGTCTTCAAATTCGAGAGGTTCCGAACATCGCGGAAAAGTTGCAAACGATCCATCCTGTGCAGCCCGATTCTCTGAACAAGCTCTCCGGGATATGGGCATTCCCCAAAATCAGCGGGGTCATGAAGTCGAGTCGGGTCAACTATAAAAGAAAATTCAGCCTGGACATCGCGCAGAGCCAGATCATTCAGGACCCGATCTTCGGAACCAGCGGCGGCGGAGAGGTACTCATTTCGGATATGCTTGGAAACGAACAGTATTATTTTCTCGTCTATAATAATGCACAAACCCGTTCGGAATTCTGGGATGGATTCAATCTCGCCGTTACACGTGTCGATCTTACCCGGAGATTGAATTTTGCGACGGGATTGTATCGGCTGGCCGGTCTGTATTACAACAATTATGAAGGATATTTTTTTGAACGGCGGTACGGCGGATTTGCGACGGTCAGTTATCCTCTGAACAAATTCGAACGTCTGGGAACCAGTGTGAATATCCGCTACTCCGATAAGAACTGGTACAGTTTCGGTCAGAGACGAAAAGCGTTCCTTCTTTCGAATTTTGTCTCGTACACGCACGATAATTCTCTCTGGGGACCCACCGGCCCGCTCGACGGGAACCGGCTTCAAATCACACTTGGCAACACGGTGGACATCCACCATTCGAATGTCAATTTCACCACAGTGATGCTGGATGTGCGGAAATACTTCCGTTTGAGCTACCGGATCTGCCACGCCATTAGGGTGTGGGGACAATTCAATCAGGGAAAAGAACCCCTCCCCTTTGTAATGGGTGGTTCATGGGATTTAAGGGGATATAAACTCTGGTCACTCTGGGGAACCAAACTCGCACTCATTTCGAACGAATTGCGTTTTCCGTTCATCGACCAGTTTTATATGCATTTCCCCTTCGGCGGCATTGGATTGAATTCCATCCGCGGCGCACTGTTTGTCGACGCCGGTAATGTGTGGGACGACCATTTCGATGAAATCAAAGGGAGTTTGGGATTCGGCATTCGTTTCACACTCGGTGGATATTTGGCCCTGAGATTCGATATCGGGAAAAAAACCAATTTTAAAAAGATCTATCCGAAAACATTTACACAGTTTTTCTTCGGCTGGGATTTTTAGGAACGGCTATCGAATGAAACCTTTTTACTACCGAGACGGCGAACTTTTTTGTGAGGAAACCGCCGTCTCTGAAATTGCCGGAGAGGTCGGAACGCCTTTCTATCTGTACAGCCGAAAACGGCTCGAATATAATTATCAACAGATTGAGGAAGCACTGGACCGAATCGATCATCTGATCTGTTACGCGCTCAAAGCCAATGCCAATCCCGCACTGCTCCGGATACTTGCAGGAATGAATTGTGGCGCCGAAGTTGTCTCCGGCGGAGAACTCCAGTTAGCGGTCAAATCCGGGATCGATCCGGAACGCGTCGTCTTCTCAGGGGTTGGCAAAACCGACCGCGAGATCGAAGATGCAATCGGGAAACACATTTTCTCGATCAATGTCGAATCCATCGAAGAGCTTAAAATCGTCAATCAGCTTGCAAACCAAATTGGACGAAAAGTACGTGTCGCTATCCGTGTCAATCCCGATATCGACGCGAACACCCATCCCTACATTGCCACTGGATTGAGAGAAAGCAAATTCGGAATCGATCCAGCACATTCGGAAGAAGCATTTCAACTGGCCTCATCGCTTTCGGGAATCGAACTGAAAGGCATACACTGCCACATTGGATCCATGATCACGGAAATCGATCCCTTTCTCAAAGCCATTCAATCCTTGATCAAAACGGTTGAGAATTTGAAAACTTCCGGGATTTTTCTTTCGTACATCGATATCGGTGGCGGCGTGGGCATCGATTATACCCGAATTGTCGATACGAATTCGAAAACCGAAACCGACGAACCGACCGTTATCTCTCCGAAGGAATTGTTCTCTGCGATTCTTCCCCTCATTCGGCAAACCGGTTTGAAGCTCCTTTTCGAACCGGGAAGACTGCTCGTCGGGGATACGGCGGCTTTGATTACGCGTGTCCTCTTCAAGAAAAAGAGCAACGTGAAAAATTTTACCATCGTCGATGCAGGAATGAGCGATTTGATCCGGCCGGCGCTTTACGATGCCTACCATCAGGTGGTCACTGTGAAACATGTATCCGGGGCTACGGAAGAGGTAAGTATCGTTGGCCCCATTTGCGAAAGCGGAGACTTTTTGGCGCGCGACCGAATTCTCCCGAACGTGAAACGGGGAGATTTGTTAGCTGTCACGGGAACCGGAGCGTACGGTTTTGTGCTCTCATCCAATTACAACGGTCGCCCCAAACCACCGGAAATTCTGGTCGAAGGAAAGTCGCATCGCATTATTCGGAAACGTGAAAACAATACTACTTTGTGGAGAGGAACCGAATTGGAATAAACCCCCATTCCGACACTTCGGAATTGTTGACTGATCAGTTAGAATGAAAAGAAACCAATTTATTCCTAATAAATGCAAGACATAAATTTTAAATAATAAACAGAAGGAGAAACCTAAATGACCAGAAATTTACAATTACTGGATAAAGAGCGCACCGGATTGCTCGTCATCGATATGCAGAAAAAACTGCTCAAAGCCATGCCGACTCCAGAGATTCTGAAAGAAAATGTCCTAAAATTGATCGAGGGATTCAAAATCATCGAACGACCTGTTTTTTTGACCGAACATTATCCAGAAGGGCTCGGGAAAACGGAAACGGCAATCAAGAAAGTTTTGAAAGGAGTTGAAATCGAGGAAAAATTGAGTTTTAGTTGTTGCGGCATCGAGGGATTTTCTCAAAAACTCCGCAAACAGAAAATAAACCAGGTCGTTTTGTGTGGTATCGAGACACACATCTGCATCTGGCAGACTGCCATGGATTTATTGTATCACAGCTTTGATGTAACTGTCGTAAAAGATTGCGTCGCATCAAGAAAAGAAATCGACAGCGAGACCGCTCTCACTCGAATGCAGGCGAATCGCATCCAGATTTCAACTACAGAGACTGTTTTATTCGAACTGTTGGGAAAAGCAGGGACCGATACCTTTCAAAAAATATCTGAATTGGTAAAATAATTCGGTTTTAAAATAAAAGTGCTTGAATTTGTGTTACAAATTCATTAATTTCAAATTGAAATGAATTGGATTCGTGTTTCTTCACAAAAATTGAAGGTTTCATTTTGAAAATATTTGATATTTTGTGACTTCAAAATTCGTGCAACACCGTATTGAATGTTAAAAATCAGAGGAGGATCATGCGAAAAATAAAACAATTACCCGTGGTATTGATTTCTATCTCCCTGCTCACAATGAACGCAGTCGCACAGGGGGGGCACATGTATGTCAAAGTACAAAGCGAAAACATAAGAAATGCTCCCAAGGGAGAAAAAACAGGCGAACTTCTTGCAGGCACCAAAGTCGAAATCCTTGAACGCAGACCCAATTGGGTGAAAGTACAGTACACCGGCTGGATCTGGGAAAGTTCCCTGACGAACGATTCGACCATGGTACAGGGATTTACAATGGGAGCAAAACACATTCTTGTTAAGACAGAAGCCGAAGCATTGCGCATTCTCAAAGAAATTAAAAACGGAGCCGATTTTGATGAACTCGCCCGAAAATATTCGATCGATGTCTCCAGCGGTTCCAAGGGGGGAAATCTGGGATTATTTCATAGAGGGGACCTTCTCCCTGATTTTGAAGCGGCAATTCTTCGTCTGAAAGTCGGAGAATTGAGTGGTGTGGTGAAAACGAGCCTCGGATATCATATTATCCAGCGCACAAAATAATTATAAAACCATTGAGGGAGGAACGGCATGAAACAAATTATCGAAAGAGTGAAAGCCATTGTTTTTAAACCCCGTGAAACCTGGCAAACGATAAACAATGAAGAGACCACTATCCCGGAGCTCATGAAAGACTACTTACTGATCCTTGTTGCCGCTCCGGCGGTTGCTTTGTTGCTGGGCAAATGGATCATTGGAATACAAATTCCTTTTGTTGGTGTGTATCGATTTTCTTTTGGAGCCTCACTGATCACATCCGTGCTCTGGTACATTTTAACCATCGGCGGCATCTGGCTGGCTGGAAAGGTGACAAATTACCTGGCCCCCAATTTTGGATCGGTACAAAATGAATCGAAAGCATTTCAACTGGCTGTTTACAGCTACACTCCCTTTTTAGCCGCCGGAATTTTAAACATCATCCCGGCATTGAGCGTACTGGTTTTTCTGTCGGGCCTGTACGGTCTCTATCTACTTTATATTGGATTGCCTGTTTTGATGAATACACCCAAAGAAAAATCTCTGGCTTATATAGTAACGATTATCGTAGCCATGATTCTTATTTATATTATTATACAAATTATCATTGGAGCATTCTATAATATCTTCGGACCTGCTTTACCTAAAATTTGAAATTCATTTTCACCCGCAGTGAATCGATCTCTGCTAATAATAAAATTGTATGACGTGGGAGAATAGCACCGAATGGCCTCAGAAAAAATCAAAAATGACGGAAAAACCATTCAGGAGGAATTCCGAAATCTTGAAATTCTAAACAGATTCCATTCGGCGATTCAGAAAAATTTGGATCTCCAGGCTGTTCTTGAAACAATCGTCGAACAAATACAAACCATTTTTCATGTGCCCGCCATCGAAATTCATCTTCTCGAAAAAGAATCGGGTATTTTATTCCTCAAAGCCCATCGGGGATTTCCTCCTCATCTCATCGGTACAGGAACGCTGCAAAGCGATGAGGGATTGCCGGGAAACATCGTTAAGAAACGACATCCTGTTTTCATTTCGGATCTCGGCAGCGAACCGAATATCAATCGAGAACTTCTGGTCGAGGAAAAATTCACCCATTACGGGGGTATTCCGCTCATCCATCTTGGAGAAATAATCGGCGTTGTGGGTCTCTATGCCCATTCCGGACAGGCCTTTTCAGAAGAAAATCAAAATCTTCTCATCAAATTAGGACAAATCATCAGCATATCGGTTCAAAATGGGAAATTGTACGAACAGGCCTCCGCCCGAGCCAAACGACTGGTAGCGATCAGCCGTGCCATTGCCGTAACAAAACAACTGGGCAGCTTGAACGACATGTTGCTCGATTTTGCCAAAGTTCTGGTTCAATCGCTTGGTTTCGAACAATCCTGGATCGGAATACTGGAAAAAAACGGGACTTCTCTTCATGGCAAAACAGGATTCGGTGTCGGAATGAACAAGGAAAATATAGAGACTGAATATTCGATTGATATGCATTCAAAAAATCCGGCGGTGATATCTGTCGTTCAAAAAAAAGCTGTCGTATTCAATTTAATCGAGGATGTGGAAGACCGCCCAATGCAGCAATGGCTCAACGGATTGAATATCCAGAGTTTCACCTTCATCCCCATTGCAATCGGCGAGGAAATTTTCGGAGTGGTCGGTGTTTTTTATATGAGCAGCAAGTCTATTGAGGAAGAGGACATCAAAACACTGACGAGCCTGGCAGAACAGACCGCAACAGCTATTGAAAATACCAGACTCTATGATGAGGTCAAGCATTCCGAACAACGATACAGAACGCTTTTCAAGGCCACTGGAACCAGCATTGTCATTCTTGATGATGATCTACAGTTTCGACTGGTCAATCAGGCTTTTGAACAGTTGAGCGGTTATACACAAGATGAACTGATCGGAAAAATGGATTTCATCCAATTCTTCGAAGCTCACAAATTAAAACGAGAAGACATCCTAAAAAAATTGCAGACTTCCCCGCAAAACTGGGAAACACATTTTTTTGATAAAAAGGGTTCCCAAAAACAGGTGCACATGATCACTGCACAGATTCCGGAATCTTCCGATATTCTCGTTTCTCTGATTGACATCACACGACAACGTGAACTCGAAAGGCAACTCTATCGGAGTGAGGAACTGGCAGCCGTTGGAGAATTATCCGCCGGCATCGCCCACGAAATTCGCAATCCTCTAGTTGCGATCACCAACTCCGTCAGCCTGCTGATGGATGAAACGAGTATCTCCGAAGAAGGAAAACAATTACTCGAAATCGTAAAAGAGGAAACCCACCATCTTGCCGCAATCGTGGATGATTTTCTCCAATTTGCAAAACCGAAAAAACCAACATATCAAGAGGAAGACATCAATCAACTGATCAGAGATGTCATCAAACGGTACAAAGACTGCCAGGAGAAAAACATTCAGTGGGTCGAAGAACTTGATGAGTCTGTTCCGAATATACATGTCGATCGTCACCAAATTCAACAGGTCCTGACAAACCTCATGCTAAATAGTATCGATGCGATGGAAGATAACGGGATACTCACCATAAAAACGGAAAAACCGGTTGACAATCGCATCAAAATCACAATTACGGACTCCGGAGCAGGCATTGCGCAAGAAGAATTATCGAAAATTTTTCAACCGTTTTATTCGACAAAGGAAAAAGGAACGGGCATGGGATTGGCCATTTGCCGGAGAATTATCAATAACCATTACGGAGACATTCTTGTGGACAGTGAATTGGGAATGGGCTCCACATTCACCATTCTAATCCCGCTCGACTTGAAATCACAATAGGAATCTAAAAAAGGAATAAATATTATGGCTGACGTTTTACTTGTCGATGATGAAAAATCTGTTCGCTCCACGCTATCGATTATTCTCCAAAAATCCGGTTATCGTGTCGAAGAAGCGGGCAATGGAAACGATGCAATCGAAAAGATCAAAACCCATTGCTATGATCTTGTCGTTACCGATCTCCGGATGAAACCTGTAGACGGCATGGAGGTGCTTCGTATCGCCAGGGAAACCAATCCCTCGACAGAAGTGGTGGTTATGACGGCATTTGGCACAGTGGAAACGGGCGTGGAGGCAATGAAACTCGGCGCTTACGATTACATTCAGAAACCTTTCGACAAGGACGAGCTCCTCCTCGTTATCCAGAAAGCGATGGAAAGGAAGGAACTGCTGACTGAAGTGGAACATCTGCAAAACGAATTAAAAGAAAAATACAGCTTTGAAAACATTGTCGGCAAATCAAATAAAATGCTTGATGTTCTTTCCATGGTCACGAAAGTATCTCAAACTGACAGCACAGTGCTCATCGAAGGTGAAAGTGGAACGGGGAAAGAACTCATTGCAAAAGCGATCCATCTCCACAGCAGAAGAAAGAACCGGGCATTTATCACGATCAACTGTGGTGCCCTACCCGAGAATTTGCAGGAAAGTGAGCTTTTCGGCCATGTGAGAGGCGCTTTTACCGGTGCGATCAGAGATAAAAACGGACTTTTTCAGGAAGCCAACGGCGGCACACTGTTTCTGGATGAAATCGGAGAAACCGCCCTTTCAACCCAGGTCAAGGTGCTTCGTTTTTTGCAGGATGGCGAGATTAGAAGAGTCGGTGACAACGAATCCATATTCGTGAATGTCAGATTACTGGCCGCCACCAACAAAGACCTGAAAAAATCGATCGAGGAATCTACCTTCAGGGAAGATCTATATTACAGATTAAATGTCATTCCTATTCATCTCCCCCCGCTACGCCAGAGGAGAGACGACATTCCTTTGCTCGTGAATCACTTTCTTAAAAAATATGTAGAAAAAGCGAAGAAAAAAGTGGCTTCCGTGTCTCCCGAAGCCATGAAAATTCTGACAGGATATGATTGGCCGGGGAATGTGAGAGAACTCGAAAATATCGTTGAGAGAGCCGTTATTCTCACAAATAAAAATGTGATTATGCCGGACGATCTTCCACCGTCCATTCGGGAAAGCCAGAGTAAAACACCGGATACAGAGGAAATACTCGAAGGAAAAACTCTGGAAGAACTTGAAAAACATTACATCCTGAAGACTCTGGAAAAACACAACTGGAACCAGAAGAAGGTCTCGGAAATGCTGAATGTATCCACAACCACCCTGTGGAGAAAATTGAAAACCTACGGAATAGAACCGAAAAAAAAGGAATAAACAATCTCACCGTCTGTCCTGTTTCCATGAAACAAAAAGCGGGAAGTAAACGGCCTTTCCGCATTTTTGAATGATTTGAAAATGGACGAAATTCTCATTGACCTGCGGAAGACAAATGCTCTTAGCTTTAAAAACAAGTAACTATCCGATCTGAAATTATATCCACCACCTTGCTTAATTATCTTTTTCTATTTGACTTATCAGATGCTATATCACTCTATATTTACTTTCATTCTGGGATTAAATCAATTCCAATATGAAAACTTTCTTCGAATCGAATAAATATTGTTACGATAATTTAACATTTTATTTTTAGCATTACCCCTTATAAATCAAGAGGTTAATCAGTTTATCTCCCTCCCTTCTTTTTGGCATATTATTTGTTAAATTAAATAATGGAAAAATCAAATCTTAAGAGGATTCAAATGTCAAGGGTTCTCATCGTTGATGATGAGATAAATATTTTAAAGACACTCTCCATTGGATTAAAGCGCTATCAGTACGACGTCATGGAAGCATTAAATGGCCACGAAGCGTTGAATATCATGCAAAATTCTCCGTGTGATTTTGTCGTATCCGATATCCGAATGGCCCCGATGGATGGATACACACTGGCTTCCAAACTTCGTGTAAAATACCCCAAAGTCAACGTCATTCTGATATCCGCCTACGATTTTGAAGATGAAAAATTCAAGACGAAAGAAATTATTTGCTACCCCAAATTGACAAAACCCTTTTCGATTCCCGAACTTGTAAAAGTTCTCCAGAGAGAAGAAACAAAAGAAGAGAAGCTAAAAATACTGGTGCTTGGGCAAAAAGTCGACGAGAAAACCATCTATAACCCCCTCGAAGAAGAAAATTTTTACATTATATTTTATCATTGTGAAAATGAATTTTGCCAGCACACACAGACGGATACTTATGATCTTCTTGTCATTGACGAAAACCGGCTGGAAAGTGACAAATGGAAACTTTTGAACAAAATAGACCAATATGCGCCCCAGAAACCGGTGATCCTTTTGACATCACGGCAAGGAAAAAATAAATTCATCGAAGCGCCTGATCTCGGGATTGCAATCATGGATAAAATTCTGTTTGAAACCGACTGGGAACAGGCCGTTTCTTTTTTAGAAAAATACACCACAAAGACAAATCAGCCGAAAATAGAATATAATCGTTTAGAGACCCCATCTGATAATTTTCTGAATATTGAAGAAATTGATTCATAATTTTTTGGACTGCAAAGGAACGATCTCTATGGAAAACAAACAAGGGGAAAGAGAAACTCTGGGAATCATCGATTCTAAGTGCAAAAGAACGGATCACTTTCAAAATCTCAGGGTGCTGGCCGTGGACGACGAAGAAATCATGGGATATTTGATCCAGCGCGTGGTTAAAAGCTGGGGATTCAAAGTGGATTGGGTAACCAATTGTGAAACCGCCCTCAAAAAGATCGACGAAGTACAATATGATGTCATTCTGTCCGATTTTAAAATGCCACGGATGAGCGGCGAGAAATTCTATCATGAAATCGCAAAGAAAAAACAGACCCTGATCAATCGACTTGTTTTTATCACTGGCGATACCGTCAATACAAAAACACTCAAATTCTTCAAAAGTATCAACGTTCCCTATTTGACCAAACCGTTCGAAATACAAAAACTCAAGGAAACGATATCCGAAATTGTCTTTAAAAAACAGCCCGATCCATTCACAGAATCATGATAGAGAATTAAAATTTAAACTGCCATAAAAAAAGCCGGGAAGAAATCATCCCGGCTTTTTATTATCAATACTTTTTACGAAATCTATTCGCTGCGTAGGGATTCCGCTTTGTCAAAGGCTTCCTTGCCTTTCTCCGTTTCCCCTGCTCGGACATAAGCAACGCCGAGATTATTCCAGGCATTGGCGTTGTCCGGTTTCAATTCGACTGCCTTTTGATAAAAAGGAATCGCATCTTCGAATTTTTCCAACTGAAGATAGGCATTCCCAATATTCAAATAGGATTCAAAATCTTCAGGATCCAATTCCAGTACTTTCTTGAAATTCTCAATGGCATCTTCATAATTTTTTTGCATGAAATTGAGACGTCCTAAATTAAATACAATGTCTTTGTTATTCGGTGCTTTACTCAAGGCAGAAAGATAGGTTTCCTTTGCTTTTTCAGACTCCCCCAAGAAATCGTAAGAAAATGCCATATTGATCATCGCATCGACATACTCTTTCGAATTCGGATCTGCTTTCTCTACCACTTGTTGAAAAATCTCGATGGCTTCCTTGTATTTGGCATTCTTGTAATAGAGCGCTCCAAGAATGGTTTTCAGCTTTAAATCCTGGGGAGCAATTTTCATCGCTGCCAGATAGGTTTCCACTGCCAACGAATCATCACCCATCTGGCTGTAGGTAATCCCCAAATTTTTGTATGCACTCGTACTGTCAGGAATAATTTTGATGGCAAGACTAAATTTCTCAATTGCCTTATCGAGTTGATCCCGTCTGTAGTTGGAAACACCACTGTTGAAAATTTCGCGCCAATATCTGTCTTTCAACGCGTTGATATCAGCAGCTCTTAAATTCGAAATGGACAGAGATTTATCGAATGCATCTTTCATCTCCGAATACATTGCTTTTGCACCATATGCTTTTCCCAAAACGAAATAGGCTTCCGCATCTTTGGGATTCTGATCAATAGCAATTTGACACTGTTCGATGGCTTTGTCGTAGTTATTTTGCTGCATGTACACTTTTGCCGAAGTAACAGCCGTATTCTGACAACCCATAGAAAATATGAAAACCATCAAAAGAACAGCCGCCATTCCAGCCAGCCAGAACATCTTTCGTTTCATTCTATTTTCCCTCCTCATGTTCTAAGAGAATTCAAGAATTAAATAACGATTAATTTACACCATAAATCGTATTATGTCAAGAATAATTTTTCAGATGACATTATTTTCAACTTGACCAAGATAGATAATCAATTACGTTTATATCAGGAAACGATTCATCTGTAAGTAAATGACCACCTCGAAAAGTTAGGGCAATTTGAAGATCAATCATCCCTCTAATTTGGATATTTGTATCAATATCCCTGCAACAATCAGAAAAAGTCCGAGCACCGAGGAAATAAACAATCGTTCTCCAACCACAACTTTTAACAAGACGAGAGAAATGAACGGACTTAAATACACAATATTGCTGGCAACCGATGTGGATTTGGCATATTCAAGCGCTTTCAACCATAAAATAAAGGTCAACCCCATTTCGAAAAAACCGATCCACAAGGTTCCCGCGAGACCCTTCCAGGAAGGCAGCACAATTCCCCGGGTCAAACAAAGAAAAACCGTAATGTAGAGAAAACCAAAACAGAAATTGAGCAACAATTTCAGAATGGCTTCTCTCCTATCCCGAAGATTGAATATCCAATAGAAAGCCCAAACAGATGCGCTGCTCAGGGCCAGCAAAACGCCGGGCCAATGAGTCAGGTTCAAACTCCGGATTTGTCCTCGCGTAGCAATGATTAACACGCCGCCAAAACTAATCAGTATACCAAACAGATGCGTCCATTTCATCTTTTGACGCAGCAGGGGAACAGACAGCAAGGTTAGAATAACGGGCCAGGTATAGTTCAAAGGTTGGGCTTCCTGACCCGGCAGAAGCGAATAGGATTTAAACAGAATAATATAATAGAGAAAGGGATTGACCAATCCCAAAAGCATGGAAGAAACGATTCCTTTTGCGGAAACATTGAGAATTTCTTTTCCCTTGCCCTGAAAAACAGTAATTAGAAATAGAATGATCAAGGAAAACAGAACCGAATAAAAAAGCATGGTGAATACATCATTCTGAAGAGTGCCAAGTGTGAGTTTAAAAGCAGAGGCAACCGTAGACCAGCACAAAGTGGCCAGACCGGCATAGAAAAAACTTTTTTGGGAACGGTTCATACAAATATTATTTTAGAGACTTAACTTTTGTAAAATTAAAAAAATACTTTTTTGTATATACTACATACCAATTGTTAAAGTGGTTCAATCCGAACTTTCGGGATCATGGCCTGAACATCACTCGAGTGGACAACACCGGCGACCGGGGTTTTACAATTGGCCGTTCCGCAGGCAATCCCCAGTCGAACCGATTCGATCAGGGACAACCCCCGAACCATTCCGATACTGATTCCCGCAGCAACACCATCTCCGGAACCGATGGAATTGACCACTTTCACTTTCGGCGGATCAATACGATAAAACCGGGCTTCGTGATAGAGAATGGCTGAAGAAGATTCTGTCGTCACGAGAACAGCGTCCGTGCCTTCCTCGTGCATTGCCTGCATGGATACTTTCATCGATTGGATGTCTCTAATCTCCTTCTGCGCCAGTGTCTCCATTTCCTTCCAATTGGGTTTGACCAAAAAAGGATTGGCCCAAAGTGACTTTTTCAGCAGATCCACTGTCGCATCGATCAGTGTTCTCACACCTCTCTGATTGGCCATCCGGACAAATTGTTGATAAATCGTTTTGGGGAACCCGGGTAAAGCGGTTCCGGATATTACGACAAAACGGCTTTTCTTTAATAATTTCTGAAACACCTGCACAACGGTATCGCTTTTCGATTTGGTAATCCGATCTCCTTCTTCGACCATTTCTGTCTGTTTATTCTGCTTACCGTCCAGGATGGTCGTACAATTTCTTGTTTCACTGCTTACGCCGACAACATGATACGGAATTTGATCCTGATCAAGACAATTTTTGATGATTTCTCCGGTATGCCCTCCAAGTACGGTCAACAGGGTAGCCTCTTCGCCAAGTCCGGTAATAATCCTGGCCACATTAACTCCCTTTCCTCCTGCAGATAATACTCTTTTAGAGGCACGATTCACTTCATCATGATTGAATTTGTTAAACCAGAGGGTTCGTTGCAAGGCAGGATTTAAACAGATCACAAGTATCATACGAACCATTCACGAAACAGGACAGAACAAAGATTCTGTCTGAGTTCACTTTTCATTCAGACGGGCTTCCCTGAATGCCAGACCGCGTTCGATCAGATCCTTGATCTGTTCGACATGAATCGGTTTGGCAATATAGGTAAAACCATCATCTTCGATGGTCTCAATGATAGTTTCAGCCGAGGGGTATCCCGTCATGATAATCACCACTGCTTTCGGATCGGTTTTCTTGATCGCTTTTAAATATCCCAACCCGTCCATTTCGGGCATATTTAAGTCTACAATGGATAGATCAATCGATTCTTGCTTAAATTTTTCAAGCGCTTCCTGCCCGTCGGAAGCATCCATCGGTGTATGCTCCATGCTCTCGACGATGCGGTGAAGAAGTGTTCGAATGGATATTTCGTCGTCCGCAATTAAAATATTGGCCAAAAATACCTCCTCCCATTTGTATCATAACATTAAAGAATTTTCTCGATACATTCAAGCAAAAATTTACAATCAAATGATTCGCTTTGCCCGAGGTTCGAAACCTTTGACAAAAAATTGACAGCAACAAGGTCACTTGCGTACAAACACGTAGGGATAGAAGTGTGATCCCAGATTGATGCATGAGTAATTCCGCAGAAATCTGTCACGTTGCTGCTCGCTGTCGAAACTTTGATAACGAATTGACGATTCGACGACCATGTCTCTCTCGAGAAGGTTCTTTTGGAGACAAATAATATCTGGACTCATTCGATCTATCAAACTTCCAAGAATAACGGGTTTTTTTCTCGTTTTATCCAGCACTTCCGGCGTAACCAAACCTGCGAGGTCGATAACCCGTAGCCCTGTCGTGTAACCGACAACACCAATGTCAGCAATCATAATACTCTTGCTTTCGGAATAATTGTGGCGGAGTGTCACAGCCAATTTGTGAAGGTCTCCAACGTGACGTTCGATCGTCTTCAACCGATAGGGAAGAGCAACAAAAGGGGAAAGCACTGAAACAATGACGACAACAGTCGAAATCCAGAGCTGCAGATGATTCAGATGCATCCGATCAAGAAATCTTTCGATACTTGCAAAACTTACAAGGAGAAAACAGAGTGATGTTGGTATCGTGTACCAGCTGAAAATGCGGACTGGATTCCCGACAATGTAGAAACATAAAACGAACAGATAAAACAACGCCGCTATAAGCAGTTCAGGACGGTTTTTCGCAAAATGCCTCATATTGATAGCCGCTAGAAAAATACAGCTCACCGTCAGAACCGTGAAAGCACACCTGATAGAAAAAGGCAAGGTGAAATAGTAGGTATCAGAAACAGCCAGGGCAAGAAGCACAGCTTTCTGAAGCGGATTGGTTTCTGTTCCTGCCCATCTGGAAACATTAGAAAGCGACGATTTGGCAATAATGGAGTGTGGAATACACGAACCGTAATAGAGCGAGAGACCCGTTGCAGTCACACCCCCGATTACGGCTAATACCAAAAATGTGAGTAGAAATTGTCGTTTCGGCATTTGCAAGTAGGACAACACCAGGCAGGGTATCAATAAGAAAATTCCCTCGGGACGTGTGGCAAAAGCCGCTGTAGCAAATAGGCAAGCACCCACGAAGGCCCTGTTCTTGATTCCGATGAAGGTTGCAAGGATGAAAACACAAAATAAGGACGATTCCATACCGCTAAGGGAAACATCCACAAACGGGAAGCAGAACAAGAAAACCATGAGTATGCTAAAGCGGAGAGGGCGCGAACAATCGACAAGCACTAACAGCATGATTGCAGAGATAAAGAACAACGCCTGATTAAGGAATTTTATAAAAAAGTCAAGCATAAAGTTGGGGAAAATAGCATTAAAGAATCCAATGATCGCTACGTAGGAAATCGATGTAAATCCCATAACCCTCTCGCCAGGATTGTAGACAGGACCATAACCCGCTCCGATATTCTCACCGTAGCGCATAAAAATATAAGTATCGTCCACGAAGTAATCGTAATAATGGAACGAGAGAATCAATCTCAGGACAAGGGCCAGAAGAATCAGGAGACCCAGGACAATATCCAATTTCCGAAACTTCATACTGATTTCTTTTTTATCATCAGTTCTTGATGTACCGTCAACGATTGCATCCGTGGTCGTGCTGTAAAAAAATCCTATCCATAACGATAAGATTCCACAAAAACTCCATCACTAATGAACTACCCCCCCCAAGCAGCAGGGCATTGATTGTCCACATCATTATATCATTCTAACGGACCCCGTCAGTGCGGGATTAAAAATGATACGCGATACGCCTCGCTTGCGTGTGTCGATCAACCCAATGTTTCTTGATCTTATTTCGGTGGAATTATTTCTCTTAGGGATCAATAGCCGTTCACCACTTTTCGATACAAATCCCTTAAGATCAATTCTGATGTATTCAAATTAACTTGTGGTTTGCGCTATCCAGACACGAAAATTGAACATCAATTTTTTCAATGTTCAATCTCCACGTCTGGCTCCTAACCGTCTCTTCAAACGAGGCATCCCATGATTCTGAGGATGGATAGAAATATCTTCTCTGTTTCATTTTATACCAAAGTTATTAAAAATGTCAATTTCCTCTAAGTATTCTATTCTACAAAAATTTTTCTGGCTGGATCACATCTCCGAACCGATCTCTGGCAGAATTCAATCTCTGTATTTCCGCATCCACGGTTTCAAAAAACAGATCGGGTGTATCCGGAATGTTCTTCCGGTAAATATCGAGAATGCGATTGATCTTTTTCAAAAAAGCACCCACACGGATTGAAAATTGTTGTGCATATGTTTCTTTGGAATATTCCTTCTCTAAAACATCTCGGAACAATTTTTTCAGATCTTCGTATCTGGGGATTTTACCCACGGGGGTTTCGACCGTCTCAACCTCCCCGTGCGTGCAGAGCTCCATCCATTTCAGCCAGACGGCCCTGTCTTCCTTTTGGGTTAAAAATTGGCCGTTTTGATCTTTCAGAAAATAGTTGACACCGAAAATCTTGGGAGGACGACTGACATCATTTACAAAATTCAGATTATTACGAATATAGGTTCCGAGAGGAACGGAAACAAAATCGAGATTGGACATGGGATTGAATTTCGGAATCCCTTCCTTTCCGAGTGTGGCCGCCGTGGTTTCGGATTCCAGAGAGGCAGCCATCAAACAAATCCCGTGCACCCAGTTAAAGGACTTCCTAACAGGCACCCAGGTATTCGAATCCCGTCCGCCGTAAATTACACCGCGGACTTCAACGCCTTGAGGGTCTTCGGCTCTCGGGTCGATATTTTCCAGATCTTTGAGTTTAAGAGTAAAGCGGGCATTTTTATGGGAAGAGAAAATTTCGTTCCCCTTTTCATCCTTTTTGCCCGGCCACCACTCTCCCGAATAATTGATTCCCTTTTCGGGCATTTCGCCGTCTTTATCAATCCAGTAAACCGATTTGTCTTCCGTCATCAAAACATTGGAAAAAATAATTTCAATGGGACTGTGAAGAGCTTTCCAGAGAAGGGGATCGTCCTTCGAATTGATTCCCATGATGATGCCAAACATCCCTTTCTCCACATTCACGGCTCTTACTTTCCCGTCGATGATTCGGAGATAGGCAATATCATCTCCGACAAGGGTTTCACCGGTCGTCATGGAAGTGGTAGTTTTTCCGCAAAGCGAGGGGAAAGCCCCGGTAAAATAACTCACACGGTTTTCAGGACCGTGAATCCCCATAACCATCATATGCTCGCAAAGCCATCCTTGTTTGGATGCCCGGTGAATCGCCAGCCGCATGGAAAGTTTTTTCAGACCAAGCGTGTTCCCGCCGTACTGCGTATTGGTACTGTAGACAATCGCCCCTTCCGTATCGATGTAAACCCGGCGCTTTTCTACATGCTTGCTCACATTATCCTCAAGTTCTCCTTGGCTGTGAATGACACGAAAGAAATCGGCCTTCGCCCCTAACCGTTTAAATTCTTCATAACCCTGTCTATAAAGAATATCCAGACTGTGGGCCACGTAGGCAGAATCGGTCAATTGACAACTCAATACTGAAAACGGAGATCGAGTCGGCCCCAGACAGAAAAACCGAACATACATTGTGTGTCCCTTCATGATATCCTTTAGAATATCACGAACCTCTTTCAGCCCTTCCTCTTTGTCAATCGCATTAATATTGGGACCCAGATCGACTCCCTTCGGAAGTAAAAATTTGGTGTGCTCTTTATCCCTGGCTTGATCATAAAAACCGTCGAAATGAAGCGTATGCCCTTCGATGGCAAGTTTGATTTCTTCATTCTGTTGGATGGCCGTTTCACGAATATGTCGAATGTCTTCGGGAGCATCCGTACAAACATAGACATGGTCCGGATTGCATAAATCGACAAATTCAGCGACAAATTCGACCAGTTTGGGATGATCTACTTTCATCAAATGTTCGTAATGTAAATGATCCAATCGATTTTTCAACAGTTGTTTCGGGTCATGTGTCATGCAGTCTTCCTTTTTTTCTAGTATACATTAATTGAATGAATATTTATTCCATCTAATAGCAATTTAATTATTATAATATTCATAGTCAAGAATTATTCTGCCTCTTATAACTCCATTGTTCCTTTATGCATAAAGCCCCCGTATCTCAGCGACTGATTTGACCCGTTCGATGGCCACAATAAATGCAGCCGTCCGCATTTTAATGCGATATTCCTTGGCTGTGGACATCACATCACGAAATGCTTTCACCATGATTCTCTCCAAATCACGGTTGACAATCTCTTCATCCCAATAATATCCCATACGGTTTTGAACCCATTCGAGATAAGAAACTGTTACACCGCCCGCATTGGCTAAAATGTCCGGAATAATATGAACTCCTTTTTTGTATAGGATTTCATCCGCTTCGGGTGTGGTTGGACCATTGGCTCCCTCGGCAATTATTTTGGCTTTAATTCGATCTGCATTTTCCCGTGTAATCTGGGCCTCCAGCGCAGCAGGGATCAAAATATCCACTTCTTCTTCAAGCAATTTCATGGGATCATCGTACTTCCCGACTTTATACACTTTGTCGAAATCTTTCAAAGTTTTGGTCGGACTGTTCGCCATATATTCGAGCGCCGTTTTCATATCTATTCCTTTTTCATTATAAAATCCCCCATCCGCATCGCAAATAGCCACAATGCTGGCTCCCATCCGGCTTAAGATTTCACCGGCATACGAACCGACATTCCCAAACCCTTGAATAGCCACTTTGGCATTTTTCAGATCTCTTCCAACATGTTCATGTTGACTCATTTCTCTCACACAATACGCCAATCCCTGTGAGGTCGATTTCTTCCTGCCCTCCGAACCGCAGAGGTTGAGCGGCTTGCCTGTGATTGCAGCCGGCAAAAAATTTTTAAAATGCATGGAGTACGTATCCATCATCCAGGCCATGATCTGAGCATTGGTGCCCACATCGGGCGCCGGTACATCCAAATCCGGACCAAAAAGATCGGCCATCTCGGCAATATATCGCCGCGCCAGTCGTTCCAGTTCATTGGTGCTTAGTTCTCGGGGATCCACCACCACTCCCCCTTTCCCTCCCCCGAATGGTATACCGACCACGGCACATTTATAGGTCATCCAAAAAGCCAGCGCTTTCACCTCATCCGCTGTGACATCGGGATGAAATCGAATGCCTCCTTTGGCTGGTCCGCGTGCAATCGAATGCTGGCATCGAAATCCCTTAAAAATACGAATCGAACCATCGTCCATGCGCACTGGAAGACTCACCTCCGTCATCCGGCGGGGTTCTTTGATCATCGCGATCTGATTTTCTGTCAGCTTGAGAATCTTTGCCGCTTCATCAAACTGTTTGATCGCAATGACAAACGCATTCATGGTCATGGCAGGCTTTGACATTTGGAACCTCCGAAAAAAACGAATAATGATTTACGAGTAATTCATATCCAATTATGGTTTTTTAAATTGTTCAATGCTAAAAATTTGATGCCCTATGTTAAAAGAATTTTTTATTTCCTGGAACTTTTTCATTGAACACTTAGCATCGAACACTTAACATTGAACAAATCTATAATTATAAAAGTAATTTCCCCATCGATCCAAATGCTCAATTCTCGATGCTCATTGCTCAATGTTAAATCTATCCTATAGAACATTTAGTATTTAGCACTTAACATTTAACATTGAACCGGTAATCAATAAACCAATGCTCAATGCTTAACATCAATTGATCATTCATTTCTAATCAAAAACTTTCCGCTTCATCGATCAACATAATTGGGATATCATCTTTAATGTCATATTTTAATCGGCACGCATGACAGATCAGTTTCTGATTTCTTTTGTCATATTCCAAATCACCTTTACATTTTGGACAAGCTAAAATATCAAGAAGTTCCTTTTTTAACATTATCTCCTCCTGTTAAATCGAACTATGAACCATGCTGGATCTTTTGAAAAAACTGGATTAGGGATTTCGGGGCACGTACCGGCCTGCCTTGTCGATTTGTAAAACAATGTCGGGTGTAACCCTCTACCCGAAGTCTGGAATCCTCATCACCATACACCCGGTATTCCATGCGCAATCTCAACCGATCCAGATCAGTGAGCCGGGTTTCTATCCGAATCAATTCATCATAAATCACAGAATGACGATACCGGCAAAAGGCTTCGATCACGGGCAGAGACAATCCCTTCTCTTCAATCTCTTTATAAGAAATGCCTTTGGTACGGATGAGCTCGGTTCTTGCGGCTTCGAACCATTCAAGGTATCGGGCATGATAGACTACCCCCATCGGATCCGTATCGGCAAAACGCACACGGACACGATAATAAAATCCCTGTTCTTCCATTCCGCTATTCCTGATAATACCCCATTTTACCGTATTTCTCGATCCGCTTCTCGACAAGTTCCTCCCTCGGAATGGCGGATAATTCGCCAAGGTGTTTTACAATCCGTTCTTTAACGGTTTTCGCAGCTTCATCCACATTGCGGTGGGCTCCGCCTAGCGGTTCCGGTATAATTTCATCAATAACCTTCAAATCAAGAAGATCGGGAGCGGCAAGCTTCAGTTCTTCTGCGGCCTGATTGGCTCTACCGCTGTCTCGCCACAGAATCGCAGCACAACCTTCGGGAGAAATCACAGAGTACCAGGCATTTTCCATCATCAGAATCCGATCTCCCAGACCAATACCGAGCGCTCCCCCGGATGCGCCCTCGCCGATAATGACGACCACAATCGGAACGGTCAGTCGGGTCATTTCAAATAAATTCCTTGCGATTGCTTCTCCCTGTCCCCTTTCTTCTGCACCGAGACCGGGATAGGCTCCCGGCGTGTCCACAAAAACAATGATCGGACGATTGAACTTAACTGCCATCTTCATCAAACGGATCGCCTTCCGATACCCCTCCGGATTCATCATACCGAAATTTCGATACAGTTTTTCTTTGGTGGTTCTACCTTTTTGCTGTCCCATCACCATCACGGGATTTCCATCGAAATTGGCTAGCCCTCCGACAAGCGCGGGATCGTCCCCGAAAAGCCGGTCCCCGTGAAGTTCCACAAAGTCGGAAAAAAGACGTTCGATATAATCCAGCGTATAGGGCCTTTCCTGGTGTTTCGCCAGTTGATAGCGTTGCCATCGTGTCAGTTTGGAATAGGTGTCATTCATCAATTTATGCAGCCGAGTTTCCAGCCGGCCAATCTCATCGGCTAACTCAACATTCTCATTTTCCGCATATGCTTTCATTTCGATGATTTTTCGTTCGAGTTCGACAATGGGTTTCTCGAAATCGAGAACACGTTCACCCATGATTTCACCTCTCATCCACTTTTTGATTGATTGCGATCATCCGAATAGACTCCGGATCATAATCTCCAGATCAAGAAGAATGGAATAGTTTCTCAGATAGTAAATCCGGTATCTCTCTTTCTCTTTTTCTGTCAATTTTTTCAACCGATTCAACTGAACCAACCCTGTCAATCCCGGTTTATAACCATAGCCGTTTTTGTATGCATCGAACGGTTGAATCTCTGTACCGACAATGCTCAACCTTCCTTTTAAGATTTCAATCCACAAGGGGACGGTTCGTAGCCAGCCGGTTACCTTCTTGTCTTTTTTCCTTAACTCCCATACGGAAAAAGAACCTTGATGGCCGTCGGCAATAACGATCCTTCGAAACCGGAACGAGGGATGCAACCACAAAAACAACAGAACGGGGATAAATAAAAAAACGATAAAAACACTGACAATCAAATCCAGACTTCGTTTAAAAATCTGGTTCGAAACCGAAAAAAGTCTGTAATCCAGATCGAGCAGAGGAATATCTTCGATCGTGTCTATCGAAGATTGGCCGATGATCACATCCATGTCTCCAGGAACCATTTTAAAATCGAGATGCAGTTCTTTCCCTCTGGCAACCGCGGACAAAATATTCTCATAGCTGGAAGCTTCGTGTGAAAATATCACAGACTGGACTTTATGAGCCACGGCCACACGCTCCATGTCCTTCAGCGTTCCGAGAACGGGCACCTTTCCGTTCAGAGAATAAAGAAGGTCGGTTTCATTCAATCCCAAAAAACCAATGATGTCATATCCCGAATCGATCTGGCTTTGGATGTGATTTAGTATTTGCTGTCCGGCCTTGCCTGTACCGACAATGAGTGTTCTTCTCTGGCCGAGTGTCTTACCAATCGTTCCCAGGGAAGAAATGCGTTTGCTTCGCGAAAACAATCGAACCATCAGACGCCAGGCCGCGAGGAAAACGACGATCAATCCTCCCATTACAAGAATCACCCGTCTGGAAAATGCATACTGAGGATAAAAAAATGTAAAGGAAGTATTCAGGATAAGACCCAGGACAGCTCCGGCAATGGCTTTGGACGAACTATAACTTCCCTTTCGATACAATCCCATCATGGAGAGACAACCGATCCAGACAAGTGTATAAACCACATTGACGATCCGATAGCGCGGCCAATAGGAAAATTTCCCGAAACGGATGAGAACGGCCAGAACCAAAGCGGTCTGGATAAAAACCACATCGACAAGCGGTGCGGCCAGTCGTTGGAGCAAACGAAACAAAAAAGAAAGTCCGCCCCGGAGCCAGATGCCGAGCATCAGAAACCATCTCGGCAGAAAAATCCATCCCTTCCGAAAATGTTTCTGAACAAAAAGACGCATGGCATTGTAAAATACACGTAGATTGTCAAAGGGAGCCTCTTCCGCACTCCGGCCCTTGTAATGGATGATCTGCGTTCCCGGGAAATAGACAATTTTCCATCTATGCTGCCAGATCCGGTAACACCAATCCAGATCTTCTCCATACATGAAAAACCGTTCATCCAAAAGGCCCACCTGATCGACAGTTTCCCTGCGCACCATCATAAAGGAACCTGAAATCGCTTCGACTTCCGCGGTTTCCTCCGGATTCAGAAAGGTCAGATTGTACCGTCCAAAAAGTCGGCTTTTCGGGAACAGAGAACTCAGTCCAACGATTTTCGTAAACGCCACCCAGGGTGTGGGAAAACTCCTCCTGCAGGAGAGTTGAAGAGACCCGTCCGGATTAAGAATCTTGCATCCGACCATGCCCGCCTCCGGATGGCCATTCAGATAATCCAGACAAACGCGGAAAGTGTCTTCCCGCACCAGCGTATCAGGATTGACAAGACAGATCGCTTTTCCTTTTGCCATTTTCAATGCTTGATTATTGGCTTTGGCGAACCCAACATTTTCGCGATTTTGAATGAGCTGTACCTGCGGAAATTTATTCTTCACGAGAGCAACGCTTCCGTCGCCGGAACCATTGTCCACGACAAACACCTCGGCTTCTGTTGAATTGAGTGCTTTGAATATCGAATGAAGCGCCTGTTCAAGATAAGACTTGACATTGTAACTGACAACGATAACGGAGAGTGCAATCATAAATTATAATTTCCCCGCCAGACTCAAAAACCGCAGCTTCCAAACGATCCATGCCGCTTCGCGGATAATTCCCGGACTCATTTTCGAAACGCCGATGTCTCGTTCGAGAAAAACAATGGGAATTTCCTTCAACCTGAATCCTTTTTTCCAGGCTTTGTAATGCATTTCAATCTGAAAAGCATAACCATCCGAATGAATCTCATTCAAATTAATCGCCTCCAGCACCTTGCGCTTGAAGCACTTAAAACCGCTGGTGGCATCTTTGATCGGCATTCGGGTGATCAACCGAGTGTACAAGTTGGCAAACCAGGAAAGTAGCAATCTTGAAAGTGGCCAATTCACAACATTCACACCTTGAATGTACCGGGAACCGATAACAAGATCGTTCTCTTGGATCGCATTCAAAAAATGTTCTATTACTTTGGGATCATGCGAGAGATCCGCATCCATTTCAAAAATGAATTCGTAATCCGCCTGCAAGGCGAATCGGAATCCTGCCACATATGCGGTACCCAAACCCATTTTCGCAGGCCTTTCAAGTAAATGAACACGACCTTCCTGTTGCATCATTTTCTTAACGGCGTCTGTGGTCCCGTCTGGGGAATTATCATCCACAACGAGAACTTCAATACGGGAATGCTGAGCTAAAACCTGAGGAATCACCTTTTTGACATTTCCGACTTCATTGTATGTCGGAATGATCACCAGAATTTTATCGTTTGAATCCATAATTGTTAAATTCTCAATGCTCGATGTGATGTACTAAATGAATTTTTCATCTGCCCAGATCATTTCATTGAACACTTAGCACTTAAAATTGAACAAGTCTCGGTTAAATAAATTTAATACTCGATTTTAAATGTTCAATGCTTAATGTTCAATCCTCGATGTTTATTGATTATTGCTTATTCATAATTGATGATTCTTTTTCATCGATTCGAGATCCCATCGTCAATACAGCCAACAACACATCTTTTATAACTTACTCCCTTTTTGCCGGAAAATCAACAGCTTTTGTCCGATCTCTTTATCCCAAAGAGCCAGGATTTCCGCGGCCAGAACCGCTGCATTTCTCGCCCCCGCTTTTCCGATAGCGACGGTCGCGACCGGAATCCCCGATGGCATCTGAACGATGGAATAGAGTGCATCCTGCCCGCCCAGGGCCGATCCTTCCAGAGGAACCCCGATCACAGGAAGAACCGTTCGGGAAGCTACCACCCCCGCCAAATGGGCCGCCATTCCGGCCCCGGCAATGATGACTCCGAATCCGTTTTTCTCGGCTTCGGCGGCAAATTTGTCTACGGCTTCCGGAGTCCGATGGGCGGACATAACATGCACTTCGTGCGGGATTCCGAAATAATTCAATCCATCCACACAAAATTTCATAATCGCTTCATCGGATGAACTGCCCATAAGAACGGCGACTTTTAATTTGGATGATTTCAAACTTGCATTTTTATCCATATTTTTGACTCCTGTTCACGTATACGGCCAATTCAATCGTTCGAGAAAATTGGAAAATATCCACTGCTCGGGAAATCCATCGAGAACATTTTCCATTTTATTTATCTTCGGAGGTATCATAAACCGTTCGAAACGTATGCGCCATAATATCCATCCGTTTCAGGAACGGCAGTTTTTGATCCGCATATTCGGGCGCAAAAACGGCTAAATCGATCATGTACAAACGTCCTGAAAGAGGATCGTAAAAGGTGTAATTCTTAAAGGGCCCACCGACCTCTTTTTCTTTCTGTTCCCAAAGTCCGGTCGTCACGACCGCATCTCTTCCCAAAAATTCCGACCGGAAGGAAACCAGATAATGATCGGAAACCTCCTCCCCTTCCATGTATGCTTTTTCGAGACGGTTTCGTTCCCGAATTACCCAGTCGGTATGCAACATCGAAGTGTCGCCTTTTTCGATCCAATGCACAAAAATCCACCGCTCTGGATACAACCGGCGCAACCAGACATATCCATCCTCCGCAACCTCATCCATAAGATGATAGTCGTGCTGGATTCGCAGTGTCCATCCGTACAAATCGAGCAGATATTTCTCGACCTTTTTTTTCTCTTTTCGTTCGAACATTTCTTTTTTGGTGCGCTGTTTGAAATCCGTATCAAAAATCGCATAAAGCATCTGCCCATTGGATTCGATTTGCGATCTGAGTGTCTGAATATCTCGCCCGACAAGAATGACTAAAATCTGATTTCTGGCCCACTGGTCTCTTTGCGTAAATAAAAAATACCGACCGGATTCAATTCCTTCCCGGACATTGGATTGGTCGAGCAAATTTCGTACAATCTGTCCGATCTTACCTTCTGAATTCAGGGTTGCGACCATGATGAGATAACGGAATTCACTGTATCGAACAAACTCTTGGTTGGAAACAGGAACCAGCGTAAACGATTTTTCCGGTTGAGGCGTCCTGATCACATGTTCAAATGCATTTCTGAGCGGCCCCTGCAAAGCCTCCCAATCCGTGGAATCAGCCATCACTCCGATTTTGCCCTCCTGCCACCATCCTCTGGGCTTGGAGGTACACAATAAAAGAAAAAAGAATAGATAAACGGGAATGAGAACTTTCAGTATCTTCATGACGACACTCCTTGATTTTCGATGATACACTCTGATGTATCGATACGTTGTGATCCGATCTTTTTCCGAAATATGAATATCATTGCTCCGGGAAGGCTTGATACAATGGCTACCAGATAGGCTAAAAACTCGACTGAAAAAGATTGCAATGCCGTCATTCCAACAATCCCGAACAGAACCACCCCGGTTTGTTCCCGGAGTCCGATACCGCCAATGCTGATCGGTAGACTGGCCATGATGGCTATCACCGGAACAACAAGAAAGAAACAGACCGGTGAAACGGTAATTCCGAGAGAGAGAGCCAGAAGATAGTGTGTTAAAATTCTCGCACCCTGAACGATCAGGGAAATGATGATCACTGAGACGAACAATTTTCTCTGCCGGCCGAAACCGTGAATTTTCCGGTAAACTTCCCGAATCTTGACAACGATGCCGCCTGGAATCAGCCTTTGCATCACCCAAGCAAAGGGCCGTGCAAAGGGTTTATGAAAAAAGAGAAATCCGATGAATATCCATCCAAGAATGAGAACAGCACACGGAATCAACAGTTGTATCTTCGCATCCAGCCGCAAAATAACAAACGGAACCGTAAGAATCGCCAGACCGGACATCACAAACAATCCTATAAACCGGTCCAAAAAAACCGTCGAAACAGCCGCCGTACCGTTTTTGGCGTACCGTCGGATATCGTACATCCGGAAAAAATCCCCACCCATGGCACTGATCAAAAAATTGTTAAAGAACAATCCGACAAAATAAAACGAAAGGGATTGTCGCCACGGAATGACAACGCGTTCCGATCTGAGCAGAAGCCACCACTGAAAACTCCCTAAAATGTGACTGGACCCAAAGAGAGCGAGAGCTGCGATCAACCACCCGACTTGTGCGGTCGCAAGATGGGCGACCGCTTTTTGAAAACCGATCCTGTGCAGCAGAAATCCAATCAGGAAAGCACTGATAGCAATCTTCAAACTCTGAATGACAATTTTCCGAATCAACCGTTCTCCGTTATTTTAACCGATAACCCTTGAGCTGACGGATACTTCGCACGCCCCGAAGAAAATACGCCAGTGCTACACTGCCGCGGTACATGCGGTGCAATAGCTCTCCTTCGGAAATACGTCGAATTTTCGATACCTGATTTCTCCCTCGAACGACGATCTTCCAGTTCAGAAGAACGCCGAAAAGTCCGATCACAATGGCGAGGGAACGTTTCCACTGTCCGCTAACCAGGGAAAATCCCAGCGTGCTCATTTCAAGGAGAAGACGAATGGGAAACAGCCACAGCAGAGTGATCCACGTATGATTTCGCAACAGCATCAAAAGATTGTTCCGATGGTTGAGCACCATCTTCTTCAACTGCTGCTCATTCAATGTGCCGCCCGTCTGGTGATAGACCACAGAGTCTGGTTCAAAGACAATCCGGTGCCCGGTCCATTGAATCCGCCAATCGAGATCAATCTCTTCCATGTGGGCAAAGAAACCGTCATCGAACAAACCGGTTTTTTCGAGAACGGATCGTTTGAAAAGTGTCGCGGCTCCGGTCGACCAGAAAATTTCTCTCTTTTGATCGTATTCGCCGTCGTCTATTTCCATCATATTAAAAAGGCGCCCCCAAGCGAACGGATATCCGAAAATATCAATCTCGCCGCCCGCTGCGCCGCAGTAATCGAAACGTCTGCGGTCGTAAATCGAAAGTATCTTGGGTTGAACGGCTGCAACCTCTAGATCGGATCCGGCCGTTTGAACGAGCGGACCTAGCCAACCGGGATCCACTTCCGTATCGTTGTTGAGAAGGAGCACATAGGGGCTCTCCGAAGACCGGATTCCCAAATTGCATCCTGCGGCAAATCCCAAATTGACCGGACTTTCGATGAGACTGACATCTGGAAATTCCGCCTTCACCATATTTACACTGTTGTCCGAAGAACCGTTATCGACAATCAAAATCTGGAAATCCCGATACCGGCTCTTTTTCAAAGAAAGAAGGCAACGGCGAAGAATCTCTTCGCCGTTCCAATGCGGGATGACAACCGTCACTTTTGGAATCCGTTTGTTCAATCCGGAACCCCCGTTGTAATATCAAAAGTTTTATTTTTGCTTCTGTTTATTTTCTCCCGTTGCCAGAGAATCTCCTGCGAAGATTCGTTTCAGCCGTTCCAGCTGCTCCTGTGCATTGGTATCTTCCGGGTGACGAAGAAGCCAGTTTTCGAGCAAGCGGATTCCCTTCTCGTTCTGTTCGGACATTTGATACACCCGAAACAGCTCCGAATAAGCCTGCACATCATCTTTGTTTTCATTAATCAGTTTCAAAAGAATCTCCTCGGCCCGGTCCCATTTGTTGAGAAACTGTCCATAGTATCCCGCAAGCCAGATTCTTTCCTCCCGACTGACCCGGGTTCCCTGCAATACATGATTGAATTGTTCGTCTACATCTTTATCGCGTCCGAGTCTACGATAGAGATCGGCAACAATCAGCGCCATCTGCTCACTCGAATAGGGGATATGACTTGGCGGAATCAACCTTGACATCTCATCCAGAACGAAAGAAGCATCTTCATTTTTTCCCTTCAAAAGGTAATATCTAGCCAGTTCCCGATATGCCGAACGATAATTCTGCAACAGGGCAATTGTGCTCCTGTTAAAATAGACTTTTGGATCAGCCAGACCGCGGTACTGATACCTCTCAAGAAGATTTCGCTTCAAGATATTTGGTTCGATATGATTGACTTTGTAAGGAAGGACTCGGAATGCCAGACCATCCATACGCAAATACTCGTCAAGTCCAATCATGTTGTCCCTGGAAACCGTTACCGCAAAATAGACTGGTTTTTTCCACTTGGCGGCTTCCAATATGCGAAGTATCATCAGATCCTGAACACGAAGCCCTCCTCCTTCGGCTACCTGAAAGGTCGGCTCAAGTTTGAAAGTCAGATTTTTCCCTAGACCCGCCACATCATTTGGATCAAGTTCTTTCTTCAGAGCCTCCCTTACCTCTGGAGGGATGCTGATCTGAAATTGTTTGGTCTTCCACGCAACCGGATAGAGACGGGAAATCACATTGTCGCTCAATCCCATCGGAACCGGGGGGGGGTCATCCCGCAATTGCTTGATGTACCATTGTGTATTCAAAAGGGATAAATTGACCACACGAACATCTTTTCGGATGCCGTATACTTCCTGAAGAAACCAGAGGGGAAAGGTATCATTGTCGCCATTCGTAAAAAGAATTCCACCCTCTTCACATGACTGCAAAATATTGTATGAATAATCGTAAGCAATGTAATTCCCGCTCCGGTCATGATCATGAAAATTGAAAGCATATAAATTGATCGGAACCGCAATAAAAAGAACGATCGAAATGGCCGTAAAAACGATTTTCTTCAGAGCCACACGATTTTTGAACAGATCCGATATCCATTCTAAAATACCTGCCATACCGATACCGATCCAGAGGGCAAATGCGAAAAAAGAACCCACATAAGAATAATCCCGCTCGCGCGGCTCGGGATTTTTCTGATCCAAATAAACAATGATGGCATAGCCGGTAAGAAAAAAGAGAATCAGTACAGCCAGAGCGCGTTTCTTATCCCTAAAAAAGTGATGTACCGCACCCCACAATCCGACGAGAAAAGGAAGCGCATACAATCCCCTCAAGCTGATGATTTCAATAACGCGGTTGTTTTCATCGAACTGGTTTCCTTGCCCGATGAACTGCCAGCCGAAGTAACGCGTGTACATAAAATGGAGCTGATAGTGCCAAAAATCCGCCTGGCGGTGCATAAAAGTCAGGAACAGACTCTCATTTCCGTACTGTTTTCTCCCGAGGTAGTCCTCCATGCCCTGTAGTGTGGCGGGCGCATTCTCATTGATCGGGGGATTCAGCCCGGCCCGCACATAAATGAGAACATAGGTGGAATATCCGATCAGCACAAGCAAAGGAA
>CAZIAH010000041.1:2862-30757 GCA_964537715.1 uncultured bacterium | reverse complement strand
GGATCGTGGGCCAGCAGCCTCAGATATCATGACGGCACTTTTTATGTGGTGACTTTTTCCTACACAACCAACAAAACCCATATCTACCGAACCGATGATATCGAAAACGGATCCTGGTCGTCCTATACCCTTTCCACTGTTTGTCATGACCCGTCATTGCTGTTTGACAATGACAATGTATACCTAATCTACGGCATAGACGACATCAGAATCATCGAACTCACTTCGGATGTCACAGCGATTAAGCCCGGAGGGCTCAATCAAGTACTGATTCCCAAGGCCAGTCAAATTGCAGGTTCCAGCTTCTATGTTTCGGCTGAAGGCTCGCATATCCATAAAATTAACGGTAAGTATTATGTATTCCTCATATCATGGCCAGCCGGCAGTATGCGAACTGAATTGGTCTATCGGGCTGACAGCTTAACCGACACATACGAAGGAAGGATCGCCTTGCAGGATGATGGTGTTGCACAGGGCGGGCTTGTGGACACACCCAGCGGAGACTGGTATGCCCTGCTGTTTCAGGATCACGATGCAGTCGGACGAATCCCTTACCTGGTTCCTGTTACATGGGAAGACGACTGGCCGGTATTCGGAGTGAATGGTCAAGTACCGACACAGCTGGATATTCCTGTAGAAAATGATACCATTCCTAAAATTGTCGCATCCGATGAATTTGATTGGGAGTCTGACCTTCCTTTGGTGTGGCAGTGGAATCATAATCCTGACAACAATTATTGGTCCATGATTGATCGTCCCGGATATTTACGGATTACCAACGGACGCGTTGACACGGGATTTTTGGATACACAAAATACGCTGACCCAAAGAACATTCGGTCCAGAATGTTCAGGATGCGTGGCGATAGATGTAAGCAATATGAAAGATGGCGATGTTGCAGGTCTCGGAGCATTGTGCGAAGAGTATGGCTTTGTGGCTGTAAAAATGTCCGGGACTTCCAAATGGGTTGTGATGGTGAATGGCAGTTCCGATAATCCTGTAGAAGCGGAAAACATCCCGCTCACACAGAACATGATATACCTGCAAATTGCATTTAATTTTACAAACAAAATAGATAGAGCATATTTCTATTACAGCCTTGATGGAATTGAATGGAATAAAATAGGAAACATCTTGTTTATGAATTATACCTTAACTCACTTCATGGGATATCGTTTTGCCTTATTCAATTACGCGACAGAATCAACTGGTGGAACTGTGGATTTCGATTACTTTAGAGTCCATAACTCGCTGGACGTACCAAGCGCAATCGAAGATGTGAATGAACGCATCCCCACAGGATTCAATATTTATGAGAATTATCCAAATCCGTTTAATCCGACGACGCAAATCCGTTATGATGTTTCCAAGGCAGCCAATGTTTGTATTACTGTGTACGATATCATTGGTCGTCATGTGCGAACACTCGTGAATGCAGAAAATACCCCGGGGCACTATGCCGTCACGTTTGATGCTTCGAACCTGGCGAGCGGGTTGTATTTGTACCGGATGAATGCCGGCAACTTTGAACAAATACGCCACATGATGCTCATTAAATAGGGGAAATGTATTTATGAGTAAATCGAATCTATTCCACCTCTTTAATTCAATTACGCAGAAGGCTTTCGCCTCTGTGGGATGCTTCGTTTTGCTTATCTGTGCACCGGCTCTTACACAAACTCCGGAGACGGGGATCAACGATGTCACTAGACAGCGCATTCCTATCAACGAAAACTGGCGCTTCTATAAGTATGATTCGATAGCAAGCGCAGATAGTCTGATCTACGATGCGTGTCCTAAAATTAAAAGCCATCAGGATGACAAACCCGCTGATGCCAAACCCTCGGAAACTAAGGCTGTCGAAGCAAGCCAAATGGTGCTCAAACCTTGGATACTGCCCACTGGCAATGATTTCATCAAGGATCCTGCCAAGTGCTATTTCCGTCCGGAAGGAAATCCCGGCGGCGATTTTCCGTTTGTTCAGAGCGATTTCGATGACAGTGTGTGGGAACGCGTGAATCTGCCGCACGACTGGGCGATCAAAGGACCTTTTATGCAGGGTTGGGACGCTGAAGTCGACGGGAGCATGGGACGCTTGCCCAGTCCCGGTGTGGCGTGGTACCGGAAGACACTGGACATTCCAGCCTCGGATACCGAAAAGTCCATCTTCCTCGATGTGGACGGCGCGATGTCTTATGCCATGGTCTGGTTAAACGGCAACCTGGTCGGCGGCTGGCCTTTTGGTTATGCTTCCTGGAGAGTGGATCTCACGCCGTATATCGACCCGGGCGGTGAGAATCAACTGGCCATCCGTTTGGACAATCCCCCCGAATCGTCGCGCTGGTATCCAGGCGGCGGCATTTATCGTAATGTCTGGCTGACCAAGACCGATCCCGTTCATATCGGTCATTGGGGCACCTTTGCGACCACACGCAATGTATCAAATACCTCTGCTATGATCGATCTGGAAGTCACTATCGACAACGACTCTAAGGATGAGGCTACAATCACAGCGATTACACAGATTTTCGCTTTAAATGCAAACGGTAACAAAATTGACAATCCAGTAGCCACTTTCGAACCTCTGAAAACGACGGTTGCAGCCGGAGAGAAAGCCAAGGTCAAAGGCTTTGCGAGCCTCAAAAATCCCAGATTGTGGGGACCACCCCCTACTCAGGAGCCCAATCTCTATATGGCCGTGACCACCCTGTGGCAGAATGACAAAGTGGTAGACAAATACGAAACGCGTTTCGGCATCCGTTCACTAGAATTTGATCCTGACAAAGGCCTATTTGTCAATGGAGAACATATCCCGATCAAAGGCGTGAACCAGCACCATGACCTCGGCGCTCTGGGCGCCGCATTCAACACCCGAGCAGTCGAGCGTCAGCTTGAAATACTCCGGGAAATGGGCTGCAACGCAATCCGTACGGCACACAATCCGCCGGCTCCCGAGCTGCTCGAATTGACAGACCGGATGGGTTTCCTGGTTATGGACGAGATTTTCGATATCTGGGAAAGAAAAAAGACACCGTTCGACTTCCACCTAATCTTTCCCGACTGGTACGAACAAGACTTGCGCGCTTTTATCCGGCGGGACCGGAATCATCCCTCGGTCATTATATGGAGCTTTGGCAATGAAGTGGGCGAGCAATATACCGGTGAGGAAGGCGCGGCCCTGGCGAAGCAGCTTCACGATATCATCAAGGAGGAGGACACAACCCGTTCGACGACCAGCGCCATGAATTGGGCCAAACCGGACATGCCCTTACCCGCTGTTCAGGATATTATCAGCTTGAACTATCAAGGTGAAGGAATTCGTCAAGACCCCATATTTGAAGGAAGAACCGATCTAAACCGTACTACACCCATGTATGCTCCATTCCATGAGAAATTTCCCGATAAAATCACTCTCAGCAGTGAAACCGCCCATGCAATGAGCAGTCGTGGCATCTATCTTTTCCCTGTTGTAAAAAAGATCAGCGATATCGTTCGGGATGGCAGGGGCGGTGATTCGAAGATTCACCAAGTAAGCTCATACGAACTTCATGCCACTGATTACGGCTCATCAGCGGACAAAGTGTTCCGTTCCATTGAACAACATCCTTTCGTCGCCGGTGAGTTTGTCTGGACCGGATGGGATTATCTCGGCGAACCCACACCCTACTACGACTCACGAAGTTCGTATGGCGGGATTATTGACCTGGCCGGATTCAAAAAAGAGCGATATTATTTGTATCAATCGCACTGGCGCCCGGAACTGCCCATGGCGCATATCCTGCCGCACTGGAACTGGCCGGAACGGATTGGCGAAGTCACGCCGGTGCATGTTTTCACCTCAGGCGATGAAGCGGAATTGTTCCTTAACGGCAAATCACTCGGTCGAAAGAAAAAGGGTCAATATGAATACCGTCTGCGCTGGGACGATGTGAAATACGAACCAGGTGAATTGAAGGTAGTGGCGTACAAGAACGGAAAGAAATGGGCCGAGGATGTTATGAAAACCACTGACAAACCGACCCGATTGATGGCATCAGTAGACCGCGATGAAATTCGAGCCGACGGAAAAGATTTGTCCTTTATCACGGTTCGAGTGGCCGATCAGAATGGACTCACAGTGCCAACCGCGAACAATCCAATCAAATTTGAGATAGACGGTCCCGGCGAGATCATCGCGACGGACAATGGCGATCCGACGAACTTTGTGCCATTCCCTTCACACGAGCGCAAAGCATTCAGTGGTTTGGCTTTGGTGATCGTCCGCTCAAAACCAGCGGATTCAGGTTCAATCACAGTCACAGCAAAGTCACCGGGGCTCAAGGATGCCCAAATGGTTATCAAAAGCAAATAATTCAAGAATTAAATAACCAAGCAAGTTGACTTGTATTATTATGAAGGATGAAAAACAGTATCGGGAAAATGATGAATAATACATATTATAATAAATAATATGGAGGATATAATGAAAAATAAAGGTTTTAAGAACAGAATTATTAAAGAGGCATTCTTAATTCTTACGCTTTTATTTATATCTTCTACAACTGCTTATGCACAGCATGAAGCACAAATAGACCTGGACAATATTCACCAAATAATTAGGGGCTTCGGAGCTGCAAACATATTGAATTGGCGTCCCGACATGACTGCCTATGAAATAGACAACGCCTTTGGTACAGAGGAAGATCAGGTCGGACTGTCCATTCTACGCCTCCGTATACCACCTGATGAAAATAGTTTTGATGACAATGTTCCTACTGCACAGGCAGCACATTCTTATTATGGCGTAAAAATCATTGCTTCACCCTGGTCGCCACCAGCCTGGATGAAAACCAACAACAGTACGGTCGGCGGCAGACTTCTTGAAGAATATTATGAAGATTATGCCGAACATTTAGATTCTTTTGTCGATTTCATGGAGGACAATGATGTGCCGATTTATGCTATATCGATACAAAATGAACCTGATGCCAATGTAGGTTATGAATCCTGTTTTTGGAACGCTTCGGAAATGCTTCAGTTTGTCAAAGAGTACGCGCCTATAATAAGCGCCGATATCATTGTACCTGAATCACAAAATTTCAATAAGACGATCTCAGATGCGATACTCAATGATCCTGAAGCAGCTGAAAATGTATCCATCATTGGCGGACACATCTACGGCGGTGGCACTGTCCCTTATCCTCTAGCAGAAAGTAAAGGTAAAGAGATTTGGATGACCGAGCATTATACAGATAGCCAAAATTCAGGAAACCTGTGGCCGATGGCTCTTGATGTTGGAACAGATATTCATCGTGTCATGACCGCAGGAATGAGTGCTTACGTCTGGTGGTATATCGTACGCTATTATGGGCCAATTAGTGATGGAACAAACAATAGCGGCAGTAAAGGTGATGTTACAAAACGTGGTTACGTCATGTCTCAATACTCACGATTTATTCGACCGGGATATTATAGGATTCAGTGTACTAGTTCACCTCAGAGTAATGTTTATGCTTCTGCCTATATAAATAGTACATCCTCAAAGCTGGTTATTGTTGCAATAAATACTGCCTCACAACCAAAAGATCAGACATTTACTTTTCAGAACGGGAGTGTTGTAAAATTTACACCTTATGTCACATCCCAAACAAAAAATTGTAGTCAGGAAAGTGATATTCAGGTTTCAAACGACACTTTATACACTACCCTTGATGGAGAGAGTGTAACGACTTTTGTATCGAGTGGTAACGTCATACTCGCAGTTAAGAATTCATCTTTTAGCCCGGTAACATCATTCAAGTTATTTCCTAATTATCCAAATCCGTTTAATCCGACCGCACAAATCCGTTATGATGTGTACACGGCAACCCACGTTCGTATCAATGTGTATGATATAGCAGGGCGCCATGTACAAACACTCGTGAACGAAGAAAATGTGCCGGGGCACTATACAGTTACGTTCGATGCTTCCAATTTGGCCAGCGGACTGTATTTGTACCGTATGACAGCCGGTAATTTTGAGCAAACACACCGCATGATACTCATTAAATAGATAAACAGATTTAATTGAAAGGTTAGTGTATCATGTTTGTGGATTTTATCACCAATTACTTAAGACCGGTTACATTTTTCCAATCCATACTAATAGCATTATTTCTTTTTAGTTTAAAAAAAGGCAATGGAAAACAAAACCGATTATTGGCCCTTCTTTTATTTTCAATCGGTGTCATGATTGGAAGCCGTATTCTCTGGTGGCATACGACCTCAATGGAAATCTTTAAACCTCTTTACGTTGTGGCTCTGGATTTCCGTTTTTTTATCGGACCCCTGTTTTATCTATACCTGAAATCTATTTTTAAACCCGGTTTTAAATTGAAGACAAGGGATCTGCTCCACAGTACGGTGTTCGTTGTAATTGTGATCCTTCAATTCGTTTACAAGAATTTCTGGCTTATGCCGTGGAAAATATTCATTGTGGTTGATACATTACAAATTACACTCTATATTTTGTGGTCTTTTGTGGAATTCAAACTGATTTACCTGTTTTCAAAATCGGACTATTTCAAGCTGGATCACCATTTTATTCACTGGTTGCAATTTTTCGTCATTTCAAATATAGTCAACTTGGGGATTCTGATTGCCTCGTGGTTAATGTCATTTCATGTGATAAATATACAAAATTGGAATTATTGGATTTTGCGGTTGGTCGGATTTACGAATTTTGTATTGATCAATACAATTGTTTATGTTGCTTTAAAAATACCGGATTTGTTTATCTCAATAAAATACAAAAATGGTGAACTGCCTGAAGAGATACAAAAAAGATATACCACCAAATTAATCTATCATATGGAAACCAATAAACCTTATTTAAATCCATTGTTATCGTTAAACATCCTTGCAAATGAAATATCCATCTCACCAAAACATTTGTCGCAAATCCTCAATAATTCCATTCAACAGAATTTTTATCATTACATCAATTCATATCGAATTGAAGAAGTTAAGAAGAAGCTAAGTGATAACATTAAAAAACAAGGCCGTGATAATATATTAGAGATTGCCTACGAAGCAGGATTCAATTCCAAGAACTCCTTTAACGCTGCCTTTAAAAAACATACCGGCATGACCCCCAGCGAATTCAGAAAACGTCAAATTAGTTAATCTTAAATCCATTTTTATTTTAAATCATCCATTCTAATCGTCCTAATAGAAGCATCGGGACGATTTTTTTTGATGGTTTTATATCTTTTCCTATAAGATTTGTTATCATGAATCCATAACAACAAGGAGAACCAAAATGAAGAACCATTGCTTATCATTTAAAACCGTTCCGATGACGAAAATGTTGCTGATTAGCTTTATTGCTGGAATTTGCATCCTATTTTTCCAGTCACAAGTGCTGTATTCACAAGCGGTTTATGTGGACAGTGAAACCGGAGATGACAACAATGACGGATCAGAAGAATCTCCACTTCATTCGATTCCCAAAGCCGTAGAAGTTATCAGAAATCAAGATAATGCGTTCTATGTTATCAAGATAAATCCGGGAATCTATGTTTTGGAAAGTCCTCTATCAGTTTATACAGACAAAGACATGACTGATAAACGAATTGTCATCGAAGCTGCTGTTTTACCTGGCGATCCGTCATGGAGACCTGAGAAAATGCCGATCGTTTTCAGTATTTCAAAAAAAGGGGAAGTGCCGGGACAGGACTATCATTTTGTTGTCAGTTTTTTAATCAATGAAAGTCATGTCACAATAAGAGGATTGAAATTCCCCGGTTATTTTTATCCAAATACCCGTTATTTTCCGATTGCCAGGTTTAATAAATCAAAAACAGATTTATTTGTGGAGCAATGCTTGTTTGTTGGTGATGAAGATGCCTCCCATCTTCAAGTGGGTATCATGGCGCACGGCAATCAAATCAGGGCCGACCATTGCGTCTTTTACAATATAAGAAACAGCGTCGTGTTTTGGGAGGATGCCGGCGGCGGAATAAAAACCGGAAATGGCATAACCAACTCTATTATTTTTGGTGCAACGCAGAGCGGCATCTGGACCGCATGGCCGGATAATGATTTTGTATTTAAAAATAATATTGTTTCAGATTGTAAATATGCCTGGATTAAAAACTATAATAATTCCACAATATATTCAATCGATAGCTGCATCATCGTCAATAATCAATATTACCAGGGAATAGCGGGCAATACTGTTTATCCGGATGAATTTGAAATAGAAGAGAACAATGTGATAAAAGAGGGTACCATTTCATTGAGACCGAAAAGTGAAATTACACATAACCCATTGCCAATTGATTATCTGCATATCATGCCAAACACACTTGGATATGAAATGGGCGCTGGATTGTTTAAAAACGAAACGATGGGCGCTAATCAGGGAGCATTAACTATACCTGAAAAACATACATTCATACAAAATTATCCGAATCCTTTTAATCCAACCACAGTCATAAGATATAATTTGCATAAATCGGGATTTGCGAAATTAAAAATTTATAATTTTGCTGGACAGGAAGTTGAAACATTGATCAACAAATACCAACAGGCAGGAGAACATCAAATCGCATGGAGCGCGGATGGATTGGCCAGTGGCACCTATTTCTGCAAATTAGAGGTTGGTGATTCTCCAACAAGTTCCCCTCAACTACGCTCGGGACAAGCTGAACTGAAATATTCAGAAACAACGAAATTAATATTATTAAAATAAAAGGGGAATAACATGCGAATAGTCATCATTTTATCATTTTTTCTAGTTTCCTTATCAAATCTATCAGCTGCGACAAATAATCAGAAATTAATATGGGGCAAACAATTCGGTACCTCAAAAGAAGAAAAGGCTCAAGGTGTGACAACGGATGATTCAGCCAATGTGTATGTTGTGGGGTACACTTACGGAGATATTGCCCAAACAAATGCCGGCTTAAGCGATGGATTTCTTGCCAAATATACAGCAGAAGGTGAATTGGATTGGATATTCCAAATTGGAACTACAAGTATTGATGATATTTTTTCGGTAACAGTCGATAAAGATTTCAATTCTTACATTATGGGTACAACAGGTGGCAGTATAGGTGAAAATCAAAATGCAGGTGGGCTTGATTGTTTTATTGCGAAATTAAACCCAAGCGGTGAAATGGTGTGGCTTCATCAATTTGGATCTACTCATTCCGATTACGGGAGAAAAATTGTTCTTGATAGCTCAAATAACATTTATGCATGTGGTTATACATATGGTCAATTAGACAATGAACATTTCGGTAATGGAGATGCCTTTGTAATCAAACTGAATGATCGAGGCGTTCAGCAATGGATAAAACAATACGGGACTGACCAGGACGAATATTGTGTGTCATTAATATTGGATAATAGTGGTGATTTTTTAGTTACTGGATCTACAAAGGGAAATTGGGGTGGGACAAATGCTGGTGATTATGATAATTATGTCTTTCGTTTGAACAGCGAGGGAGAGATGTTGGAAATATTTCAATATGGAACAAGTGGCGAGGACGAGATTTTGGGGATGGCTGTGGATGAGGAAGGAATCATGTATCTGGGAGGATTTGCTGGTAATTATACGACTGTTATGGCAATGGACAGCAATGGATCCATATTATGGAATCGTCAATTTGGGGAGGGAATCTGCTGGAGCGGAACATGGGAAGTCAAACTGTTCCCGGATGGTTCCGGAGATATTCTGGCGGGTGGTTGTCTAAATTGGGATAATAGTAAAGCCTTTATGAGAAGATATACCAGAGAGGGAGGCCTGGTCTGGGAAAACTTGTTGTTTAATAATGGTTCTAAAATGACCAATGGTAAAGTCGTGGCCATTGATAAAGAGAGCAACTGTTATCAGGTTGGTTATACAACTGATGATCTTTTTTGTGAAAACATCGGAGGTAAAGATGCATTTTTGATAAAAATTAGTGGTACTAAAACATCTGTAAATAATGGAACTTCAAATTTCACAATACCTGATGATTTTCAACTTTATCAGAACTACCCCAATCCATTTAATCCGGCAACCCAAATAGAATATAATTTAAAAAAAGAAGCACATGTTTCATTGAGTGTTTTTAATATTTCAGGCCAAAAAGTAAGAACGCTTGTCGATTCAAATCAGAACGCTGGGGAGCATTCAATTGTATGGGATGGAACCGATAAAATGAACAATCCGATGGGTTCAGGAATGTATTTTTACAGACTGGAAATGGATGAGCGGGTGCTTCAAAAGAAAATGGTTTTGATCAGGTAGATATAACCTTATTACCCCGCAGTGATCTTCGGCTCTATGATGCCTGCAGTTGTACTCCACCTTCGAGGTGGAGTACAACTTTTTTACTCACCTGAGAAAAAAGTGGATTTTCGGAAATACACTTGTTATATTATTCAATATTTCTGCTTCCTCTGCACTGTACTAAATTGTGTTTATTAAACCATTCATATCAAAGAGAGGGAAATTATCAAAAAGCATATAAGTACGGATGCCTGAACCGCATCTGCATGTAGATGTCACACAAGTGATGGATATCAATCGGTTATGTACTCAAAGTAATCTAAGAAGAGAAAGGTGGCAGGATCAGCATGAGCAAGTTAATAAAAGATAAACTCGGCTTCTGGGAAGTAACATCAATAGGAGTCGGCGGCATGGTCGGAGGCGGAATCTTCGCTGTCCTCGGCCTGTCGGTGGAGTTAACCAAAGGAGGCGCACCGGTAGCGTTCCTGATAGCAGGAAGTGTCGCTCTCGTCACCTCTTATTCGTACGCGCGACTCTCAGTTACCTATCCAAGTCAAGGGGGAACCGTAACATTTTTGGATCGGGCATTTGGCTCAGGCCTGCTGACCGGGAGCGCAAACATCCTGCTCTGGATAAGTTACATTGTCATGCTATCGCTGTATGCCTATGCTTTTGGAAGCTATGGAGCATCATTTTTCCCGCCGGCTTCACAGCATTTCTGGAAACACATTCTCATCACGGGCAGTGTGATCGGTATTACCGGGCTGAACCTGATGAAATCCAGACTGATCGGCGAGGCAGAAGATTGGATTGTGCTCATTAAATTGCTGATTCTTGCTTTATTTATTGGATTTGGTATTTGGGGAGTTGACAAGAACAATCTCACTCTGTCGGCATGGTCATCCCCCCTGCATCTTATTGCGGGCGGGATGATTATTTTTCTTGCCTATGAGGGATTTGAGTTGATCGCCAACACTGCGCAGGATGTACGGAACGCGTCTAAAACACTGCCTCGCGCCTTCTATGCAAGTGTCATTTTCGTGATAGTTCTCTATGTGCTTGTTGCCGTCGTTGCAGTTGGAAGTCTGCCTGTCAATAAGATTCTAGGTGCTAAAGATTACGCTCTGGCAGAGGCTGCCCGGCCGTCTCTGGGTCAAACAGGATTTCTCTTGATCACGATCGCTGCCATGCTTTCAACAGCTTCGGCCATTAATGCCACGATTTACGGTGCCGCCCGATTGAGTTATGCTATTGCAAAAGATGGAGAACTTCCAAGCACGTTGGAAAGAAAAGCCTGGGGAAAGCCAATAGAAGGACTGATGATTACAACAGGAGTTACCCTGTTGATAGCCAATCTGAGTGATCTATCCAGCATGTCGATGATTGGCAGTACAGGTTTTTTATTAATCTTTGCTACAGTCAATGGCGCTAATGTGGCACTGGCTAAAGAGACACATAGCAAGCGTTTTCTTTCGCTAATTGGAGTTGGGCTTTGCGTTGGGGCAATAGGGAGTCTGATCTGGCAAACTGTTAACAGTTCACCAGCACAGCTGTGGTTTCTACTTATGCTGACTGGAGGAGCATTTTTTATCGAAATCTCCTTTCGGCTGATTACAGGGCGAACAGTGTATTTTTCAAAGGCCAAGAAGAAACGTACATTCGAATCTTAAAGACCCAGATCGACCAGGATATCCATCCTGGATGGAATATTGATAACAATATGAGAAAATTCATTTTGAATAAAAAATCGATTACCCTCTTGTTCCCAAACTGAGTTTGGAAACAAGAAAACGAAACAAAAAGCCAGAAAAGAGTTTGAAAAACAGACTGCTGGTTGGGATGAAGAATCATAAAATTTACAAGGAGGTGCTATTATGACAGGGGAAAAAGAAAAATTAAGTAAAAATTATGTTAAAGTGACCGCAATTATCTGTATCAGTTTGTATCTTGTTGCATTATCAATCTTTACGATTTGTTCACTCATCAGAATTCTGAATACGGCGGTAACCGATCCAGAGACTAAGATTAAAATCTGTTTTTTCAATGTGGTAGTGAGTAAAGAAATGCGGCTGATTCTCCTTGCGGCTGTCATGGGTGTGCTTGGGAGTTTAATCTACTGTATGACCTCAATCGTAGCATATGTCGGTAATAAAGATTTTGAATCGAGATGGACATTGTGGTACATGCTTCGACCGTTTATTGGCATCCCTTTGGCAATTATTGTATACCTTGCATTACGCGGCGGCGTGTTGAACTGGAATTCAACTCCTGATTCCGTTAATGAGTATGGTATTGCTGCAATCTGTGGATTGGTTGGATTATTTTCTAAGCAGACAATCGCAAAATTAAAAGAGATATTTGAAGCTATTTTCCCGCCGACAAAACCAGAAGAATTAAAGGATAAACTAGAAGAAAAGAAAAAATAAATCAAGATAATTAAAAAGATATGGCCGTCAAGCATAGCCGAACTATTCTATTTCTTAATCTCCTTCACCTCTTCGATCAAAACCGGTTCCATGTGCAAAGCGTGCGTTGCTTTTCGCTTGTTGAGAATATCCGCATAAACACGTTCGACCTGGTCTTCGGTTAAACCTATGACCTTTGCCACTTCCGTAGCTGGAATATCGTGATTCTTTCCGTACAGACACAAATCGAACTGATCGTACGGAACCGAGAAATAAAACTCCTCCTGGCTCTGCTCCATGGAATAGGTATCCGTGGTCGGCGGCCGTTGCTGTATTTCTTCGGGTAGATTGAAATAGGCCGCCATCTGATACACCTGAGTTTTGTACAAATGCGCGATGGGCTGCACATCCGCGGCTCCGTCCCCCAGTTTCACAAAAAATCCCTGGTCATATTCCTGGCGGTTGGGCGTGCCGATCACGGCATAGTTCAGCCGGTCGGCGTGGTAGTATTCCATCATCTTGCGGACGCGCTGTTTGAAACTGGTCGCGGCCACGATCTGCGAATAGGCGGACGGCGTGAGGCGCGCTTTTGTCTCTTTGCCTTCAGGGGATCGAACCACGACAGAGAAGATGCGGTACTGATCGGAATCAGTCAGATTGGGCAGAACGATCTTGCAGGTATGGTTCGAATCGTATTCGGGAATCACGGATCGGATTGCTTCGTCCCGGCGGCGATAACAGCCCGCGGCTTTCAGGATGGGTGTAATCTCCTCGTGAACAGTCTTAATTGAAAGATGGTCTGCAATGAGCCGGCTCAGCCTGAGTGTTTCCGGGGAGGAATCCTTTTCCGGGAGAAGCAGACCCAGAACATGATCTTTGCCCAAAGCCTCCACGCACAGCGCGCCGACCACGCTGCTGTCGATCCCGCCGGACAGGGCGACCACTGCACCGCGCTTTTGCAGATCGTTGCGGATGATCGAACGCAGCCTTTCCGTAATTTTTGCGGCCTTTTTTTCGCAGTCGATCTTTAAAACGTCCGGTGTCAATTTCGATTTCATGGTTTTGTCCGGAGATTTTCTTTTAACTGTTTTTTGTCGATTTTACCGTTCGGTGTTTTCGGCAGACTTTTCAGGATCTCAATCCATTTCGGCATGGCAAACGATTCCAGATTCTGAGAACAAAATTTCATGACCTCTTTTTGAGTAATTTGGATTCCGGATTCAAGCGCGATAAAAACCGCCACGGCCTGTCCCAAAATCTCGTCCGGTACGCCAACGACAGCCGTCTCGCTGACTCCTTCCATTTTCAAAAGCGTGCTCTCGATCTCCTTTGCGCTGATCCGTTCCCCGCGCACCTTGATCATGTCATCCCCACGCCCCAAAAAATAGAGAAACCCTTGCCCATCCCGTTTGAAATAGTCCCCGGAGTAGAGCCTCCGGTCTTCTGGATAGCTGCCGGATCGATACGTTTTTTCCGTGAGTCGAGGATCGTTCCAGTATCCTTGCATCACATTCGAACCGCGGACGATGAGTTCTCCCTTTTCCCCATCCGGGACTTCGTCCCCGTTTTCGTCCGCGACAAACACCTCACAGTTGGGCATGGCCTTTCCGATTGAACCGGGCTTGTCGTCAAGCAAATTCGGATCGAGATAGCCGACCCGCTTGCACTCGGTCAGCCCGAACATGGAAAATATTTTGACATTCGGGAAAAGTGTTCTGAACTTGTGAATATGCTCCACGGGAAGCGCCGCGCCCGTGTTGGTGATGTAACGAAGTGAACTGAAATCGTACTGCTTTACATCTTTCATGCGGAGCAGCATGGCCAGGATCGTGGGAACCACGGGAAATCCGGTGATCTTTTCCTTGACGATCTGATTCAAAACCGCATGGAGATAGAGGAACGAATTTTCCAGAACCACAGTCCCGCCGAACATGAAAGCCATGATAATCTGATAGAGTCCGTAATCGAAAGACAACGGCAGGACATCTAAAATGATGTCTTCTTCCGAATTGCCGATGTATTGAACGATGCTGCGCGCGGCCGAGACCATGTTGTGGTGTGTGGACATCACGCCCTTGGGCTCTCCGGTCGATCCCGAAGTGTAGATCAGCGCGGCTAAATCCACATCGATGATGCGGGGCAGTTTGTCTGCAGACTTCGGATCATCCTTGCTTGAGTTCGGGACCATTTGATTCCAACCGAACATTTTACCATTGAATCCCTCTGGAATGGAAAATTGTGATCCAACCCACACAATGTGATACGGCTGGCCGATTCCGGAAAGCGCATCCTGACCAATTTTGGATTTTTCCATATGTGTGATCATACATCTGGCGCCGGAGTTTTGGAGAATATAATTCAGCTTCGGCGCCTTCATGGAACCTTCCAAAACCACGAACGTGCCGCCCGCTTTCAGAATGCCATAAATGGCAATCACTGCTTCGGTGCAATTGCCCAGAAAAACCACCACCCGGTCATGACGTTTCACACCCGATTCGATCAAAGACAGGGCGAGCCGCGTCGAAGCAGAGTCGATCTGTTTGTATGTCCACCGCTCCTCACCAAAGATTAAGGCTTCCTTGTCCGGAAAACGTTCGGCGGAACGTGAAAGCCACTCGTGCACCAAAACCGGGTCAAATTGAACCATAAGAATCCTTACAAAATGTTGATTGCTCAATGTTCATTGCTCAATGCAAAATAATCTTACGTTTTTATAAAATACATTGAACATTGACCATTTAACACTTCATATTGAACAAGTTAAGAAAAAGAATGACCGAAGTTCAAGACTTAATGCTCAATGCTCATTGCTCAATGCTAAATAATCTTCCATTTCTAAAAATTCATTGAACATTGACCATTTAACACTTCACCTTGAACAAGTTAAGAAAAAGAATCATAAAAATTCAATGCTAAATACTCGATGTTCATTGCTCGATGCTAAATGATTATTGATTATTCAATTCCTTATTCCGACGATCTCCTATCCACAACCACATCGGGTTCCGTGTTCGCGGAAACGAGACTGTTCGGATTCTCGATAAATTGGCGATAGACAAGCTGCGAAGACAAAATCCCGGCCAGTGCCATGCTGTCGATTTCTGTGGGACGATCCGTCTTATCCAATTTTGCAATCAATCTTGCGACTTTTACGGAATCGAACAGACCCGCGTTTTTCAATGCATTTTCGGATAACAGATTTTTAACAGAATCCGACGCCTTTTCGTGAAGCAGACTCTGACTGATCGGCGCACGGTAGGGATGCTTTTCCCGATGCACGATCTCCCTTGGAAGTTCTTTTTCGTATGTCTTTCGAAGAATATATTTTTCAGTGAGCCCGCGGATTTTCCATTTCGGAGGAACACTGCCCATGAATTTTAGAATACGGTAATCTAAAAACGGCACTCGGATTTCAAGGGAATGGGCCATGGCCACCCGGTCTCCCTGCTGGGCCAGAAGATAGTTGCTCATGAACAGTCTCATTTCGAGATACTGCGCTTTGGACAATCCATCCCATTTTCCGAAATCAGCAGGAAGCGATTCCCTTAACAAGGCTGTTCCATCATATGAACCGACAATGCGCTTCAGGTCATTCGAAAAGAACGTCTTGATTCTGCTCGTATTGTTCCACCTGATCCGGTGGGAATAGAACGGATCATCAATGTCTTCCAGACCCTGAGAGAAAAAGGATTTTAGCATGTGTTTCTGTCTCGGATCACTGAAAATGTACGGATAGAGTCTGCCGATCAAAAGCGAACGCATTCGGGAATCCGGCTGTCCGGCCCAAAACCTTCTGACCTTCGCTTCTCGGAAAATGTTGTACCCCCCAAAAACCTCATCCGCGCCTTCGCCCGTGAGCACAACTTTGATTTTTTTTTCATGGACTTTCTCGGACAGAAGATACAGGGGCACGGGAGAAGTCCGCAGTAACGGTTTTTCACAATGAGAAATGACACCGGGAAACGCTTCTGCGATTTTTGTATTCGTGGAAACCACCTCATGATGATCCGTATTCAAAAACGAAACCATCCTCTTTTGATGCTTGCCTTCATCATATTCCGATGCTTCGAACCGAATCCCAAAGGTTTGGACATTCGGATTGAAATGTTTTTTCACCATCGTCGTGATAATAGACGAATCCAGTCCGCCGCTTAAATAGGTACCAACCGGCACATCTGATCTGAGGCGCAGTCGGATCGAATCGTAAAGCAATTCCCCGATTTTCTGACTGATTTTTTCAACCGGCCAGTCAATCAATTCGGACTCGGATCGAAACGGAATCTCCCAGTATTTCCGCTCAGCAACCTTTCCTCCCGAGATTGTCAGGTAGTGGCCGGGCGGAAGCTCATGGATGTCTTTAAATACAGTGTATCCATCCAACGTGGTCCAGAAGGTAAAAATCTGATCCAGCGCAACCGGATCGATTTCCCGGGAAACTTCATCACACATCAAAATGGCTTTGATTTCCGATCCGAAGAGCAGCATGCCATTCAGAATCGTGTAATACAAGGGACGAATCCCCATACGGTCTCTGGCCAGAAACAGTTCCTGTTTCTTTGTATCCCACACGGCAAAAGCGAACTGACCGTTGAAATCGTTCAGGCAGTCGGTCCCTTTTTCTTCATAAAGATGGAGAATAACCTCCGTGTCCGTTTGTGTGTAGAACCGGTGCCCCCGCTTCTTCAGATCGTCACTGAGTTCGGGATAATTGAAAATCTCTCCGTTGTAAACAATCCACAGGGTTTCATCCTCATTATGGATGGGCTGCGTGCCCGAACTCAAATCGATAATGCTCAGCCGGTCATTGATCATTCCGACCCGATTATCGATATAGATTCCCTTCTCATCTGGCCCGCGATGGTGGAGCGCATTCATCATTCGTTTCAGCAATAACAGAGAAATTTTCCGGGAGGATTGAAAATTGAAAATGCCCGCAATACCACACATGGTGTTCACTTTGGCTGGTTCGTATCGGAGGAAGCGATCGATTTCTTTTCCAGAAAGAGGCTGATTTTATTCAGGCTGTCCAGATTGTCTGGAATCAATTCGTGATCATCGATGTGAATGTGATAGGTGGCTTCAAGAAAAGCGATCAGCTCCATGATGCCGAGGGAATCGACCAGCCCCGTTTTCAAGAAGGAGGTATCCTCGAAGAATCCCACAGGGTCTCCAAATAAAAAGTGATCAATAATAAACGCTTTTACCGGCTCAATGTTTGTCATATTCATTCGCTTTCAATGCAGTGGATATTCTTATAAAATCTCATGGAGAACCGATCAACGGTTTCTCCACAATCAGGATCCTCACAAATTACGGAACGTCACTCCTAAAATTCTCATCTGGTAAAGCCGTTTGGTGATTTTAAATCCCATATCAAAGAAGTCATTCAAAGTCGATATTCTGTCATTTTGAATATAAACAATCGCGCTCGTATATCCTTTGTCCAGAGCCAGCTCCAATAGATTTCTGGAAATTAGAGACTGATACCCCCTACCCCGATATTGAGGAAACGTGAATACATTGTCCACCATAACCTGGGTTTCATGCAGAGGATAAAACATCCGCTTGTAAAATTCACGGATGACCGGATTCTCTTTCGGTTCGACCAGCCACTGAAGGCAGGCAATATCGTCACCGGTTTTCACCACATAACAATTGTGAAACCCTTTATTATAAAAATTGATTCGTGATAATATCTCTCGTCTGGCATGTCGGGGCAAATTTTTCAAATGCGTTTTGATCCATTCAAAATCCTGGAGCTGTATCGCAGCCAGCGTTCCACGAGGTGTTCTTTCCACAGAACTGGGATTTAACTTCTTCAAGTTTAACTTCAAAACATAATAATACTTGACACAAAACAGGGTTTCACAAACAAACTGAACCACATTTATAAAACCCAATTTGCGGATAATAAACCATCGGCCAAGCGGTTTTGGGTTTCGTTCCATTCTGTTTCCTGAAAAAGAAATACTCGATATTGTAATATAAATATGAAATATAGAACTATTTTTCGATTAATGCCAGAAAAATCTGTCGATTGAACATTTCTTCATATTTTTTTGATCTTTCTCTTTTTCAGCACAAAATCCCCCCAAAAATCGCTTGACATTTTCAGTGCGAATGTGTAATTATAAATAATTCTTTCACTCAAATCCGGAGAACAACAATGCGTACTAAATCTATTGAACTGCCGCTTGTAATGATAATGGGATTGCTTATCTTGACATGTAGTCAGAAAAAATCGGATACAACAGCAAAGGAATTTACTATGGGAACAGGCGTCAATGTCAGCCACTGGTTGTCGCAGAGCGACAAACGGGGCGAAGAACGAAAGAACTACATTACCCAGGCCGATTTTGTAGCCATCGCATCGATGGGATTCGACCACGTTAGAATCCCTGTGGACGAAGAACAATTGTGGGACTCGCTGGGGAACAAGGAAAAAGAAGCTTTTGCATTACTGCATAATGCCATCGAATGGGCAATTGCTTCAAAACTGCGCGTGATCGTGGATCTGCATATCCTCCGGTCCCATAATTTCATTGCCGAATCCAATCCACTGTGGACCGATCCTATAGAACAGGAAAAACTCATGAACTTGTGGCGTCAGCTCTCCGGGGAACTCAAAGGATATCCGAATGAAATGCTGGCCTATGAAATTTTGAACGAAGCCGTAGCCGACGATCCCGATGACTGGAACCGCCTTTTCAATAAAATCATTGCCGAAATCAGGAAAGAAGAACCAGAAAGAAAAATCGTCATCGGCTCGAACCGATGGCAGATCCCAGCTAACTTTCCGGATCTCAAACTCCCAAAGAATGATAGAAATATCATATTAAGTTTCCATTTTTACACCCCCATGGCCTTGACACACCATCTGGCACCTTGGAACGCGGTTGGTGAGTATACCGGCCCGGTCAATTATCCCGGTCAAATTGTGGATACATTGTACTACAAACAGCTCCCGGAATCCGTGGTTTCGGAAATGAGAAGATATGCCAACGGTTATTTCACAAAAGACACGCTGGAAAAAGTGATGTCTCCTGCGATTCAATTCGCAAAAGAAAAAAATCTGCCTTTGTTCTGCGGGGAATTCGGTGTCTATCCGACCATCCCGGAAGAGATCATGCTGCGTTGGTATCGGGATGTCTGCGATATTTTTAACCGAAATAACATTGCATACTGTCACTGGTGTTATAAGGGGGATTTTCCGGTGGTCAACAAAAAGGGTGAGCCGAATCGTAAACTGGTTTCCATCTTAACCGAAAAATAAAAGCAGATCTTATAAAACGATCAAACCATGATATAATCAAAGGGGGTATTCATGTTCAAACGATTATTTATTACAGCCGTTCTCTTTTCGGTGATCCTCTACGGGGCATGCACCGAGAAAAAAACGATTACAAAAAACACGCAGCCGGTCGTGAGCGGAGAATATATTATTCTTTTCGGGCAACCGTCTTACTGGGTAGGAGAATGGGCTTCAGTAACCGAAGAGGAAGACTATTTTACTATCATCAACATCTCAGATAATGATACCGCAGGAGTACCTGCTGTCGTTGAGTTGGAAGGTACCCTCTATCTGCCCACGATGAGCCGCATGCCTTCGTACCACAATAAGGTAGTAGAAGGAATTTTTATCCCGGACACGAATTACTATGAAGCCATGATCGATACTGTATTTCGCGTCACCAAACATCTCAGGGACACAGTGCTGGCTGGGTGGTAGGGATAAAAAATAATTTTTGCAATTTCAGATTTTCTGATTATTTTATAAATACTTCGGCTGGCCTCGCTTCGGATATAAATCGACAGGAACATAACACCACTTGTTAGAGGAGTATCATCATGAAGAATATATTTTTATCGAGTGTCGTTAGTATCTTAGCAATCGCGTTTTTGCCGGCACGTATCTCTGCAGAAATCATCGATCTGTGCAGCGGGAACACGACCGTTGCCGATGGCGAATATGTAGTATCCAACAATGTCTGGGGAGCATCCACCGCACAGTGCCTCGAAGTGGATCTCGCGGGCACCTATTTTAAAGTGGTGCTCTCCGAACACGCCAACATGGGTGGCACCCCGGCTGCTTATCCCTTTATTTATAAAGGATGTCACTGGGGCGGAGGATGCACCACTCTGAACAATCCCCTGCCGTTACAGATCAACGAAATTGCAAGTGCTCCGTTTACATGGGAAATCAGTACAGAGGATGTGGAAGGAACCTGGAATGCCGCATTTGAAGCTTTTTTCGATTCGACCGGTGAGAGTTCCAGTTCGAACTATGTCGGTGAGTTGATGGTCTGGATCAACTATGGCGGTGGTGCCGGACCCGGAGGATCATATGTGACCACCGTTACCATCGACGGTCACGAATGGTATCTCAATTATGCAGCCGCGCCCAATTGGAACAATCAGTGGAACTATATCGCCTACAGGATCAAAACGAAAACCAATGAGGTGGATCTCGATTTCAGAGATTTCATCCACGATGCCGTAACCCGCGGTTACCTCGACGAAGAGTGGTATATGCACAACATGGAAACAGGTTTCGAAATCTGGCGTGACGGGGAAGGACTCACGAGCAATTATTTTTATTCTGATGTCATCGAAGGCGAATACATCCCCGTTTCAGTGGAATCGAAAAAACTGGTCACTCCCGCATGCCATCTCGAACAGAACTATCCGAACCCCTTCAATGCACAGACTGAAATCCGTTTCGAAATCAAAAAACAGTCCCGGATTGATCTCTCTATTTACGATCTCACGGGAAGAAAAGTGCGGACGCTGGAAAGCGGCTTTTTCGCACCGGGAAGTTACAGGACAGTATTCGACGCATCCAATCTGCCGTCGGGTGTCTATATCTATAAACTGGTAACCCCTTACCAGTCGCAAAAACAAAAATGCATCTACATTAAATAGAATACAATATGACAATCGTCCGAACGTTTTTAAATAGAGACTGAATCATTGACTCGGATTCAATACATAGACAATTTGATTCGATAAGGTATGACAGAACATCACTTTAAAAATCGGAAAAAGTGGCGGGAATGGTTGTCCCAAAATCATTCCACAGAAAACGGTATTTGGATGATTTTCTATAAAAAAACCATCAACAAGCCGACTGTTTCCTATGAAGAGTCCGTGGAAGAAGCCCTCTGTTTCGGATGGATCGACAGCATCATCAAAAAAATGGACGAAGAAAGATATCTGCGTAAGTTCACACCAAGAAATGACAAGAGTGTCTGGTCTTCACTCAATAAAAAGCGGATCGAAAAAGTCATCCATGAGGGCAGAATGACAGAAGCGGGTCTGGCAAAAATCAGAACAGCCAAAGAAAACGGTCAGTGGGACAAACCTGACAGATCCTATCCGGCTTTGACAATCTCCCCGGAGTTCTCAGAAGCGTTGAAAAAAAATCCGCATGCAAAAGAGACTTTTGAAAAACTGGCCCCGACCTACCAGAAACAGTACAACGGATGGATCAACGCCGCCAAACAATCCGAAACCCGGCAGAAACGCATCCAGGAATCGATTTCTCTTTTGGAAAAAGGTGAAAGATTGGGATTAAGATAAAGGGTTTTAAATTGTACCCTGTGATACGAGGGATTGAACTCCCGAACATTTCAGGACCATCTCCCCCCTTTGGAAAAAGAAAAAGATTGGGATTAAAATGAAAAACAAACTTTTATTTATCTGTCTATGGCTCATTCTTATGATTTCGATCGGCAATACATTTGCGCAACAGGAGCCAATTGAATTAAAAACCATAACCGGGGCATACGAAAAAATTATTCACTTAAATTCTGATGAGTACTTGTTAGAAAAAGAGGGACCAGAGTGCAATCCCGGAAGTGGTATTGAAGGTATATATGCTGGCGATAAATATTTAATTATTTGGGATATTATAACATTGCATGTATTTGATATTACAAATTATACAAGATTAGCTACTATAAAAATTAAATATACAATTCGAGACGTCGTGGAGACAGAAGGTAAAATCTATTGTCTTTCCAAAAACGATTACATTTTTGTTTATGATTCATTTGAATTTTTTAACCAGTACGAAATAGTAACTGATTTTAATAGTGTCCCAGAATATAAGAGTTATCTGGCTAAACATAAACTTCGTACATTTTCAGATCTATCAAAAAAGAAAGTTAGACTTAAAAAGAATCTGGATAAACCAGAAGAACCTGCTAAAGAGCAATCGGAACAGCTTACCATTCAAAAAGAAAACTTGGAGTATTACGCTTCGTTAAATGGTGAACCCGTTTGGCAAAGAGCTCATATTTGGTCACTTCATATTGTAGATGGAAAGGTTTTTGTGAATGCAGATTATAATTATCTGGATTTTAAACAAGACTTTGTATCAGAGAAAGATGATATAATTACTATGAAGGATAACTATCATTTTATGGTACTGAAAGAAGAAGCGATAAAAAAGGATTATAAATTTTTAGTCAATAATAGTTTAGTAGAGCTAAGTAAAGGGTCTAGTAATAAATTGAATTCTATTGATATTAAAGTTACAGCCATGAACTCTCATGATCGGAAAATGACTCATTTTGCAATCCCAAGCGATATGCAGAACGGTAAACTTTTAACAATTATTTTTAGGGGAATACAGGATAATTGGATTATTAGCACCGGTTATTGGAATTATGAAAATAATAATCAATATTCCGCTGTTTCAGTTTTGAATTTAAATTTAAGTACAAAAGAAATTATAAACTTTAAACTTCCAGATTGGCCGTTAAACCTACCATTCGTAACAAACACTTCAAAATATTATTCTTATAAAAAACCGTTTATGTATGCAATATTATATAATGACGATTTAAGCGTTGACGTAATTAAAGTAAAGGTAAACTTGCCATGAAGTTCTCTTTGATGTGGGGAGTTATACTCCCGAACATCCTTTAATAAACAAAGGAGTAACTTGGATTGAGCATTGACTTCGTACGGACAGAAAATAACCATTTCTACGCAGGAGATAAAAAAATCATCTTCAGAGGCTACGGCATCGGTACCTGGCTGAACCTCGAACATTTCATGATCGGTCTTCCCGGTACCGATTCACAAATCCGTCAAGCCATCATTGATGCTTACGGAAAAGAAAACGCGGATCGATTTTGGAAACAATTTTACCGCTCTTTTTTGGATGAAGAGGATTTCAAATTTCTGAAAAGTATCGGAGTGAATGCCATTCGCATTCCATTCAATTATCATCTTTTCGAAAACGATCAGAATCCGTATGCGTACGATGAATCCGGATTTGCTGAAATCGACCGGGCCTTGCAGTTTTGTGAACAATATGAAATCTACGGGATACTGGATCTGCACGCGGCTCCTGGAGGCCAGAATCCCGACTGGCACTGCGACAATGCGACCGGAGAAAGCCTGCTCTGGGAGCACGACGATTTCAGAAAACGCACCATTGCACTGTGGAAAACCATCGCCAAACATTATTCCCAGAATCCCTGGATCGCCGCGTACGATCTGCTGAACGAACCGGTCCTGATGATCGAGGATAAAACCATTCTCAATACATTCTTCAGCGAATTGATCCGGGAAATCCGAACCGTCGATCCGAACCATCTTCTTATTGTCGAAGGAGATATGTACACGACCCGGTTCGAAGCGTTCGAACCGTTTCAGGATGCCAACATTGCCTGTACCATCCACTACTATCCCATGCTTTTTCAGCATGTCTTTAAAGACAAATACAATCCGGCTGAAATCGAAAAGAATCTCTTCAAAACAGCATCCATCACGGACATCCGTGAAAGACTGCGCTGTCCTGTCTGGTGCGGAGAAACAGGAGCCAGCTTCAACCGTGGAAACAGAACCTATCATGAAGCTCTACTTGCGAACATGCTAACAGTTCTCGAAAAGCACGAAATTTCCTGGTCGCTGTGGACATACAAAGACGCGCGGAGCATGGGTACGTTGCATCCGAAGGAAAATTCGGAATGGATGGCTTTTGCAAAAAAGGCCGGCCGGGAGTGGAATTTCTGGAAAGACTTCGACCAAATGGAACAGTTCGTTCATCAAACCATTGAGAAATACCCGACCGAACTTTCCGAAAACGAAAAACGGAGAATCGGCCACCGTATTCTGGCAGACTATCAGTATATCATCAAGGAGCGGTATCCGGAATTGCTCTCGAAAATTCCATTCGAGGAATTCCTCCGTTATCCGAAATCATTCGAATTCAATAACTGCGAGAAATGGGGTGCAGTAATCAATATTGTGAAAAAATATACACATCCATGATGCAAAGGGAATTTCACACCCAAACATTGCTAATCTCCAATAATTATTAATCAGGAATCTGATATGACTACTACAGAAGACATTCTGAAAAAACTCAAATCAAAAGCCGATACCGATCAGCTTGAAGGCATGGCACGTTTCGGTATGACTATCGAAAAAAGACTTGGCATCAGCGTGCCGAACATTCGGAAAATCGCAAAGGAAACCGGCAAGAATCATCAACTTGCTCTCGAATTATGGAAAACCGGATTCGCTGAAGCCAGAATGGTTGCCTCCATGATAGACATTCCCAAGGAGGTCACCGAGGAACAAATGGAAGAATGGGTCAAAGATTTCAATTCATGGGATATCTGCGATCAGGTCTGTATGAACCTTTTTGACAAAACTCCACTGGCCTGGAAGAAGGTACTGGACTGGTCCAAACGGGAAGAAGAATTCGTAAAGCGGGCGGCCTATACCCTGACTGCCTGTCTGGCCTGGCACGATAAAGAAGCTCCGGACGAAAAATTTATTCGATTTTTACCGGTGATTCAAGAAGGATCGACAGACAACCGGAACTTCGTCAAGAAAGCCGTCAACTGGGCGTTGAGGCATATTGGCAAACGTAACAGTAATCTGAACAAAATCGCCATCGAAGCGGCCAAAAAAATTCAGAAAATGGATTCCAAAACCGCGAAATGGATCGCTTCGGATGCCATCCGGGAACTGGAAAGCGAAGCCGTTCAGAAGAGATTGAAAAAATCTTTGTAAACCGAAAGTCGGGAGTACAACTCCCTCCTATCCAATGATGTGAAGGAGTTCCACTCCCGAATCATGTCCGATATATAAAATAAAATTAGGATTGAATCCATGATCGATACACAATTAAAAAACAAAGTCGCATTGGTAACAGGCGGTAACAATCCATACGGAATCGGAGCGGCCATTGCAAAAGAATTGGCATCCCAGGGTGCAGCCGTATTTATCCACTACTTCCGCCAACTAAATGATTTTCCGTTTGAAAGTACAAATAGTAACAAAAGCGATTCGCCAGGCTTACCATTTTACTTTACACAACAAAAGAAAACAGCGGATGAAGTCATTCAATCCATTCGCAAAAACGGAGGTCAAGCCGAATCTTGGGAGGCCGACTTGAGCCATCCAGATGTGGTTCCGGAACTATTCAACCAGACTGAAAAAGCATTTGGTCATGTGGACATTCTCGTAAACAATGCAGTTGCATATACTGCAGATACATTTTTACCTGAGAGCATACTAAAGAAAAAACGGGCCGTATGGAAAGGTGGTCCATCCAAATCAACAATCACAGCAGAGAAACACGATCTTCATTTCACCGTAAACACAAGAGCAGTGGCTTTGCTCATGGCCGAATTCGCAAAGCGCCACATTGAAAAGAAGAAAAATTGGGGCAGGATTATCAATATCAGCGCCGACTGCGCATGGGGTTCTCCAAGTGAAATCTCTTATCGAGCCAGCAAATACGCCATGGAATCATACAGCCGGAGTGCTGCTGCCGAACTCGGGCCATACGGCATTACAGTCAATATTGTTTCTCCGGGACCAATCCAGACAGGATATATCGATCCGGAATCAGAAAAACATCTCCTTTTCGATATCCCTTTAAAAAGAATCGGCAAACCGGAAGACATTGCCAATGCCGTGCTCTTTTTTGCTTCAAAGCAATCTGACTGGATTACCGGCCAGCTTCTTTTTGTTCATGGCGGACATCGGATGAATATGGGACTGCCTATATAAAAGGATTTCAATTTTGATATCAAACCAACTTAATCAGATCAAATGGTATACCGACTCAGAGGCAATCCAAAAAGGAGAACCGGGAATCTGTCATTCCTTTATGGCCTGTCTGGCCACCACAATGTTCCATTTAAATGGTGAACTGGATCCTGCCTGGATGATGGGTGTCAGCGGATTTGCATTCCGGATTTTTGCAAACAAAGTCATGTGTCCGAGCGCCATGAGTGTTTTCGACTTTTCATCTATCCTTCCGCAATCTGTGGAACAGAATGGATACCACTGTAACTATATCAGCCGATACTGGGGAGAAGCACATATTGAAAAAAACAAGCAACAGGAAGCCCATATTGAAATCGTAAAAGCAATCGACCGGAATGTACCGGCCATTGTCTGGGACATTGCCAATGTCGAATGGGGTTTGATTATCGGATATGACGAAGGAAAACAGATATACGACACTCTGACAAACGAAGGCGAATCCCACCCCCTTCCCTATGAAAATCTCGGTCACAACGGGATTAATATCCTCTCCGTAACCATTCCCGATCAGAAAAACAGAAGAACGAGAGAGGAAATTATTCACAATTCTTTGAAAACAGCAATTGTCCATGCTGAGCAGAAAGAAACTTTTGAGCGGTCTGACTATCAGGATGGTCTGCCGGCATTCGATTTGTGGGCCACTCTATTCGATCACTGGGCCCTGCTTTTTGAAGCAGGCAAAGAAAAGAACATATCCAGAGAAATCCCCAACCGTGCCAAATATTATGCGGCCCACCACTATTCGGCCCGTTGTTATGTCCGGGATTATTTAAAACAAATTTCGGATAAAGATGAATACCTTAAAAAAGCCGCAACAGCATACGCCCATGTCGCCTCCTCTCTGAAACCTATTTGGGATTGTTTTTCCAAAAAGAGAAAATTAAACGCAGAACTTTTGCGTTCACTCGCAGATTACATTCGACAGGCAAAAATCGCTGAGCAAGAAGGACTGGCATTTTTAAAAAAATATATTAAATTAAACAGTCAATGAAATCACAATATCTCCGTGAAGAATACATTGCTCGCATCAACCGGGTCATTGATTTTATCAATCAGAACATTGATAAAAACCTTTCTCTTGAAGAACTCGCCCGCGTGGCTAATTTTTCTCCGTTTCATTTTCACCGTATCTTTAGTGCCCTTATAGGCGAAACTCTGAATCAGTTCATCC
>CAZIAH010000041.1:0-2852 GCA_964537715.1 uncultured bacterium | reverse complement strand
GCAGCGGATAGATTGATCAATAATCCCAAAAAATCCATTACGGAAATTGCATTGGACTGCGGATTTTCAGGCTCAGCCACATTTGCCCGCAGTTTTAAAGAAGTATACGACATGAGTGCCAGCCAATGGCGGGAAGGCGGATACCGCAAGATCTGCAAAGCAAATCACAATACAAGTCAAACACTCAGCAATATCCGAAAAGCGTTTGATGTTTCCTCCATGTACATTAATCCTGTAACCAACAACCCAACATGGAGGATTCAAATGAAAAAAACAACATCTTTACAGGCCAATGTCGAAGTCAAGGAGATACCGGACATGCATGTGGCCTATCTTCGCCACATCGGTCCCTATCAGGGAAATGAATCTCTCTTTGAGCGTCTCTTTACGAAATTATTTACATGGGCAGGACCGAGGGGATTGATTCAATTCCCGGAAACCAAAGTCATCAGCCTCTATCATGACAATCCTGAGATTACGGACGAAAACAAACTCAGGACGGATGTCTGTATCACTGTGCCGGAAAACACGTCTGTGAATGGAGAAATCGGTAAGGCGATCATTCCCGGTGGTAAATATGCAGTTGCCCATTTCGAACTGAAAGACAGCAGCCAGTACGGCTCGGCCTGGAACGCAATCTTCGGCGGCTGGTTACCGGAAAGTGGTTACCAGCCCGACGATCGTCCCTGTTTTGAACACTATTTGAATAACCCGAAAGAAGATCCGGAAGGCAAATACATTGTGGATATTTATGTAGCAGTTAAACCATTATAAGAAATCAGGGGTACACCGTCATGGTTGTACCCCTCTTTATCATTCAATTTACGTATCAAAAATTAAAAGGGAAACTCATGAGCAATAAACAATCAACCATTGGGCCTGTTTCTGCTTCAAAAAGAATTATCTCACTGGATGTGCTTCGAGGATTCGCCGTACTGGGTATTCTGATCATGAACATTCAGAGCTTTTCCATGATTGATGCTGCCTATCTCAATCCAACTGCTTATGGCGATCTAACCGGTATCAACAAATGGGTGTGGATTCTGAGTTATTTATTGGCCGATCAGAAATTCATTACCATTTTCTCGATGCTTTTTGGAGCGGGCATACTGCTCATGACAGGACGGGCTGAATCCAAGGGACTGAAACCGGCTCCGCTACACTACCGGCGGACCCTATGGCTGCTTTTAATCGGTTTTATCCATGCCTATGGCCTCTGGACCGGCGATATTCTCTTTCCCTACGCTGTCTGCGCCTTGATTGCGTATGCCTTCCGTAAGCTCTCGCCCAAAATACTCTTTTTTATCGGATTGGGTATTTTTTCAGTATCTTCTATCATATATCTGCTCTTCGGTTTCACAATCTCATTCTGGCCGCCTGAAGCCGTGAAAGGAATCATGGAAGGTTGGAAACCCGCTCTGGAAACCATAGAACATGAACTGGCTGCTTACCGGGGCAACTGGCTTGCCCAAATGACCCACCGGGTGCCCTCTTCATTGATGTTCCAGACATTTATCTTTATGATCTGGACCGGATGGCGTGTCGGTGGTTCCATCCTCATTGGTATGGCCCTATATAAATGGGGCGTGCTTTCCGCAGAAAAATCCAAAAAGTTCTACTGGATCATGGCTACTTTGTGTTTAGTGATTGGACTCCCAATTGTAGCATTCGGCATTGTCAGTAACTTTGCAGCTGGATGGAAACTTGAATACTCAATGTTTCTCGGTTCACAGTTCAATTACTGGGGCAGTCTTCTGATTGCGCTGGGATATATCAGTCTTATTATGCTGATTGTAAAAAGCGGAATTTGCAAATGGATATCAAATCGCCTGGCCGCTACCGGACGAATGGCCCTGACAAATTATCTGGCACAGACTCTGATCTGTACGACTCTGTTCTACGGACACGGATTCGGTTTATACGGTAAAGTGGAACGTATTGGCCAGATTGGAATTGTTCTAGCTGTCTGGATTGTTCAGCTGATCTGTTCGCCGATTTGGCTGCACTATTTCCAGTTCGGTCCGGCAGAGTGGCTCTGGCGCTCACTGACCTACAAGAAAAGACAGCCCATGCTAATTAAGTGAACCCAATCATGAAAGGGTATATCTATCTATGATACTACCAACCATTCTATTAGTAGTTCTTGTCATTGCAACTGTCTTTCAAATCACCCACTTCTATCCGTTTCTACCAGATTTGGTAGTTTCACACTGGGGACCCGGTGGACAACCGGATGGCTGGTTGGGAAAAACAACCTTCTTCTGGGCCATGGCCATATCGGAATTGATTGTTACCGGTTGTTTTGTCGCAATAGCCTTGGTGCTTTCCAACCTATCGAAACGCTGGATAAACATACCCAATAAAAATTTCTGGCTTGAACCTGAGCGACAACACAACACAATCCGATACATCCAAGTGCATATACTCTGGTTTGCAGTCATCATTGAAGCTGCAATGGTTTTACTCTGGCAGAGTACCATTAACGCCAATGTAAAACCTGAATTGCACTGGCCTGCCAATTTTTGGTGGACGTTGATGATCGCAATTATCATCTTTGCTTTGTGGATGACTCGTTTAAACCACCATTTCAAATCCATTCCTAGCACATAAGGAATGCATGGTGAATCACACTGTTTTACGACGAGGAATACCTTCCAGTAAACCATACCTACAATAAATCTTTAAAATCTCTGTACTGTGAAGAATATGCTATGCGGGAGTTGTACCCCTGAAAAAAATCGGTACAAAAAATCGGGAGTATATAATTCCTCCCTATCTTGAGTCCTATCTTAGATATTCCCGTTGCCTCAAAATAAAATGTAACCCAGAGGGTTAGAGATATTTAGATTGCC
>CAZIAH010000040.1:0-30769 GCA_964537715.1 uncultured bacterium | reverse complement strand
ACGAGGGAGCGACTGCGCTGCACACAGCCGCCTTTCTCGGCCGCGTTGAAATTGTCGAAGCTCTCCTGACAAAAGGTGCTGACAAAACGATCAAGAACAAGACAGGACAAACCGCGTATGAAACCGTTATCGTTCCGTTCGAGGATGTGAAATTTGTCTACGATGCAATCGGCGCCGGATTAAGACCTATGGGTGTCATCCTCAATTATGATCAGATTCAGGCGGCCCGTCCAAAGATTGCAGAAATGCTGAAATAAGACAGCTTATGGGAAAAACTTAAAGGTTTTATTATGAAGAAACCGATTCTGATTATTTTAATGCTTTCGTTGTTTTGGATTGGATGTCAATCCAATCCATTCAATCAATACAAATATCGACCTCCCGAAGATATAAACGATGGACTGACTGTCGGCTCTCTCACTGAAGTAAGTATCGATCCTGTATTTATTGAACAGGCAGTGGAAAGTATCCTTAGGGGTAGATACAAAGAAGTCCATTCCATACTTATTTTTAAGGATAACAAGCTGGTATTTGAAGAGTATTTCAAGGGTCATCAGTTTAAATATGATGGCATGAACCATCACGGTAAATTGATAACCTGGAACAGAGATTCGCTGCACAGAGTGATGTCGGTCACCAAGAGCATTACTTCGATTTGTATTGGCATCGCGGTCGATAAAGGGTTGATTCAGAGCGTGCATCAATCCATCTTTGATTATCTGCCGGAATATCGGCATTTGAACACGGATGAGAAAGACAAAATTACCATCGAACATCTCTTGACCATGACCTCTGGATTGCAAGGGAACGAATGGCTTGTTCCTTACAGCAATCCGAAAAATGATGTCATGAAAGTCTATTTCTCTGAAGATCCGGTGACGACGATCTTAAGCAAGCCTCTGCAATATCAGCCCGGAACCTTCTTTCAATATTATGGCGGATCCAACTTTTTATTGGGTGAAATTCTGAAAAATGCCGCACAAATGGACATAGATACGTTTGCCGGGAAATACTTGTTTAAGCCCTTAGGTATTGCATCCCATACCTGGTTACAACTTAACCGAGGCGTTATCGACGGAGCCGGTGGTTTGCTCATCACACCCCGGGATATGATGAAGATAGGCATAACATTTTTAAACAAGGGAGTCTGGAACGGGAAGCGAATCGTTTCCGAAGATTGGGTGGACAAAAGCGCTGTTCCCTGGCCGGGTAACCGCTGGATGAACAATTGGGACGACCACTGGGGTATGAAAGGATACGGCTATTCCTGGTGGACACATACCTTTGTAATATCCGGTAAAAAAATGGATATGTACTATGCCGCGGGATGGGGAGGACAGTATATCATGATCATCCCTGAACTGAATTCGGTCGTTGTTTTCACCGGCGGCAATTACACATCCTTTAGACCACCCTTTGATATTCTCAAAAAATATATTTTGCCGGCTTTAAAATAACCAAAGGAGATGCAGGATGAAAAAACCAGTAACAATGGGAATTCTTGCTTCATGCGGATCGATACTGATATTGACACTTTCCGTGTGCTGTTCCATGAACAAACTTCAGGGTTACCAATTCAGGAAACACACTGCCTCCGCGCTCCTAGCTTATTCCCCGCCACCGGAAATCTTTACAGACGACTGGTCCAATGTCGATTTCAGTAATCCTATCAAAGCGGCCATTGGCATCGGCACCGGTATCGCCAAGGAAGTGGAAGTGGCAAAAACCCGCGCCAAACTGGACAGCTCCATGCGTATGGTCGATATTCCGGAAACCGTCCGCATCGAAACCCTCGAAAGAGGGTCCAGGTATCTCCATTACCAACCTGTCGAAGATACCGACAATTCCGATTATTTATTTGATATTATGATACGGCATTACGGCATCGATGCCAAATCATGGTCAGCCAGTGTCTATTTTAAAATGGAGGCCAAAATCATACTGTATGACAACAAAAAGAACACAATAATCTGGAAAAGACGCTTTGATGAAAGATTTCCCGTTTCTCGCGAAGTTTTCGGGCTTTCCAATACTGCAGGTGATATCTTCACTGTATTTTCACTCTCCAAACTCACGTCAGACCAAATTGCACACGGTTTGGAAAATCTGGCAATATACACCTCGGATCAGATAATACATAAATTACAGAAAGATTTTGTAAAGAAAAATCAGAATCTGTAGAAACAATCGCAGATTGGGCCGATGATCCAATTGAAAAATGACAGGTCACAAATCCGTTCTGCTAACTTTATTAACGTAACAGAGGAGAATAAATTAGAATAGGTTAAAAAATGATAAAAAAATGGTTCGTTCTTATTTTAAGCATTTGTATCATTCCTCCGCTAAGCAATAGTGATAAAAACCAATCAGAAAGAACAAAATATGTCCATGTAGCAGGAACTGAGATTGTTACACCGGACGGCAAACCACTTTTTTTACGGGGAATCGGACTTGGCAATTGGCTTGTACAGGAAGGGTACATGTTCAAATTTGGTCCTGCAAATTCACCCCGTTTGATTAAATCCATGATTTCTGAATTAATCGGTCCAGCCAATGCCCGTCGCTTTTGGGAAAAATTTTATGAAAATTATATTACGAGGGAAGATATTTTCTTTATTAAAAACAGCGGCTTGAATCACATCCGTGTGCCGTTTAATTATCGTCTTTTTACTCCGGAGGGGCATCCGGAAGTCTGGCTTGATTTGGGATTCGAAATATTCGATCGATTGGTGACATGGTGCAAAGAGGCCCAGTTGTACATTATTTTCGATATGCATTGCGCACCGGGCGGGCAAACAGGAGATAATATAGACGATAGCTGGGGATGGCCATGGCTTTACGAGAGCGAAGATTGTCAAAATCGTACAGCACTGGTTTGGCAGAAAATTGCCGAACGTTATCATAATGAACCCATTGTCATTGGATATGATTTATTGAATGAGCCCATACCTCACTGGACTGAAGTCCAAAAGTACAATTCCCGGTTAGAACCTCTCTATAAAAAAATTGTAAACGCAATACGTGAGGTCGATCAAAATCACATTGTCTTCATTGGCGGGCGACGATGGGACACACGTTTCGACATTTTCGGACCGCCGTTTGATGATAACGTCGTCTATACTTTCCATAAATATTGGTCAAAAGTTGTTCAAAATTCAATTCAGGAATATCTTGATTTTCGGGAAAAATACCAGGTTCCTATTTGGCTGGGAGAATCAGGCGAAAACACCAATGCCTGGATTGATTCCCTATCTACATTGCTGGAGAAAAATAAGATTGGTTACTGTTACTGGCCTTACAAAAAATTGCAGTCAGAACGTGGTATGGTTTCTATTGTCAAACCGAAATACTATGAAGAAATAGAAAAATATACCAAAAAATTAGGAAAAACATTTAAAGAAATTCGGCAGGCAAGACCATCGCTGAATCACGTCCAACAGGCTCTGGATGAATATCTGGAAAATATTCGATTGGAAAAGTGTGTGATCAATAAAGAGTTTATTAACGCGATGCATCCAGTTAAAAAGCAATAGGAACGAGAAAAAAATTGAAGGAAATATTATGATAAAAATGATAAAAAAATTGGCTGAACAAACTATTGCTATTATAGCTGCGCTGTTAATTACCAATTCTTTTCTACAGGGTCAATCAAAATCATTGTTATCCAGAACAGAAACTAAAATTCTTCATTCCAATATAATTGATCAGGATTTTGAAATCTACATTTCTTTTCCAGTGGATTATTTTCAAAATGACACAAGTTTTTATCCGGTACTTTATTGCACGGACGGAAACCGTAATTTCAACATGGTAAGCAACATCGTAAATGTTTTAAGTTTCCCTGGAAATGAAATTCCCAAAATTCTGGTGGTTGATATTGGATACAAAATTAAAGGATTGGAAGACTGGGGTGCATGGCGGAATCGAGATCTGCTTCCTACAAATGATCCCCAAAAAGATAAAGAGTGGGAAAATTTCTTAATTCGATTAAGCGGTAGAAATGATATCGTTTCAAAATCTGGTGGAGCTCAGAAGTTTTTCGACTTTATTCACGATGAACTGATTCCCTACATCGAATCAAATTATCGGGTAAAACAAAATGACAGGACACTGATTGGCTATTCCCATGGTGGACTCTTCACGCTTTTCTCACTGTTTTATAGTCCCGAGACGTTCCAAAGGTATTATGCCGGCAGTCCATCTATATATTGGGACAATAAAGTCCTCTTCAAATATGAAAAAGAATATGCTGACACGCATAAAGATTTGCCGGTTATCTTATTTATGAGTTTTGGTAGCTTGGAATACAAGTCATTTATTGCTGATATGTATGAAATGGCGAGCCGGCTTGAATCCCGCAATTACCCCAATCTCAAATTAGAAATACATGTTTTTGAAGGTGAGACTCACACTTCATGCTATCCGGGAGGGCTAAGCAGAGCATTAAGAATAATTTATCATGATCAATAAACTTTAAACGTCCCCAAACAAAGTTTAGGAGCGAGAAAAAATAACAGATTACTGATCCAATATACAAACGTAAGGAAACTTCCAAATGGAAACCTACAATCTGATCAGTCTCTCCGGAATATTTATCCTGTTAGGATTTGCCTGGCTCTGCTCTGCAAATAAAAGGCAGATGAACTGGCGTGTGATTCTATGGGGAATCGGGCTCCAGATGTTTTTTGGATTTTTCATTTTTGTGGTCCCTGTCGGAATAAAGATTTTCCTTTTTGTCAACGATGTCGTGATTAAAACTCTGGAGAGCGCCGGTGCAGGCACGCGGTTTCTCTTCGGGCGTCTCGCACTGCCTCCGGGAACGACCAACGCCGCCGGAGAAACTTCTCTCGGATCTTTTCTGGCATTTCAGGCTATGCCTACGATTATCTTTTTCGCTGCGTTGATGGGAGTGCTCTACTATTACAGAATCATGCCCCTTTTGATTCAGGGATTTGCCTACGTCTTCACCAGACTCATGCGGATCAGCGGCGCTGAATCACTCTGTGTTTCTTCGAATATTTTTGTCGGGATCGAATCCGCATTGACGATCCGGCCGCATCTGGAACGGATGACCGCTTCGGAACTCAACACCATTCTGACCGCAGGGATGGCCACAGTGGCATCGAGTGTACTGGCGTTCTACACATTCATTCTTCATGACCAGTTCCCGACCATCGCGGGCCATCTGGTTTCCGCTTCGATTCTGTCGGCGCCGGCAGCTCTGGCCATGTCGAAAATCCTGCTGCCCGAATCGAACACACCGGAAACCCTCGGTATCCATGTCAAACCGGAATACAGCAAGGAGAATAATGTGATCGAAGCTGTGATCAACGGGGCGAACGCCGGCGTGAAACTGGTGGTCGGCGTGGTGGCGCTGTTACTCGCTTTTTTGGGACTGGTCGCACTTCTAAATTTGATTTTGGGAGGCGTGGGAAACTGGATCAATGAACTTTTGGGACTTAAGATTGAATGGACTCTAAAAAGTTTTCTCGGATATTTGTTCTATCCGTTTACCCTGATCATCGGCATTCCTTCTGTGGATGCCTTCGAGATTTCCAAGATTATCGGCGAACGGCTGATTGTGACCGAAGCGACCGCGTACCAGGATCTGGCCGTTTTGATTTCAAATCAGGTACTGCAGCATCCCCGGTCGATCATCATCTGTACATACGCCCTGTGCGGATTTGCCCATGTGGCCTCTTTGGCGATATTCGTCGGCGGCATCTCGGCGCTGGTACCGAAGCGGACCAAAGACCTCTCGGTTCTCGGCCCAAGAGCGCTGCTGGCCGCAACCCTGGCCTGTCTCATGACCGCAGCCGTGGCGGGCACTTTCTACAACCAGGGATCGATTTTACTGGGACAATAATGAATTAACTCCTTGGAAGTTTGTAGTTTCTTGGGAGATAATTAAATGTATAAAGAAATATATATTGATGAAAGTATACATGACAAACTTGGTTTCATTGCTACGGCTTTTATTTATACAGAACAAAATATTGAACGAGAAGTAAAAGATGCACTACTTAATGTTGATTTGGAGCCTAAAAAAGATGAATTTAAAAGTAGTACCTTTATGATAAACAATTCTACAATGCAAACTCTAAGAAATAAATTATTGAATATTGCCAGCAACACAAAAATTGCAATTCATTTCAGTGCTTCAGAATCAAGAGATAATTTAGGTTATCAATGTTTAGATACTCTATCCAATATCATAATCAAAAATGATATAAACACTGAACATTTAAATGTATATTTTGATGAAGAAATTATTAAATATCCAAATAAAATTGATGAATATAAGAATCATTATGATGTCTTAAAAAATGTTATAATATATCCTAATGAAAATTCTATTATACATATGGGTATTCAAATTGCTGATGTAGTTGCTCATTCTGTCGCTCAAATAATAAAAGAAGATTTAATTGGCAAAAATAAAATGCTTGATATAAGTGGTGAAGAAACTGGATATGATGAAGGTACTATGGCACCTCTCAATTGGATTTTAAAAATGAGTTTGCGATATAGTTTTTTCACTCGTCCAGTTTTATATAAATCAGATAGAGATAAAATAAACATAAACACCGATCCTATACTTATAGAAGATGATGAAGATATTGTGGATAAAAGTATTGAACCAGAATTGATCGGTTGGGGAATTCTAATAGATGATACAATAGATGAAAAAATCCAGTTAAGCATTAGAAATTCTCTCAGTAAAATATGGCTCGGTTGTATTCATTAAGAAAGTTCATAACACTTGTTAGTATACAGATGTGAATGTTCGCTCAGTCTATAGAACCGATATGTTCTGAGTAAACAGAACTATCGGACTTTAACCCACTAAAAGAATTGTAATTGATCAAACTTAAGAGGATAGCAAATGCATAATAGAAAAATAATTATTTATTTTTCTCTGATAAGTGCAACATTCATGATTGGTTTGGTGAGCATTGGTATATTTAACAGTTGTTCGAAAGATCCTACTTCATCAGCCAAAGATGATAATCAGCTGGAGTATGTTACTCCTGAAGAGGTTGGTTACTCATCAGAAGAATTGAATGAAGCACGACAATTTGCTGAACAGAGTGGTTATGCTGCAATAATGGCACTCCACGATGGAAAAGTATTTTTTTCATGGGGTGAAATCACAAAAAACTATAAGTGTCATTCTATCAGAAAACCATTTTTGAGTGCACTCTATGGCATTCACGTTGAGCAGGGTAATATTCACCTTGATGCAACTTTAGAAGATTTGAGTATTGATGATATTCCTCCAAGTCTTACAAACGAAGAGAAGCAAGCTACAGTGGATGATTTATTGAAATCCCGTTCTGGTGTCTATCATGAAGCTGCTACTGAAACTCAAGAAGCGAAAGAATTGCGACCGGAAAGAGGAAGTCATCCGCCTGGCACTTTCTTCTATTATAACAATTGGGATTTTAATGCATTGGGAACCATTTTTGAACAGGAAACCGGAACGAAAATATTTGAAGAATTCAAAAGAAAAATTGCAGATCCAATTGGCATGGAAGATTTTAGCATTGATAACTGTTACTATCAATATGAAGATTCTATATCCATGCATCCCGCCTATTCTTTCAGGATGAGTGCTAGAGATATGGCTCGATTTGGTGTACTATATCAGAAAAATGGCATTTGGAAGAATGATCAAATTATTCCCGATGAATGGATCAATGAAAGTACAACTACCTATTCTGTTCTGGATAGTACTACCGGTTTAGGATACGGTTACATGTGGATGACGATTCCTGAAGGATCCGTATTTGAACAATTGACTGGCTCATCAGGTTATTTTCATACCGGCATAGGTGTCCATGTCGTTTTAATCCTTCCTGAATTGAAACTCGTAATCATTGAGCGTTATGATACAGATGGTGCTTGGACTGATCCGGGAGATGTAGGTATTGAGTTAGGATTAATGATCATAAATGCCCGTATTTCAAACCTGTAGTTCCAATATGTTCCGTATTGTAGGAACTATCGGATATTATTTATTCCAAATTATTCTTTAACAAAGAGCCCGCAACTCCAATTAGAGATTTCGGACCTACATCTGGAAATAATAAAAAATGTTTCCTATATAAAAAAATATAAATGTTTCTATATTCCCATTATCAGAAACATAACAAATACCTGATAAAAGAAATTTTTTACGAAAATGTTTGCATTAAAGAAATTTATTTCTAATATTGGAAACATATAGAATAATGGCTATTAGCTCTATAATATTATAATTTTCTTAGTCTACCTTCTGTGATTGGGCGATAGTCAAGTTATTACTTTTTAGTTTTTGTTATTTGAAAACGCCATGTAGTGAAAACCTAACCCTTGATTTATAAGATATATTATTTTGTTTATTATTGTATATATTACATACAAAAAATCATTTTTTTAAAGACGGCACGACACAATGTTTTTCAAAACCTGATGAACATTAAAAATCTTATTATAATTATTAGTACTGAAATTCCTAGAATGTCTTACAAAAATGTAGTGAAAACTCAAGGTAATTTTTATTGTAAGTAGTAAACGTATAAAACGAACTGACTAAGTTGGATTAAATCCGCGATAGCAGATTCAATGAAATAGATTAATTTTATAGTAAGATAAGTTTGGAGGTGCTCCAAATGACCAAAGATAATACTATCTCTGACAACTCAGCAAATAGCTCATCTGCTAATAACAGCACTAGTACAGAATCACAACATATCCTCTGGATTGGTTGCGGTGATCTCCTTTACAGGAGCATCGCAGCTCTGCTTGAACTGAGTACGACTCACGCGGCACAACTTGTGTTTGTAGACATTTATGACCGTGAACAGGTAAAACAAATACCCCCTGAGAATGCATCGTTTTTCAATGTCAGCAGGGGGGATGAACGATATCAACTCAGAAAATACCTGTGGTCCCACCCTTTAACACATATCTTTGTAGCAAACTGGCCGCCTCAACACTTACTAACAGCCTTTAAATTCTCTGAAATATGCCCTGGAGGACAGATTATCATATCCAAGCCAATGGACATAAATCTACCACTAATCGAAACGGTGGCATCGGGTGTGTGGCCAGATATCACAAATAAGATATTTGTACATGATCACTACCGAAATAAAGGTGCGATAGAGCCGGTCTTTCAAGCTTTACCTAATTTGATTGATATATACGGACGCGTCAGAGATTTCGAATTTTACCTCATAGAATGCAAGACTGTTGAGGATGAAAAGCGTCTAGAAGCACTTAATGAGGGTGTAATTTTCGATCTTGCCAGCCATTTATTCGCCATCGTTCAGCTCTTTTTCCTTGATTCTCCAAATCCGGCTCTGGCCATTCCAGAGCTTGTACTAGATACGGTATCGCTCGAAATGAGAAGCGTTGCTAGAGCTCGTTATGCTAATTGTCAAATCGAGAATTCGAATGCTGAGACATTTGCAGCTATCGAACTAAAAATTATTGCACGCTACTCCAAACCAGGAAATAAGCGAACCCTTACTTATCGAATTCCTGGACTTCTTGTAGTTGGTAAGGGCATAAAACCATCACAGAGCATCACTGCTGCCATGAAGGGACTTCGATTTAACCAAGAACTTCAAACACGAACAGTAAATCTTGTGCATAACGATGTTAATCCACCTCTTTCTGACCTACAGTTTGCCTCCATTAATTGGCAGGAAGATGGCTTCAATGCTCCAATAGTAACGGCATTGAGCCACGAGCGACCTCGCTTGGAGAGTGCCAAAAAGAAGATATTGACTTTAATGCCATTTAAACATGCTGCTCAGAATGCAAGATATCTTGGCGAAGCGTTGCGTATCGCTTCACCACTTCTTTACTATAGTAAGGGCGATACGTTAGACGCAGTAATGGCGAAATGTGTTGGAGCCGGATATTTAGATCACCGATGGCTTTCCTCTGCTGGTTATTCCGATATAGGTTTCGGATAGGCATTGCTGAAGAAGCCCAGTAGAGTGGATGCAACCCACTAAAATAAAAACAGAGCCTAAATAAATGCCTGATTGCAAAAAGAGATTTAATAATATCTATCTAAAAATCTGTCCATCGGATAAACGGGGTTTATCTTCCCCACTACCAACACCACTCCGCATGCGGGTCCACACGGGGCGGTTCTCTGAACAAAAGCAACAAACGAAGTAAAAACAAAGAAGTTAAATAATAATTAAAAGGTAAGCACCATTTACGATATTGTCAACAATAATCTCCCAGTCCACAGACCTGATATATTCCATTTTACTGGAACTACTAAAGTACTCCTGGTCGAAATCAATATATTTATTATAATGAACAGAATAAGACTAAATAATTTTAAGATATTAGCATGAAGGAAACACAACAAAGCCTTTTTGATGGATTTGATATTGAACCTCCTCAGGAACAATATCCTGCTGCTTTTCTTAGTAGACCAGAAAAGGCCCTTCGTTTATGTTCTGTAAAGATTGAAGCTTTAAAAGGAATAAATGAATTAAGTATTGACCTTCAACCTCATCTTACAATTTTAACTGGGCCAAACAATTCTGGCAAATCTACGATTCTACAAGCAATACTTTTAGGTTTTGATGCTTTCAGACGTTGCATTGACGTTTCGTCATGGAAGATAAAAACAAGTGGTAGAGCAGTATCCGAATTAGATTTCTTGAGGGTCAATCATCCAAAAGATTTATGGTTTAAACAAAAGTGGAAAGCTAGCAAAAATCGTGAACGTTATATAAAAGTAGGATTTACTTTTGACAATGAATTCCATTTCGTTGCTAGAATACGATTTCTTTATGGTGCATTAAATATTGGAATTGAAATTGATGAAAAGGAACCATCTGAAGAAATTATAAAATCTATAGCGAGTTCAGCACCAATTCTTATACCTCCTTCTGGAGGGCCACAAGCGCATGAACTTTCTGTATCACTAGCACAATTACATAATACTCTTAACACAGGTGATCCAGCAAGAGTTCTACGTAATATATTATTTCATTTACAAAATGATATCAATAATGAATCATGGGAATTTGTAAAACATGTAATCAAACGTTATTTTGGTCAGGAGTTAGAAAAGATAAAATTTGATGAAAAATTTGATCTCGACATCAGAGCTCCTTATTCCGAATTCGATTATTCGCTAGATATTATTTCTGCAGGATCTGGACTGAATCAAATTTTGCAACTTGCCGCAATCTTGGCATGGCGAAAACCTGGTATTGTTTTACTCGACGAACCAGATGCGCACTTGCATAGTTCATTACAATCTAAAATGCTTGATTTTCTCTATGAACTTACTCATCAATATGATATTCAAATAATTTTATCGACACATTCAAGAGATATAATTTCACAAGCTCCGTTACAAACTATAATACCTGTAGATCTTTCTCGAAGTCATTTAAAACCTATTGCTTCATTAGAACATTTGCTTTTAGAATTCGAAAGACAAGGTACCGTTTCAAATGTAGATATTGCATTACTTTATCAAACTAAGAAATGTCTTTTTACAGAAGGAATTACTGAATCAAAATTGTTACCAAAGATCGCTGAACAACTAGACGTGCATACCTTCAGTGGTAAAGAACAGGTAGTTACATTTGAATTTGATGGTATTGAGAATTTAAAATTAATCCCTAAAGTTGTTTCTCTTTTTGAACGCATAATTGGTGCAAAACTTTCATGGGCTATTCTTAGAGATAGAGATGCAAATTTGCCAGAGGTAATCGAAGAATACAGAAAAAAATCGGAAATACTTGGAATAGAAAATTTATTTATCTGGAGCTGTTATTCTATTGAAAATTTACTTTTAGATCCAAAATTAATTGAAATGGCATTGTCTAAGAAATATACAAATAATTGTTTAACTATTGAACATATACAGAACCTTCTTAAACAAGCAATAGAAAAAATCACTACTGATGTTGTAAGTATTTTCATTACTAAAGCACAAACAGCTTATAAATTTTTAGGTAAGGATAACCCATTCGATAAGGGGGCAAAAGATGCATATAGTTTTATCAGTTCCCTTACTACACTTGAGAGCAAGCTTAAATATTTCCCCGGGAAAAGAATATACGGACAATTTGTTCAATTATTACAAGATAATAACGGTTTCACACTTAGATTAGAAGATATAATAACAGTAATAAACAAAGATAATTCTCCTAAAGATTTTCTAAGTCTATTTAAAATTCTAGAGAATATCTAAATATAAAAAAAGTCCGCAACTCCAACCAGAGATTTCGGACCTGCATTTCTTGTTTTAAAACAAAAAAACTCACGATTCCATATTGGAATCTCGGGCTTTTTGTTATAACTTATCTTCCAGGGAGCTCCAAGCTCCCTGGCAGATTTAACCTTTCAAAACATCAGCGCAAAAGCAGCATCCGCTTGACCTCTCTGAATCCGTGACCGCGAAGCTGACAGAAATAAACACCACTCGAAACCGGATTATTCATAAAATCTGTGGCATCCCATCCGGCGGTATACGTTCCAGGATAAAAGACTCCGGAACAAAGGGTTTTAACACGTTCTCCCTGGATATTGTATACTGTCAAATCCACGCGTCCGTACACCGGGACATCAAAAACGAGTTTGGTGGAAGGATTAAACGGATTGGGATAATTCTGCCTTAAATGAAATGCCTTCGGGATCTGGCTCTGTGCAGACCTGTCTTTAATCACATCCGTTGTGAGGCTGTAAAACCGCTGCACATAAAGCGCATCAGAAAAATTATGGGTGGTATCATCCGGCATTCCCTGAACAATGGCAAGCAGTAAGTTCTCTTTTGAAATAAACATATACTGAATGAACCAGAAAGTTCCCCAGTCGGTCACCTCCTTGGTAATTGTTCTCACACGAAGACAATTAAATGTACCGACCGGAAGTTGAACCGTACCGTATGCATCGATAGTCCTATACATCGTGTCTATCATCACATCATTGATACCAAAAGAATCGATTTTGGCACTGGTCCAGGTTGTACCATAATCCAAAGGAATCGGATAATAATAGGCATCACCGTGACCACGCATGCTCACCTCAGCTTCAGAGGAATCACGACACCCTACAATTTGAAGACTGTCCGATTTTAATTGAATGAAACTGGTGAGAGCCCAGGAACCATCTTCTACCTGTGATTCGATGTGCGCATAATTGCACTGTGGATAATAAGACGCGAGCTCGGTACCTGCTGTGTGTACAAATTCATACCGGGTGAATGTAGTAGAATCTCCCATTGATAAATCGGAAAGATCCCATGCCTGATTCGGACCATCTGTTTTCATATCCACTGCAAGACCAAATGCGGTGCTGTTCTCATAGATACCCACAGCCTGATCCAGATTGACTATGTCCTGACCCGTAATCTGCATCTGGGCAAAAATACAAACAGGGAAAATCAATAACCACAAACAATGAAAGTATCGTGACTTCATTTCAGACTCCTTTATTTGTAAAAGGGGCAATTGATTTCAATCGTTCATTCAAAGATAATCGGATGTTTTTCTATGAAGAATGGTCCATTTAATTTAATCAAACATTCCTGCTAAAACAATATTTTTTTCATATAAAATAAATGCCATGAATGAATATCGGAACAGCAAAAAAAGCCCGAAACCCCATACTGGAATCTCGGGCTTTTGATTAAATCCACCTCCCTGGGAGCTTTGAACTCCCAGGAAGGTATAAAACCGTCAATCCATTAAATATTTATCAAATCCATCTGGTAAATCAATTTCTTCTTCCACAAATTTCCGATATTCCTGACCATTTTCAAAATACATATCCATAACAGTCTGATCGAATAGAATTGACTTCTTCACTTCCATGGAACACCAAGTCCCCTGAGAGGTTCCCGACACCCATTCCCGATAATTGGAATACGGCCAGTGCTCGGGTCTCTGAACCAAGTCAGCTTTGACTGGATTGAGATGAATATACCGACAAAGATGCATTAAATATTCATCTTTATCCACCAGAATGGCTTTAAAAGGTCCTTGAAAAATTGGACCGTTTCTGCCAAGCTGTTTATTCACCGCTTGAGCATAAGAATTGAATGTATAACCGATGCATTCAGACAATCCCTGAACTGAATCCGGACGGATCAAAAAATGGTAATGGTTGGGCATTAAACAATACACAATCACAGAAACAGAAAAACGTTCTACGTTCTTTCTAAGCAATCTCAAGCAATACAAGTAATGCTCATGATTATGAAAAACCGTTTCCTGAAATGTACCTCGATTAAAAACATGGTAATAAAAGCCTTGAATAAATTTGACATATCTTTGGGGCATGCGGATTCCCGCGCAATACTTACCTTAGAACTTCGTGTTCGCAGAAAGGAAATGGTTCAAATAAAAACGATATATGAAGCAAAAACAAAGAAGTCGAATCACTATAAAAAGATAAAAATCAATTCTAATATTGTCAATAAAAAACCTTCCAGGGAGCTTTAAGCTTCCTGGAAGGTTAAACTCGTCAGATCTTATTCCTCTGCTTCGGGTTCCACATCCTCATCCATATCCATCTGCCACGGCTTGCCCATCATTTTTTTGATTTTGATGGTTTTCTCCATGCCTTTATCCATGCAGGGTCCGCCCATTTTCTCAAACTTCATCCCGTGCTTTGAATGGCACTTGTTAAATGCCACACGCTGATCCGGTGTTAAAAGTGCGCTGACCTGAAGCTGATTATCCACCTTTTCCTTCTTAATCTGGGTTTTGAGTGCCATGATTTCATCGATCTTTTTGTGGATTGCCTTTCTGTCCGGTTTATCAGCCACAAGCAGTTTGTCCAATTCTGCTTTTTTCACTCCAAGATCCGCTTGAAGTGGCATCATCGCTTTGTCCAGATCCAGACGAAGCTGATCGATCTTGTTCTGCTGATCCTCGGTCAGATTAGGAATACAGGGTCCTCCGCATTTCATCTTCATCATGTGATGCGGTTCCTGGGCCAGTGCCAGGGATGTCATTGCCAGTACGGCAAGCACAACCATGCTGCGTAAAATGATTTTCTGAGACATGATTCATTTCTCCTTTCTTTGAACTTATTCCTTGGATGGTTTAATATACTTGATAATTTTCTTTTGACACATGTGAGACTCCGGATGCATACCCAACCGGTCCTCGATGATACAAACATAATCTTCCTGTTGGGCCGAATCCAGCAAGGCCTTCTCCTTCAGTAATTGATACAGTACCTTCTTTTCGATTTGATTCTGCAAGTCTCCAATGCGCTCTAACTGTTTTTCCATCAGTTGTGTGTCTGGCGGTTCTTTTCTTAAAAGATCGCCTAATTTTCTTCTCTCATTGTGCAGTTTTTTCCGAATTTTTCCGATTTCCGGGTGAAAAACCTGCCGAATTTCCTGCAGACACATTTCCTGATCGGGACGAAGTTCCATAAACTCATTTGGGATCCCCTTGCCTTTGATCACTTTACGAATCGCTGGTCCACGTATTCCCCGCCGTTCAATCAGGCGGTAGGTAAGCGCCCCCAAAAAAGCAAAATTAAATGCTAAAGAAACAATCAATCCCAAAAACACCCAGCGGTTCTTCATAATCCTGTATCCTCCTGTTCCTGAAGACCGGTAAATTCATAATAGATCTGTCCAAGAGAAGATTCCGGCATGTCATCAAAAGCGCCCAGATCGATTGAGCTGGTGATGTTGTTTTCGGCAACGGAAACAGAATCCGGGACATTCCCGCTGGCTCCTACGATGCTGCCGATGACAATGCCGAGTATCACTGCGACGGTTGTGGAAAGTGGAACGAGAATCCGCTGCAACCACTGGTGCGGTTTCACGCTCGATTTTTCGGATAATCTTGCAAGAATGCGGGTGTAGAGAAAAGGTGCCAGTTCGGGTATCGGAGGAAGAACCAACTCTTGCCAGAATTTCAACATTGACTCATAAGTTTCCCGACAGGTACGACATATTTTGAGATGATTCTCAATCTCTTCTTTTTGTCGACCAGTCAGTTCATTATCTATAAAGGGGGATAATTTTCTCTGAACCCGACTACACCGCATGATTTCTCTCCTATTGACTTCTATTTATGAAACACCGGAAAAATAAAAATCTTGCGGTCAATCGGAAATAATAATACAAACCCCAGGATTCCAAAGATGAAACTCTGGGGTCGTGTTCTATTTCTCAGTAATCAAATTATTGATATAAAGTAAAAGGCGGATATTGATCCGTAGTCAACAGGAAGACATAGGCATCCACTCGCAAATCCCATCGCAGCACACCCACCACAAAATCGAACAGACCCTTAGGATACTTCCCGGTAAAAAGAACAGCAAACCAGGCAACCACAATACAACACACTGCCGCAATCGCCAGAAATGCCAGAACGATATAATGAGGAAAAGCCAAAAGCCATTTGACCAGAACCATTCCCCGTTTCAGATCCTTCTTTACATTGGGGTAGGCGATTTGAATATGAACCGCCTGTTCTTCGTCTGTCGAAGGATACTCATCCCTGAGGAACACCAAATAAGTTACAATGCGATAAACGAATTTGGTCAGGGCCATATTCCAGTCGAACCACCATTTCGGATACTTCTGCCGGAAAAGAATCATCAGAAGCGTCGGAACAAAAATAAATCCTCCCGTGAAAAGAAAGCGCGCTTTTTCCGATGTATCTGAACCACCTTGAGCTCCAATCAGCATAGCCAGAATAATAAAAATAGGAATAATCAGTATGAAACGGAAAAACGTGGTAAGACGATTCAACTGCTTCGGATAATCGACTTTCAAATTCACCGGATAAATTGCCTTTTTTTCTGCCATTTGAAATCCTCCTTTTATTGAATTTAAAATGGTTTTGATTCAAATAATAATATAGTATATCTCCCTCCCTTGAGGAAGAGACAAGGGGAGGGTGTCCAATACAGATTAATGCCATCCCACAGTCAACTGCACATAATATGCGCTTGTTTTTACAAACCGGTCATAAGCATAGGCACCGTCCAGATCGACCATTCCGTAAATGTTGAATCCCAGTCCCATTGTCAAACGTGTGTCTGCCATGCCGGATCGAAGCGCGACAATCAAATGATCTTTCAATGTGTGAAAACGATATTCTGTGCCGATACGAAATCTGTCAAAGGTTTTATCGTAACGCGTATCCAGTTCTCCAATATCCACCCAGTCCAGTGCCACATCCCAGTACTCCGTGATTGGATGATAAATCCCAAAATTTGCAATGAATGGCGTTTCCAGGGCAAAGGGCTTATGGATGGTCACCTGACGATACGAACTGACCAGTGCCGTATCGCCCTGTGCATTGGTTACAAACTGCCCTCCTTCCCTGTCGTAATACACCCGCGGGATTCTGAAATGGAAATCGATCTGCTGTTCGATCTTTCCCATCGGAATCACATTCTGAAGGGACAATCCAAAACGTGTTCCCCAGTCACTTTGATAAAGCCCCCCGAGATCGAGTGTGACACCGGTGACACTGGATTGGAGATTGTCCCATGCCTTGCTCAAAATTTCGTCATAGTCGATTACGGCCACTCGCTCTGTGGCCATTCTTCTGTTGACGATTTTCAGGTTCGCACCGACCTGCCAGTTCTTTTTAAATTGACGCCCGTATCCTACCGATCCGACAATATCCACATAGGAAAGATGAAACGCCACGGGAAAAACCTCATCGGAGAAACTCTCTCCACCTACAACAACTGTTGACAAAATCCCCAGTACCTGGGCCACGGATTTGGTGGCTTGGACAGGATGGCTTAAATCAGAGGGTATATCCACTGCGAGGAGCGCATCGATGGTCGAGCTCTGCTGGATCAGAAATCCCGACTGTCCGAATCCGTAAAGCGCAAATCCCCAGTTTCCGTATTGGACCGCCGCCGACGGTAGAACGGTGATTCCATGTGTTGTGGGATTCTCCGTATCTCCGATCACTTCCGAAATTAGATCGAGTGAAAACTGCATGCCCTCCTGAATCTGATTGAGTGCATCGAGCCCTTGATTGATTGAGGCGCCCGCTTCATTAAAGGCATTGACACCATTCCAGACACGGGTGAGTGAAACCGCTTCCTCAAATTCATCCATGTGATCCATTAGGAAAAAAGCGGCATCATATGTTGCTGGAGGCATGCCCATCTGTAAACCGAAAACCTCGTACGATTTTTTCGATGTGCCCAGGAACGCCGGATTATACATCATGGCATTGAACATTTTCCCGTTGGCAATTTGGGTGTTGCCCATTCCCAAGGCCTTGATATTCTCCATATTCACGGGAAATCCGAGAGATCTGGTTTGAATCATGATTTCCTGATCAGAAAGTGAAAGAAATTTGGAGAAATAGTATCCGTTTTGAGAATAACCGGTTGCCGAAAAAAGAAAGAGAAACAAAGGAACGATGGTTCTTTTTAACATCATATACTCCTGATTGTCTTAATTATATTCATTCAACAGAATGAGAATTTTCTCCGCCAGTTTTTTCTCTGCACCCGTTTTTATTTGACGAATCGCATTCATACAAATATTGCGTTTTTTAAAAAAACGATCCATGTATCGGATAGGATCATTTTGAAAATCTGATAATGTAATCCCCTTTTCAGAAATCAATCCATATTCAAAACATGCGTTTTCGATCTGTTTGACCTGAACCTGCGGTTCTTCGATGCACGCAAAAGGTACCTTGGCAGCCAATGCATCGTTTACCGTACCTCCGCCCGCTCTGGTGATAATCAAATCGAATGCGGGCAGAACGATTTGCTGAGTCGATCCCTTGATGAATTCAAACCAGCGCACGTATCCGGATTTTCTCATTTTCTTTTTCATGTCGAGGGTTCTTTTCTGATCCACGGCTATTGGATTTGAAAAAACAGGAATGTAATCTCTGGAAAGATGGGCGATTAAAATATCGATCCATTCCGGTATCCATTCGGCCCAAACTGGTGTGCCTCCGGGAGAAATCAGAACGAGTTTGGGATTCTTTTTGGTCATTAGATCCCGAACTGGTTTTTGTCCAAGATCAATAAGGTGTTTGTTTAATATTCCCCAGGCTTTTTTCGGATCATTTCTCGATCCTAAAACACCCTTGAGGTTTTCAGGTTTGTTCGGAGAGATCAACCGATTCCAATGATGCCGGAACACATCGGGAGTAATATATCGATCAAACAGCCAGACCTCCGAAGCACAGGCCTCATCCTCTTCGATGGATACGGCGATTTCTTCGGCCGATTTGCGATCTCCCTCATCCGGAGGATCGTTGTATCGATAAAGTCCAATGGCCGTTTCGGAACAAATCATTCTCAACGTCTCTGCCCAACTGTGATCGAAAAGCGTAATTCGATGGGGAACTTTTAGCTTGCTGGCGCTGCGAACAAAAAGCGGAACACCGATATCGATGGCGGCATGGCATTTTCCGAGATAGGGTCGAACTGCATCCAAATAGAGTCGTCGATATTTCCGATAAGGTTTCAATCTTTTCAGTGTCTCGGTGATGGAAACTTCTCCATTCTGTTTTTCAAGACGGATCACACTGTCCTTTTTTAATTTTACAGGATGGGCGAGATTCCGGAACGAATCGTAAATCGCCTGATTAAAATCAAACGCGGAATGATTAAAAACAAAAACCTTTAAATTATATTTTGTTCGATATTGTTCTTCCCACAATCTTACAATCATCTTGACCAGATAATAAGCAAAGGCAGAAGGACCGTATCCATCCTCATTACAGGCAATACAGAGATATTGTTCTCGATTTCCCATTTCCTGTTTTAAACAACAACATACTTTCTTTGGATTGAAGAAAAAAGGAGCAAATTAAAAAAGAATACTCATACCGACCGTAATTTTGGGTCCGCTGAAATCGTCCACACCTCCGAGCGCATCTTTAAAACGGACATAATGATACTGAAAAGCCATTCCCAGAACAAAATGGGAAGTCAGCACAAAATCAAAACCGGCACCCAAATTGCCTCCCCAGCCAGCCTGGGCCTTGCGAAGTCGTTTGCCAAACGGAGAGGTTTCATTTTCAATACCCCAGTAAATTCCTCCTCCGTAAATCACATAGGCGGAAACCCAATAATCGGGTATCAACCAATATTTGATATCGAGAGTGAGCGGATGCAGCGTCAACGAATGGACGGTTTCGACCTCTTCAAGATCTCTCAGCGACCAATACCCCAGAGAAACCCGCAATCCAAACCCACGGCCCAATGGCACCCCACAGGAAACACCATAATACGGTGTGGCCCCTGCAGCCCCAAAAGTCGTAAACCGGGGTTCATCGTTCAAACTGTGAGGCTGCCAGTTGCCAAATTCGACCCCCAGAGATATCTTTTCTAAAGAAGGTTCATTCCCGGATACGGTCAGTAAAGGCAGCAAGATTGCCATCAGAATAAAAAGAAAATACCGGCAGGATGAACGGTTTTTAAAAAACATCATTTTTTTGGTTCTCTGAACCAGTTTGGATCGATATCTGGAAATAGTGAGTCCCGCGTTTCACAATCTTCCAAAAAGTGCGCTTCCCCGGAGGAAAGCTCACCTCCATCGTTCAGTTTCTCTGCGATATCTGCGAGCTTTTGAAATATCGAATGATGTTCCTCGAAGCGCATTTCGGCATAATCCCGTGCTGCAAAAGTCGAAATCAAAAATTGCCAATCGGATGCCTGTAATAGCAGTAACTCCCGACTTGCCTGTTTTAAAAGTCTTTGGAACAGTGGTTTTTGATTTTTATCGTATAGAATGAGTAAGTTTTTCATCCGTACTTCATCTTCGTAGATGTGTTCCCAGGTCCATTCCGTATCACTGTTCAACCAGATATAATGGTATCCTCCCTGTCCCCACGAACCTTCGGGCAATGTAACGACTTTGGTAGGCTTGAGAGAATCCACGGCTTCCGACGCAAAAGTCAGCATGATTTCCGAATCTTCACACATTTTTCGAAGTGTCAGTTTTAAAAAATCGATACCCTCGAACCACCAGTGTCCGAACAATTCGGCATCATAAGGAGCCGCCACAATTCCGGGTTGTTTCGTACTGACCAATTTTTCCTTGAGAATAGTTTTCACCAGTTTGACATAATGATCCGCATTATCCTCAATTCGTCTCATCGCCATATTTCTGTTGTAAAGCGTTTTATCCGCCAAATCCCGATGCGATGTGGTCACCCGCCAGTACCGATGCCCTCCGGGGAAACGTTTCTTGTGAAATTCAAGATACCATTCGTCCCCGGGATAACCCCACTCTCCGGACCAGACTTGTAAACCCGTTCTCGGATCACGTGTAAAAACGGATACCGGTTTTCCACCGTAGGATGGATTTACAAGATGGAGATCATAAGAAGATCTTTCAGTACTTTCGGGTCGATACTGTGTCTTTTTTTCAAATTGATTCCACAATTTCTGAAGCGCCTTAAACCGCTCCATGTAAACACCGATGGTCACTCCGCCTTTGAGCAGTGCAGAATCGATAACGAAATATTCCAGCCCGTTTTCGCTTAGGAAATCCTCTATGCCACGGTGCTGAATCTCGGATTTCCCTAAAACGGAAGCAACCGGAGGAATCCACGGATAGGCCGGGCGGTAAGCGCACTCGGGCAGCCAGATCCCTCGGGGGGATGTTTTGAAATGTCTATTGTGAACATGAACGGCCGTTTTTACCTGAGCGCTAATCGAACCGTCACTAGAAAGCAGGGGGAAGTAACCGTGGGTCGCACCGCAGGTCATGATATCCAACACACCCGCTTCCCGGAGCTCCCGGAATCCGCGAATCAGATCGCCTTCGTACCGTTTTTCAAATTGGATCTTGGTTTGCGTATAAAAATCCCGCCAGAAAACTGCCAAGGCTTCGTATTCCGAATCACCATACTTTTGAAATTCACGAATGTCCTCTTCGGCGGCCAAAATTTTTTGATCAAGGTAATCGGAAAATTCACTCTGAAACAAAGGATCACTCAACTGCTCGGCCAGCACAGGACTGATATCAATGGTCAATTTAGGCTGGTATCCATCTGCAAGCAAATCAAAAAGCGCATTTAAAACGGGAATATAGGTCTCGGCAGCAGCTTCGCTCAGCCAGTCCATCCCGTGAGGCCACTTCCCGTGATTGAGGACATATGGCAAATGAGCATGGAGAATAAATGTAAATCTTCCTGTTGAATTCTCATTCATCTCACGAATTCCTGTTTTTGGGGAAATAGTTATTGTTTTTTCTTTGCGTCTGCGACCGGTTGAAATCCGAACTGTTTTCCTTTGTCCCCGCCGACAATCTGTATTTCTCCAAACTGCTTTTCAAATTTTTCAATATTCTCGACAAGTGCCTTCGACAGTGATTTGGCGTGCTGGGGTGTCATGACAATACGGGCAAACACCTTCGCCTTGGGAGATCCGGGCAACATGCGTGTAAAATCAAAAACGAACTCGGCAGGAGAATGACTGATCACGACAAAGTTCGAATAGATGCCTTCCGCCTCTTTTTCTCCGAGCTCAACATTGATATGTTGAGGAGATCCGGGTTGGTTCATAAATAACCTCGTTTTGATCAATTATGAATAATAAAATAAAGGATTTGTATAGTATAATCATTCCAGCATTTATTGTCAAGAAACAAAATAAAGAAAAAATCTTGATTTTATTGAACGACATATTTAGATTGAACAAAATTACGGATAATAAATACAGATCGAGTTATGATTCACAAAAAAGGGGACATTCTTGAATTGACGATTGACGATCTCGCTTTCGGAGGACGCGGCGTGGCTCGTCTGAACGACTTTGTCTGGTTCGTCAAGCAGGGCATCCCCGGTCAAAAAGTCTCTGCAAAAATTACAAAAATTAAAAAAGAGTACGGAGAAGCCAAAGTCCATGAAATTATTTCTCCCTCTCCCGATCAGGTCAGTCCACCGTGTCCCTACTTTGGAATTTGTGGAGGCTGTCAGTTCCAGCATCTCGGATATGAGAAACAGGTGGAATACAAGACAAAACAGGTCAAAGAAATTCTGGAATGGATCGGCAGTCAAAAACAAATCGAGGTTCGGCCGACGATTCCCGCAACCGATATTTACGGTTACCGAAACAAAATGGAATTCACCTATTCCAACCGGCGGTGGTTGATCAAGGAAAACGATAACGAGCAATCTGCTGATTTCGCATTGGGACTGCATGTTCCAAACCGATACGACAAAGTTTTGAATATCAATGCTTGTCTCCTTCAATCCGAAAAGGCGAACCGTCTTTTAAAAGAGATCGGTGAGTTGACAGCACAGTCTCGGTTAAAACCTTATTCGACTGCAACCCATCAAGGATTCTGGCGGTTCCTGGTGATCCGGGAAGGAAAGAACACGGGCGATCTCATGGTCAATATCATCACTTCGGATCAAAATCTGGATGAAGGGAAAAAGGAAATTGACCGGCTCGTACACAAGCTTTTCTGGAATAAACGAGGCACGTCAGTGCCGACCAGTTTAGGATCGAAAACCACCCCAATGAATCAAGGTGGTTTGAAGATCAATCATCCGGAATTGACGACTTTACTCCATTCGGTATGCGATCAAAAAGCCCAGGTGGCTTTTGGAAAAATGGAACGGCTGGTATTGGGACCCGGGAAAATCACGGAACGGATCGGTGAACGCATTTTCGACATTTCACCGAACGCATTTTTCCAGACCAATACGAAACAGACACAGATTCTGTTTGACACGATCAGTGAACTGGCCGATTTTCAGGGTGACGAAACCGTATACGATCTCTATTGCGGAACCGGTGCCATCGGCATCTATATTGCCGACAGAGTCAAGCGAATCTTCGGAATCGAAGTGATCGAATCTGCTGTTGCGGATGGTAAACACAACATCGAACTGAACGGCATCGACAATATCGAGTTGATCCAGTCCGACATGAAAGAGGCGCTCCAAAATAGTGATCTGGCCGGTAAATACGGAACACCGGATGTGGTCATTCTCGATCCGCCACGGGGTGGTCCTCATCCCAAAACATTGAAAGGACTGCTCGACCTGGCTCCTCCTAAAATCATATACGTCTCCTGCAATCCTCCCATTCTCTCTAGAGACCTACAGATTCTGTGCGAAGAAATGTACATTTGCACAACGGTCCAGCCCGTGGATATGTTTCCGCACACCGGACATATTGAGGTCGTAGCAGTGCTGAAGAAAAAATCTTAAAATACCACTTGACTTATCGTAATATTTCCTATAAGATGAGGAATGAAAATATACAGAAATATCTCCATTCAAAACCTGATCGATTTCAACGCTCGATCTTCAATGTTTATTGTTTATCGATTGTTTATATCCCGCAAGCAGTATAAAATGTCTTTTCCTTTTCCCCATCCTATTTTGATGGCATATTTAACTTGACATTCAAACAAAGGTTTTTTACAATGAATTAAGACCATACATCCTAAAAGGCGGTACTGATCATGAATCAAAAAACAAAAATAGGGTTTGCGATTGTTTTTCTTTTCTGCTTTATCTCTTTTCGGAACAGTGCTGCTTTCTCCAAAAAAACCGTCATGGTTCCCATGCGGGATGGAATCCCTCTGGCCACCGATGTGTTTCAGCCAACGATCATGACCGGATGCAATCCAACCGTTCTCATGCGCACACCTTACGGCCGGTCCGTCAACATGGATGATCTTCTTCTGTTCCTCATCATCGATCTGATGCATTACAATCTCGTTTTTCAGGATACGAGAGGCCGGGGAGAATCCAAAGGCATTGATTCACTCTACTTTTCGGATGGCTGGGGCCCCTTGCAGGACGGGTACGATACCGTGGAATGGATCGCCAGACAATCCTGGTCGAATGGGAAAGTTGGCATGATCGGTGCTTCGGCCATGGGAATGACCCAATACTTTGCTGCCGGAGCAAACCCGCCGCATCTCACCTGCTGCCTTGTCATGGTGGCCGCTTCCAATTTGTATGAGGACGCGATTTTTCAGGGCGGGGAATTTAGAAAATCTCTGATCGAAGGATGGCTCACTTCGAACGATGCCGAACAATTCATCCCTTTTTTTGAGGCGCATCCCAACTACGAACCCATGTATGACCGATTGAATTTTTCGACCCGTTTTGACAGCGTGAATATCCCCATTCTTCACATGGGCGGATGGTTTGACATCTTTACTCAGTCTCAGTTGAATGCCTTTACAGGTATTACGGAAAGAGGCGGTCCGAATGGAGCTCCGAACCAGAAACTCATCATGGGTCCCTGGGTTCATGAAATGATGACGGAAACTGCCGGTGAACTTACCTTTCCGGCCTACGATGCCAGTGATTTTATCGACATCATCTTTGCCTGGTTCGAACACACCTTAAAGGGAATCGACAACGAAATCGGAACCATGCTGCCCGTTCAATACTATCTTATGGGAGATGCGGATCAACCGGACGGCCCGGGTAATCGCTGGATCGTTGCAGATAAATGGCCTCCCGATTATACGGAAATTCCTTTTTATCTGAGAAGTGGCAAATTGCTCAGTGCATACAAACCGGGCAATAACGAAGAACCGGACACATTCGACTTCGATCCGGACGAGCCGGTTCCCACCATCGGGGGAAGAAATCTTCCTCCTTACAATGATGCGGGTTCGTACGACCAGAGACCCGTGGAATCCCGGCCGGATGTGTTGGTGTACACGACGGACATACTGACCGATTCCATCACGATCACCGGTCCGGTGATCGTGGAGCTCCACGCTGGTTCAGACAGAACGGATACGGATTTTACGGCCAAACTCTGCGATGTCTATCCGGACGGCCGTTCCATGCTGATTTCAGACGGCATCCTTCAGGCAAGACACCGTTATTCCTTTTCCGAAGAAGATTTTCTCGTTCCCGGAGCAATTGATACATTTAATATCGATCTCTGGTCCACAGCGATTGTGTTTGCTCCGGGCCATGCGATCCGTCTGGAAATTTCGAGTTCGAACTACAACCGGTTCGAGACGAATCCGAACACGGGCGAACCGTTTCACAAACACACCCGGACAGAGATCGCTCATCAAACCATTTATCACGATGCGGTTCATGCTTCTGCTCTCATTTTACCGGTGATCGGAGAAATTCCCACATTCGTATCCTCCGGACAAAATCAATCACCGGAAATTTTTTTGCTTGAGAACTATCCGAATCCGTTCAATTCGGAAACTTTGATCCATTTGAGGATACCCTCAGAGAATGATCATGCCCGTCTCGAAATCATCGATCTTCTGGGAAGAAAAGTCAAACACTGGAGGATCGATCCTGCCAAAAACCAGACGGCTGTCATCCGCTGGCAGGGGAAAAATCAGGAAAATATTCCACTTCCTTCAGGAGTCTATTTCTGTCGATTGTCTTTGAAGAACAAATCACAGACTCGAAAAATCATACTAATGCGATAAACAAAAAGAGAGGTTTTTATGGAAAAACTTTTCTATACAACGCTCAAAACGCCGATTCAATCCCTTCTCATACTCTCCTCTGAAAAGGGCCTGGTCAGAATTATGTTCATCGACACGAAGCAAGAACTTTTTCTTCACAAGTTGAAAAACGAATATACTGATATTACATTTGTAGAAGATAAATCAAAAAACCAGACTGCTTTGGATCAGCTTAAAGAATATTTTGCTGGAACAAGGAAAAATTTCACTCTGCCATTGGACCTCCGGGGAACGCCGTTTCAGAAACAGGTCTGGGCCGCACTCGGACAAGTTCCTTACGGACAGACATGCAGTTACGGAGAAATCGCCAGCCGGATCGGGAAACCCGGATCTGCCCGTGCCGTGGGAATGGCCAACCACAACAATCCGATACCAATTGTCATCCCCTGTCACCGCATCATCGGCGCAGATGGCTCATTGACAGGTTATGGAGCAGGAATCCACATTAAAGAAAAATTGTTAAATTTAGAAAAAGAAAATATCGAATCAAATTGATGTCAACCCATATATTAACAAAGGGAGGGAATTATGAATACCAAAAGATTTATCATTGCCAGTATCGTCATTTTCATTGCTGTCGAAATTCTCGATTTCGTCGAACACGGCCTCATCCTCAGAAATGCCTATGGGGCTCTTATGGGTATATGGAGAACGGATATGAATTCGGTGATGTGGATTATGTACGTTACGGCCCTTGCGTTCTCTTTCCTTTTTGTTTTTATCTTTATCAAAGGATACGAAGGCAAAGGAATTGCTGAAGGCATTCGATTTGGATTGCTGATTGGTTTCCTGATGATAGGGGTCGGCATATTCAATCAATATGTGGTGTATCCTATTCCTTTTAACCTTGCCATTCAATGGTTCATTTACGATATGATTCGATTCGTCATTTACGGAATCATTGCTTCTGCGATTTACAAACCTGCAAAGAAATAAATCGTCGCGATATAAAATTAAAAAAAGCACCCTGTGGATAAATTTTATCCGGGGTGCTTTTTTATTGAATCAAGATCATCTTCTGATAAGAATTGAAGTCCCCTGCTTCGAACCGGCAAAAGTAGATCCCCGTGGGAACGATTTGGCCATACTGATCACGACCGTTCCAGGTAACGGAATAGATTCCGCCTTCTTTCATGCCATTTTCCAAAACCCGGACGATTTGACCCAGAGGATTATAAATTCGAAGCCGCACGTGAGCAGCTTTGGGCAAGTGATATGTGATCACAGTTTGTGCATTAAAAGGATTGGGATAATTTTGAAGGAGTTGAAATTTCCGCGGTAGTTTTGCAGTCTCTTCCTCGATTGCGGATTGATCTACTATTACGATCCCCTCGTTCAGACTTTTCGCTGAACTGTCCGTTTGGTCGGACACCTCAACCCACCAGAAATAGGTTCCGTGTTCGATAAAGTTTCCTGAAATTAGACTGTATACTGTATCCAGTGTCGATTGTGTGTACATTTTCGCCCCAGGACCCGATCCTTCCTCTTTTAATGTCCACAAATATAACAAAATACTTCCCGAATCAGGGTCCGAACTCCTGTGCCAACGAAAGAATAAAGTATCCGGCCAATCGGAATACGAAGCATAAATCGGTTCGATCAAATAAAACGGCTTTGGCGAATCACCAACGGATTTGACCTGAATTTTGCAATCGTAAGAATCACTGTCTCCCGTGGTATCCGATACGACAAACGAAACCCACTCGGTACCATACCAGTCTTTGTCGGAGGACAGTACGATTTCCCCAAGAATCGTCTCGATGTTCCATCTGATATGTTGATTCCCAACAATCGAAAAATGAAGATCATTCAAATGATCATCAATATCCGTAACCTGGGATCTCAAAACAGAAAGAGGAATCGTCAATGAATCATCTTCATTAAAAGAATAGTCGGACGTTTCTGTCCACTGCGGAGGATCGTTGACTGGATTGACGATAAAAACCACTTTGCTCGTATCCCGAAGACCGCCCGAATCTTCGACTACCAGTGTCACCGTGTCCTGTCCAAACCATTCATTGTTCGGTATTTCGACCTGCAAAACACGATTATTCAGGGTTACGGCCAATGCAGTATTCCCATAAAATGACCAAATCAATTCATAATCTTCCTGATCGGGGTCATCGACGTAATCGTCTAATATCAGAGGAGTAAAAATACCACCCTCATCGGTAACCTGGGTTTGAATCGTGCTGATAACGGGAGCCAAATTGGAAACGATCACTGTCGCACTGTCAATACCTATACCACCATCACTGTCATCCACCCGCAAATAAATTTGATACGTTCCAACTTCCGAATAGGTAGTCGTCACACTCTTGCCTTCGACCTCGAAAACGTAATCTCCGTCCAGATCCCACCAATAATTCGGATTGTCATAAAGTCCGGGGTCATAACTCTCGCCATAAAATGTCACCGGAATATTAATAACCGAGTGATAGGGACCTCCGGCTTCAGCAATCGGATTTACATTTAAAATTGTAACTTTGACCGTATCCTTATCAACTCCCCCATCGTCATCTCCCACTGTGACATATACCTGAAATGCACCTTCATCGTAATAAGCATATTCTACCTGCTGGTTGAATTCTGAAGAGCCCGAACTGAATTTCCACTCAATCGTATGTTCGTCCAGACCGGGGTCTTCGATGTTGACAAAAAACGTAAGCGTGTCCCCTTCACTGGCAATTCTGTCTTCTCCTGCATCGATTTTTGGCGGGACGTTGTAAATTTGAATATTCGTTGTATGATCGCTATACCTTTGTGCCCGATCTTCTACACGAAGTTTGACCTTGCCCGTAAAATCATCGGCGTAAACATGATGGGTCAACGGATTTGATGTCGAGTAATCAAACACCGCGTCATTTTCCCAATCCCAGATATATTTTACGATTCCCGCATCTTGCCCTTCATCAGTCGAACCCGAACCATCGAAAAGCACAGAATCCCCCTCGAATCCGGTATAAGGTCCGCCAGCATTTGCAACAGGCAGTGGATCTCCCAAATGACGGATCATTCTCAGTCGAACTCCTCTTGGACTATTGTTGGGATAAATCAAATAAAAATTGTTCTTATACGCCCGAATGAGAGGAGTGTTTCTTCCTTCGAAGCCGCCCACATTACTGGCCATCATAACCGGTACATCCCAGTTTGCACCATAATCCGATGAGGTTTTAATAAAAAGATCCCCAGCATTGGTATTGTCACTACTTCCCCCTGAAGTCAAATAGGCCACAACCACATATTTGCCATCATCGCTCGCAGCAACGGATCCTATTCCCCATCCATTCCCGTCCTTCCAGGAATCCAGATCGTAATTATCCGTTACAGCAATATTACGCACCATCGTATCCCCGTTGTATCTTACATAGCGAATAGATGGATTGCCACCCCGTGTTAGATCGGAGTTGGTTCCATAACACATATGAATATTTCCCGATGTATCGGCAAAAACATCTGGGCTGCCGTTTCTACCGATACATTCGGAAGAATGAATATCTGTTACAAAGACAAGTTTACTTCCTCCAATATTGGTACGATAATAATAGATGCCGCTGGAGCTGTTATTCGGGTATCCAAGTAAAAGATGTAGTTGCCTGTCTTTTCCCACGCACAATGCAAATCGATTGTCCACTCGATAAGGTTCCAAATCATCCTGAATTTCCTGGAAAGATCCTTGAAATATCCGATCATAAATGACATTGCCATAGGGTGCGTCTTCGGCAATACTCCTTCCTATGTGGACCGTATTGATATCGTCTATTGCCAGCCGCACAATCGAACCGCGTAAAACGTTGGTCGCAATGGGCATAAAACTCCATCCAGCTTCACTCTTCTGGGAATAGATCACATCATATCGCCAGCCTCCCAATATTCTTCGATAGCATACATGCGGAAACCCCATATTGTCTACGGCAATCGCCGCCCCATAATGCATCCCTCCGGCATCATATACTTCATCATTAATGATCTCCTGTAGGAGAACATTCCCCAATGAATCCATCAATGTGTAGGTAGCACCATCCCACATGGAAACGATGTGGAGATTGCCTGTTTTCCTGTCAATGGCAAAATAGGGTGTATCGCCACCTGATACAAGAATGGGTGCAGACCAGGGCACCTGAGCAACAAGTACCCTTTGAAAAAGCAATAGAATGATACCCAAAAGAATTTTTTTCATAAAACCGTTTCGGTGAATTAAATTACGCCAACAGGTAAAAATAGTGAAAAAATATTTATCATTCAATATATTTAATCTGGATCCCTAAAGCTCAATATATCAATTACTTATATAATTTTATATATCTACAAAACCTGAATTTAAATAAAATTGCTATAATT
>CAZIAH010000039.1:0-30869 GCA_964537715.1 uncultured bacterium | reverse complement strand
AACTGGGGACACACGGATTTTCAGTCCGTTGCTCTACCGACTGAGCTAAAGCGCCAGCCATCAAACGGTTGTTAATATAATAACTTTCTCAATATCAGTCAAGAAAAATGTGAGGCCTTTCCGCCAATTGAATATCTATCTGCCATTCTCATTTTTGCTTTTCATTTTTTCCTTGCATTTTTCTTTTATTCCGTTTAATTACAATATCGCCTGCGGAGTGTAGATAAAAATGATGGATCCCAGTTTTCTGAAAATATTCTTTCCCTGGATCTTGTGGAAGGGACCCAAAAACGATTCGAATGTCTATCTGACTTTCGACGACGGTCCCCATCCCGAATACACAAAACAGGTCCTTGAAATTCTCAGACGAAATCACGCCAAAGCCTCTTTTTTTCTTCATGGCGAGAAAGTCCTTCTCTTTCCGGGAATCGTGGAACAGATTAAAAAACAGGGACACACCATTGGCAATCACGGTTTCACACACACAAGTCTGTTTTTGCAAAGAAAATCATGGATCGTGGAGGAGATCGAAAAAACGGACAAAGCAATCGAGAAAATTGCGGGGCAGAAACCGGTCTTCTTCCGCCCGCCGTACGGCCGTTTCGATCCGGGATTTCGAAAGATCGTACAGAAGTTGAATCATCGACTCGTGATCTGGAGTTTGCTCTCGTATGATTTTCAGGAAAACGATCCACAAAAAATTACTCTGACAATTCAGACGCATCTTCATCCGGGCGCAATCATTGTCTGCCACGATGGACATCGAAATGCACCCGTCATGCTCAAAGCCCTGCCGGAAATTTTAAAAAAAATCCGCGATTCCGGTTACCATTGTCAGTCTCTCGAATCCATTCTGGAAATTCAAAAATGATGCTCCTTGTTTTAAATTTGGGACTTCTTATCTTTACGACAATATATATCGCTATGACACTGATCATGTGGCTCGGCATTCGCACGAAACAGAAATCGAATCCGGATCGGCCAATGATTTCTGTCATCATCGTGGCCCGAAACGAAGAAACCGTGCTTCCCTATTGCCTTGAATCCCTGTCCCGATTGACCTATCCCGAGGATAAAATGGAATGGATCTTGGTGAACGACCGTTCCACGGATCAAACCAAAAATAGGATGACCGAATTTGCAGACAAGCATAAACAGGCCAAGATCATTGAGATCGATCATCTTCCCAAAAAATACACAGGCAAAGTGTACGGACTGATTCAGGGTGTGAAAGTAAGTCAAGGAGAAATTCTCTTTTTTACGGATGCAGATTGTATCGTCCCGCCGGGCTGGATTCAATCCACACTCGCGGCGTACGATGAAGGCACCGGCATGGTGGGTGGATTTATTGTCCTGGATAAAAAAAAGGGCAAGACATCGTTATTTCAAAAAATCCAGTCACTGGACTGGATCAATATCACGAGCGTCGGATGTGCCTGGGCCAATTTCAATCTGCCGTTGAGTGTTTTCGGAAACAATTTTTCGATTCGAAGAGAAGTGTACGACAAGGCGGGCGGATTCGAATCCATAGAAAGTCATCTGATCGAAGACTTTGCACTGGTTCGAAATGTCCGATCCCGAACACGGACAAAAATCCGCATCCGGCTGGATAAAAACACTCTCGTCTATTCAAGACCGGCAAAAAATTTAAAGGAGTTTTATCACCAGAGAAAACGCTGGGCTATCGGCGGCCGCAGCCACAACTTTCTGGGATTTTTTTTGATGTCCACGGCCTTTTTGGTTCACCTGCTGATCCCGTTTGTATTAATGACCGGACAGATCAACCTCAGTCTGCTTGCCTTCATTGATGTCCTGCTGCTGGACACCTTTTTTCTCTATAGGCCACTCAAGCAGCTCGAACGCACCGAGCTGCTAAAAATAATTCTTCCGTTCGAACTTTTCTATTTTGGATATTCGATCTTCTTCGCGCCTTTTTTGTTATTTGCGCGAAAAGTTCGATGGAAATCATCCGTCTATCAGAAAGAGAGCCCTTGATTGATTCCCTGAAACGGGTTCCTATGTCTCAATAAAATCTAAGCCGACTTGCCTGCCTTTTTCATCTTTTTTTCAAGCCGTTTTTCTTTTTTCGTTTTTTGCGGTTTCTTTTTCACTTCCTTTTTGATATCACCAGCTTTGGGCATTTTTTTTCTCCTTTGAGTTTATCAGTTTCATGAGAAATTGTCGGCCAGAAAATATATAATAAACCGATTGCTAGTTTCGTTTATTTTAAGCAATTCCCGATTACCACAAACATATTACAGTTTGTCACAAATTTTGTCGTAAGTTCGTCGCAAGTCATGTTGCAACCATTTTTCCCATGATTTGTCACAGCATCATGTCATAGCTTGTCACAGTATATGACACCTATTCGCAATTGGACACTACAGAAATTTGTCGCAAGTTTTTTACAACATCAGCTCAAATTATTTATTAAAACGAAAAAATTAGTTAAACAACCTCATGTATCAAATTCATTGGCAACCATGCCACACAAAACTTTTTGTGTTGTAAAAAACAACAAATATGCAACACAAAATATTTTTTGTGGCACATGTTCAACTCAACGACTCCTTTCAGTAATTGAAATGAGCTCGGAAAATATCATTACTGCAGGCCGCCTCCCTTTACCGGATCTGAGTTCACGTATAATGCCGCTTGTCTTGAGTGTCTTCAGTATTCTTAGCCCGCTATCCCTTGGTATTTTCGACCTGGCAATAAAATCGCTACTCATAAAAATCGGCCTTTCGATTAAAGCATCAATAGCCTGTATCACATACTGAGATCGAATTACATTTGGTATATCGCGCTTTAATTTTTCATAAAGACCGAGGATTTTCATTGTTTTGTCGGCATTCACATGAGCCTGCTCAATGACTGCATTCAAGAAAAAGCGAATCCAGCTATTCCAGTCGTCTTCACGTGATAGAGCTTGCAGGCGTGCATAATATAAATCACGATGTGCCTCGAAGTAGGCGCTCAGATAAAACACAGGATTGGATAAAATTCCCTTATTAAAAAGAAAGAGCGGAATCAACATACGCCCTATACGGCCATTGCCATCCAAAAAGGGATGTATGAGTTCAAATTGAGCCTTGGCTATAGCGAGCTGTACCAAAATATCTTTCTCTTCATAATGCAGATACTTTTCCCAATTACCCATAGCATGATTGACTTGGTCTGCAGAAGGAGGCACAAAAGTAGCATTTTCAATGGTACATCCGGGGGGACCGATAAAGTTCTGAATGCGCCGAAATTCCCCGGGGGTTTTGTTTCTGCCACGTACACTATCTAAAAGAGTAACATGCAATTCTTTGACAAGATTCAAACAGAATGGACGTTTCTCTATACTTTGAACTGCCTGGCTCATGGCCTTGCGGTAGTTGATGATCTCATGGATGTCTGCCTGTTTGGCCGGCTCGATATATTCTCTTGGATCGGCCTCATATTCCATGACCTCTGCCATGCTCGCCTGTGTTCCTTCGATACGTGAAGAAAGGACAGCTTCCTGGGTTGTCAATGGAGAGAGCAAGAGACCTGGATTGACAATACTCTGGAGCATACCATCATAACGAGCTATAGAGGCATTGGCCTTACCAATAAGCGGCACATGAGAAGCCCAGTCAATATCGTCAAGAGGAAGTGTTTTAGGTATATATGGATTCATTGCATTGTCTCCTCTCGCATATTGATCTTTGCCGTCAAAGCTATTGTGATAATGTTGGTATCCGTAAACTTCGGATTAAATTCCTGGTTCATCATTACACTTCTTTTTTGTGTATCGTCGGTTTACCTCTCCCTTGAGGGACTAATCCTTCTTTACACATCGACTGAAGCTCATGTCGTAGATATTCTTCGTCAAATCGCTTTTTACTATCATACCATTTACACTGACTTCTTGTATAACGTCATCATCTCCAAATTGTACACCTGAAATAATAAAATCATTCCACACAGCAAAAAGGGTAGCATTAAAAAGATGTATAAATGAAAAATTAAGAAACTGATTTTAAAATAACAAAAGACAATCAAAAATCAAACGTTATTTTAATCAATGAAATATCCATACTACTTTCGTACGGACAAAACTTCAATGTATATTTTTTTCTAAGATTTCTTCTTGGCCGGTGTTTTAGCTTTTTGCAAAACATTAAACTTCGTTCCGAACTGTGCTAAAAACTCCACACTAAATCCACGGAGCGTATAGGAAATCGGCAACGCGACCACACTGTTGATGTACGGAATGGCCAAAAGAAAAAATCCGATACAGCAGGTGAAAAAACCAAACAGAATCACTACGACCCCAACAATCAAATAGATCAGAAAAAGCAAAAGCCCGTAAAGAATGAAATTGAATGCATACTCCCGAAACAGGGGAGTAAAACGGGCCCAGGCATCACTCGCTGTGATCCGGTATTTGTACATGATCGGCACGACGAAATCGTTCAGGAAAAGCCAGGTATACCCAATAATCAACAGGGCCGCGATAAAGAGACAGGCCAGTCCTACAATCCACAAAACCATATCCGGCGCGGAAAAACCGTAATAATGAATTTGTGTCAGCAGCTTAAAAACAAGACCTGCAAATACACCGAAGAAAACCATACAGATCAACCCGAAACTGATACTCCAAATACAGAGGGAATTGCCTTCGTTGCTGTACAGATTCCAGGGTTTGGCAATCTCCGTACGCTTCAGAACCACATTATGCAGAAACATAAATTTTCCGCGGGAACTCAACCAGACAACAAGTGCTACGATAACAAATACGATCAAAACGCCCAGACTCACCAGAACAATTCTTTCAGGAGAATACAGAAACCAATCCAGAGCACGTTTCGGTGCATCGATAATTACGCCAAGATTACAACATTTGTCACCTACACCTTTCTTGATTCCGTTCCCTCCTCCACCACCCGGTCCCTCGGTGAGCCCTGCAAGGAAAGCAGTGAACCCCACAACAAACCAATTCTGCAGATTGAAGGGTGTGAAAAGCGCCTTTTTCATCCGGTTCCATGCCCGGCCTAACGGATCGAGATAGCGAATATTCATGATTTCTCCTGTTCGATTGATTTATTCTGAAATAATTTTTTTCAAATCTTCCGAGCTGACATTCAAAAGATCCACATTGGGCAGCCGCTCTGTGAGCAGTCTCCAGTGGGGATCACTGCTGAAAATGGTCTGAAAAATGGACTTGGCCTCTGTGATTCGGCCGATATTGGCCAGAGAAACCGCGTGCCAGAATTTCATCTCAAGATTTTCCGGGAACATTGCCTCGGCAGTACCGTACAGCTTCAAAGCGCTTTCCACATCATCTTTCTCCATGGCCAGATCGCCCTGATTCATGTACTCGTATGCACGGTAAACCTTTAAAATCCGTTTCATTTCCCGAACAGGTTCGGGGTGATCTTCCACGCGCAGATCGATAAGCCGATCTTCCCAGACCTTTCCGGTCGATGTCCCCCGAACCACGAGAATGGCCGCCGACTGCTTGCCGCGGATGTCGCCGCCTTCGGCCTGGGCCGCTTCGAGAGCAGCGAGCATTCTCTCGGCCAGAGGCCCTTCTGCATTCTTATAGGCTTTGGCCATGGCCGGCCAGATCCGGTCGTTCAGCATGAGATTGGCATGTACCGAAAACTGTTTCCCTACGACATGACCCGCATCCGGGATGCACTTTTGACCTGTATAAACGGCGACATTGCCTTTTGCATCCACAATGGCCAATTGTCTGAAATCCCTTCCTTCGTCCGAGGCAATGAGAAGATTCAGCGCTTCCTCTGCAGTTTTAGCTTTTTTGAGCAGATCAATCCCTCTCGGTCCGAATGAAACATTGACAAAGGATTGCGTGGCAATTGCACCGACACCGGCTTCGGCCCAGGAAACCACCGACCCCACGGAAAACCAGTGCGACTGAACTGCCACACCCATTTCGCCGGTAATCGAATCGCGGGCAACAATCGAATAGGTATGAGCCAACGGTTCTGCGAACTTGAACTGTGCCGATCCCAGGGAGACAAAAGTGGTCACAAATAGAATGACGACTATTCTTTTCATCTTTTATATCCCTTTCGATTTTAAACGACTATGATCGGATTTTGCTAACCTTCTGGTAATGCTCCCACAATAGCGATCTGTCCGTCGGATAGTCCAAAAAATCCCAGGGCAGTTTTTCTTCGATGGTTCTTTCCCGATGCAGCAATTCATTGAGATCGATCTTTCTTGCCCGGAATGCTTCTTTCCAGGGGATATTCTTTTCGACGGCATCCATCAATGCGAGTCCGATTTGTTCGTCTCCGAGGGAAAGAGCTCCCTGCAGAATCTCATCACGGGTGCTTTTGTTTACAAATGCAATGCCTTTTTGATTCCTCAGGCCGTTTCGAATCCACTTTCGTTTCCGGTTCAATTCCTTTTCAGTTTCCATTGGCGCCCATTGCAACACGGTAAAAGGTTTGGGGACGAAGGCATTAACACTCACGCGGAGGGATTTCCCCTTTAATTTGTTTCGAAATATTTCCGCTATTTTTTTGGACAGATTCACTATAGCTTCAACATCTTCGTCCGTCTCTCCAGGGCATCCGATGAGATAGTAGAGTTTGAGAATCTGGATCTCTGAATTTCCCAAACGTTCTGCCGCTAAGAATAACGTTTCATCCGAAATCGCTTTCCCGATCCGCTTTCTCAGCCGTTCCGTACCGGCTTCAGGAGCGATGGTAAAAGAACGCGTTCCGCTTCGATTGATTGCCGCAACCAATTCCGAAGTCACCCGATCTGCCCGAATCGATGAAAAAGAAACCTGATATTTTTCATGGATCAGCCGGTCACACAATTTTTCCAGATCCCGGTAATCGGATAACCCGGCGCCCTCGAGTCCGATTTTTCGTGTACTCGTATTTTTTGTACGGATAGTTTCGAGGATTGATTCAACGGAATGTGCCCGGTAGGGCGCGTAGACCTGACGTGCCGCACAGAAGTGGCAGCTTCTTCCGCAGCCGCGCGCCGTCTCAACCACAAACATATTTTTAAAATGACTCAGAGACGTAACAACCGGTGAATAGACAGGATAATCGTCCAGATTGGACTGAACATGACGGAAACCGCTTGTCGATATCCCCGGAATATAAACCCCTGGAATTTTAGAAAGCGTGTTGAGTTTTTCTTTGCGGGACAGGTTGGTTTGAACCCACTGAGAAAACGTTTCAGCGATTTGAGACAGAACCCCCTCCCCCTCTCCCACAAGGAGGCCGTCCATAAAAGGCAGGAGAGGGGGAGGGTTCAGCCCACTAACGACGCCCCCTATCATAATGATAGGTTTTGCATCGAATCTATGATGAGAAAGGAGGGGAAAATGAAGGCTGTTTAATATCGCTATAACATTTTGACTATCCGTCTCAAATGAAAGTGAAAATCCGATCATATCAAACTGATCGAGTTTTGTTCCGCTTTCCAGCGTCCGAATCTCTTTGTCGAAAGGCGGATCATAGACAAAAGCCCTTTCACACTTGACCAGTGGGTGTGCATTGAGAATTCGATAAACCGTCTGAAACCCCAGGCTCGCCATCCCGACACGATAGCGATTCGGGTAAACCAGCGCCACCTGAACTGGTGCTTCCTTTTTGACGGAAACAGAATTAAACTCCTGTTCCAGAAAGCGCTGGGCGTACTGTTGAAAGTAATATTGTTTTGACAAACCACTTACACCCGGAACCCCATTTTGATTGATCTTCATCCGCCTCCGGCGGATTCGATCCTAAACTGATCGCCCGCTTTGCGGGTGGTCGTTTACTCTAATCCATCTGTTTTCTAATAAATGTTGGAATACTCAAATCGTCTTTCGAGTCGAAAGGCAAATTGCCGTCATGCCCAATAACCTCACCCATCACCTGTTCCAAGATATCCTTATCGAAATCCGAACAGGTGGATTCACGACCTGTCCGATGTTCGTTCGACTGAAAAGAAACCTTTCTTGATTTTTGTCGATACAGTCCGCTTCGAATACCGTCCCGGTGAAAACCGGTCGCAATGACCGTGACGCGAAGATCACCGTTCAGGGACAGATCTTTTACAGCGCCGAAGATGATGTTGGCATCTTCACCGGCCGCCTGATGAATCACTGTGGTCGCTTCGGTAATATCGTTGAGGCTGAGATCCTTACCGCCTGTGATATTCACAAGTACGCCGAGCGCTCCTAAAATCGAGACATCATCGATAAGCGGGCTGGAAATGGCCTTTTCCGCAGCCTCCTTGGCCCGGCTCTCGCCGCTGCTTACGCCCGATCCCATCAGTGCGTCACCCATTTGACTCATTACCGTTCTCACGTCGGCGAAATCGACGTTCACCAGACCCGGGACATTGATCACGTCAGAAATGCCTTTGGTGGCGTGAAATAGAATTTCATCGGCCACCCTGAAAGCTTCTTCCAGAGGAAGGTTCTTTGGTACCAGAGAAATCAGTTTCTGATTGGGAACCACGATCAGCGTATCGACATTTTCTTTCAGTTCGGCAATTCCGTTCTCGGCTTTCTCGATCCGCTTGTTGCCTTCGAACAGAAAAGGTGTCGTGACGATACCAACGGTCAGCGCTCCCAGATCACGTGCAATCTCGGCCACCACGGGTGCGGCTCCGGTTCCCGTGCCGCCTCCCATGCCGCTGGTGATAAAAACCATATCCGTCTCGGAGAGAATTTCAATCACCGCATCCTTATTCTCATCGATGGCTTTTCTCCCGATCTCGGGATTTCCTCCGGCGCCGAGCCCCTTTGTCAATTTTTTCCCGATCTGAACCCGTGTGGGTGCATGGTTTTGTTCCAGGGTTTGAAGATCGGTGTTGATCGCCACAAAATCGACACCGTTCAGCTTATCCTGAACCATGCGATTGATCGCGTTTCCTCCTGCTCCTCCGACGCCGACCACACGGATTTTGGCGATCTGGGCAGTATCGTCGGCAAAATCGAGTGCAAGCGAGCTGCTGGCGCTAAACTTTTTTTCATCTTTCATACGACCTCCCTTATATGTGAATGCCAGATATTCTCTTAAAAAAAATCTTCAAAAAAATGTTTGATCCATTGGAACAGTTTTTTTATCGAATCCCCGGCCCGATGGCTCAAGCCGCCCACATTCTGTTCCCCGTACTGCATCTGATAGAGCACCAGTCCGATGCCGGTGGCAAAAATGGGATTGGACGTGGATTCGACCATTCCCATAATTCCTTTGGGAATGCCGATACGCGCCGGCAATCCGAATATCTCCTCCGCGAGAGGCGTGGCACCTTCGATAAGAGACCCGCCTCCGGTAAGCACGATGCCCGCATTCATTTTCTCGGAAAACTCCGAACGCTTGATTTCCTTGGCTGCCAGACTGAAAATTTCTTCCATGCGCGGCTGGATGATGGAAGTTAGAAATTCCCTCGAAACTTCACGCGGTCCTCTTCCCCCGATGCCTGCTACCGTAAACATTTCGTTCTTCGAAACCAGATTGGTGTGACAGCATCCATTTCTGATTTTTATTTCTTCGGCCTGTTCCAGGGGTGTACGTAACCCCATTGCAACGTCGCTTGTCACGTTGTGTCCGCCGAGAGGAACCGATGCAGTATGTCGGATAGCCCCGTCATAGAACAGGGCAATGTCCGTTGTCCCACCGCCGAGATCGATCAGAGCCACACCCAAATCCTTTTCGTTTTTATCCAGAACAGCCAGGCTCGAAGCCAGGGGTTCCAGCACGAGAGACAGCACATTCAGACCGAGCCGTTCGACGCTGCGGACGATATTCTGAGCGGACGTCAATGCGCCGGTAACGATGTGCACTTCTGCTTCCAGGCGGACACCCGAAATGCCAACCGGATTTTTGATTCCGTCCTGATTGTCCACGATAAATTCCTGCGGCAGGATATGGAGTACCTTCCGGTCGATAGGCAGAACGATGGCTTTGGCCGCATCGATCACACGGTCCACATCCACCTTCGTGATTTCGTGATCGGAACGGGAAACCCGAACCACACCCCGGCTGTTAACGCTTTTAATATGATCTCCGGCAATACCGACGATCACATCCTCGATTTCGATGCCGGCGGTCAGCTGGGCTTCCTCTAGAGCCTTTTCGATGGATTGAACGGCGTTTTCGAGATTGACTACCACGCCCTGTCTCATTCCGACAGAGGGACTCGTACCTACTCCGAGGATTTTGATCCTTCCCTCGGATTGGGCCTCACCGATCACCACACCGATCTTGCTCGTTCCTATATCCAGACCGGCGAGGATATCCCGATCTTCCTTGTTTTTCTCCCCAATGGGTATCCGCATGGATTCAGACCCTTTCTCCTACAACGACCTGGTTGTTGTATCTCAAATCAATATATTTAATTTCCTTGATTTCTGATTTTTGACAAATCTGTTTGATGACTGCCTCCAAATAACGAATTTTCCAATCGTATCCGCCCTCACCGATACGGACTGGAATCCCCCCCCTTCTTGTATAAAGGGTGAGTCCATCTTTCTTGTTCGCGACTTCCGATATCTCTCCATACAAATCCGTGCGCTCCCGGAGTATCTTTTTTAAAAAAGCAAGTTCTTCTTTGACATTGGGGCTGTCGATCTGTTGACCCACCGTCACACTTCCCTCATAATGGCCGGAGAGAACGGGAAGATCGTACAGTTTTCCTGATTTCGATGGCAGAATCATTCCCGTTTCATCGATGCAGTAAAAACGGTTTTTGAAGTTGAGAAGCGCGATGGGAAATTTTTCATGAATACGGATTTTCAGTATATCGGGAAAAGACCGTTCCAATTGTACGGTATCGATGAACGGATTGCTCCGGATATTTTCATCCACGGACTTGAGATCGACTTCCCAGATACGCTTCCCGGATGCAAGCTCGTTTTCTTTCATGATTTTCTGACCGCTTATCAATTCATTTCCCTCGATCTCGATCTTTCGAATTTTGAAGGAATCCGAATTTGCAAGCCATGCGCTGTACTGTTTGACAACGAAAAAACCAGCCGCAAGGAAAAGAGTGGTTTTGATCAGTTTGAAAAGCGATTTCAGCATATCGTCCTGAATCCCGCCCGAATCGGATGAAAATTTCGATCTCCGTTTTTTCGGAGGATTTTCTACCGGAAGTTTCAATGCTTCTTGCTCTCCGGAGAAAATATCATTTCCCCAATCATTCATATCAATTAAACCCGATTAAATGGATCTCCAGTTCAAGTTCCACCTGGAACTGTTTCAGTACCCGTTCCTTGACTTCATCAATCAGCCGTAGCACATCCTGAGCACTGGCCAGCCGGCAGTTCACAATGAAATTGGCGTGCTTTCTCGACACCATTGCGTCGCCGATCCTCAGCCCCTTGCACCCCGCATCTTCGATGAGACGCCCTGCAAAATCCCCGACCGGGCGCTTGAAAACCGATCCGGCCGATGGAAGGGACAGGGGCTGTTTGTCCTTTCTCTTTCTCAAATAATTGTTCTGGGAGATTTCCATATCCTTGGGATTGCCTTCTTTCAACAAAAATTGCGCCTCCACAATGATCGTATCTCTGGGAATCCCTGTCATGCGGTATCCGAAGGTCAGTTCACTCTTTCTCTTCCTTTCGAGTGTGCCGAACCGATCCATCAGCCGAACACTGCCCAACCGGTCGCTGATCTCCGTATCGAAAGCACCTGCGTTGAGAACGATCCCGCCGCCCACCTGTCCTGGAATCCCAATGAGCGATTCGAAACCGGAGAGTCCCCGTTCCGCACAGTAATAAATCAAATCTTCGAGCACCACTCCGGCACCAGCAGTCACACTGTTTTCTTTTGATTCGATCTCGTTAAATGTTTGTGAAAGATCGATCACGATGCCCCGGATGCCGTCATCGCTGACAAGGAGATTGGTGCCGTTCCCGATTACGAATTTGGGCAGCTTGTGGCTTTGAGCAAAATCGATGGCGCTCGTGAGATCTTCCAAATCTTTCGGATAGAGATAAAAATCCACCGGACCGCCGATCCGAAACGAAGTGTGTTTGGACAACGGTTCATCCGTTCGAATCTCTCCCCGGAATACCTGCCTGAGTTCCTGAAATTGTTCTATTTTTGTGTTCATCGCTTTTTCAGCATTGTTATGAGCGATTCACCCACCTGCCAGATGTCCCCCGCTCCCATAGTAATGACAAGATCTCCTTCACGAACGATACTTTTCAAATATTCCGGCACCTCCTCTTTGGAGGGAATATAAACAACCTGGCGGTGTCCGAAGGATCTCGCGGACTCGGCCACGAGTTCACCGGTGATACCGGGAATCGGATCCTCCCGTGCCGGATAGATATCCGTGACAACAAGAATGTCGGCATCAAAAAAAGCGCGTCCAAAATCCGTATGAAAATCACGGGTTCTCGAATAGAGATGGGGCTGAAACACGGCGACGATCCGCCTTCCCCATCCATCTCTCGCTGCCTTGAGACTGGCCTCGATCTCGGTGGGATGATGGGCGTAATCATCCACGATGAGCACACCGTTCAGCTCGGCTTTGATCTCGAAACGCCGATGCACCCCCGTAAACTCTTCCAGAGCCTTTTTGATGGTTTCGAACGGAACTTCCAGCTCGAAGCCCACGGCCAGCGCGGCCAGACTGTTTTTCACGTTGTGCACGCCGGGCAGTTGAATCTTGATTCTTCCCTGTTCCCTGTCACGGTAGATCACTGTAAACTCGGTATGCTCATTCCTACACGTGAGATTGATTCCCCGAATCTCCGCCTGGGGCGTCAGCCCGTAGGTCAGAATACGACGGCTGATTCTGGGAATGATCTCCCGAAGCGAATCCTCATCGAGGCAGAGCACGACCGATCCATAAAAGGGTACTTTGTTGGCAAAAGTCACGAAAGCCGATTTGATTTCGTCCAAATTTTCGTAGCAGTCGAGATGATCTGTGTCGATATTGGTGATTACGGCAATGATCGGCATTAACTGCAGAAAGGAACGGTCGAACTCGTCCGCTTCGACCACAAGGTAATCTCCTTCGCCAAGTTTCGCATTGGTATTCAGAGCGCGCAATTTTCCGCCGACGATCAGCGTCGGATCGAAACCGCTCTCCTGAAGCATGAGACCGGTTATCGAGGTAGTCGTGGTCTTGCCGTGCGTACCAGCAATCGCCACGCCCTGTTTCATGCGCATCAATTCACCTAACATTTCGGCCCGCCGAATCACCGGAATCTTGATGTCCATCGCGGTTTTCACTTCGATGTTATCCTTTCTGACCGCGGAAGAGATGACCACGACATCGGCTCCCAGCACCTGTCCGCCTTCGTGACCCTCATAAATGACCGCGCCCAAATCTTCCAGATGCCTGGTGATCGAAGAAAGTTGCCGGTCCGAACCCGTCACGGTAAAACCGAGATTGAGAAGCACCTCTGCGATACCGCTCATCCCGATCCCACCGATGCCGACGAAATGAATCCGCCGGGTTCTTCCTAAAAATTTTCTTTTATCTAACATCGCCACGTTTCCTGTGTTGTTGATAAGGACTTTAGTCATAAAACCGGCAAAGCGGTGATCTCAGTTCCGCCGTTTCTCCAGTGCTCGATGGATCAGTCTCCGCAGTTTTTCGGAATCGAACGGTTCCGCAAGACAATAAAATGATTTGAGACGATTGACAACCTTTTTGACTTCCCCGTCTATCCAAACCACAAACACGATCATCGGAACCCGATAGGTTTTGCTGATCCAGGTAGCCAGATGCAGACAATCATTGCTGTCCTTCAACTGGGTTCCCATCACGATTAAATCCGGTTTTCGATGTTTGATGATGTCGAAAGTCATATCCACAGAATCGGCCAAAACCGGAGCGTCGTATCCCCAGTTTGCGAGTAAACATTGAATATCGCTTGCAATGATGCCGTTGTTTTCTGCGATCAAAATTTGGGGATGATCTGACATATCACTTAATCTCCATGGGTTAAACTTTGGTAGAAATTTAAATATTCAATGATTTCTAAAATTCCAAATGACAAATCCCAAAATCCTCCGCCATAAGCGGATCCGCCTCTGGCGGAAAATAAAACCCAATTACCAAATTCCAAAAAAATTTACATTTGTGTTTTTGGTATTTATTTGACATTTGGATTTTGAAATTTGGTATTTTCATTTTTGAATAAAAATTTGCTAAAGTTCAGTAACAACTCAAAACCTATACTTCCGTTCGTCTGATGATATCTTCGGCAATCGTCTCCGATGCCCTTGGTGCGGCCATCGCTTTGATGCATTTGCCCATTTCCTTTCGCTCTTTTTCGTTTGCCAGCAACTGGATCAGGAGACTAGAGATTTGAGTGGAAGCTGCATCGTTCTCTATCACCATTTTCGCCGCACCCGCTTCGACGAGCATCTCGGCGTTTTTTTGCTGATGAGCGCCAGCCGCCGCGGGATAGGGAATGAACAGCGCAGGCAGTCCCAGCCTCGCAATCTCTGCAATCGTCGTCGCACCCGACCGGCAGACGATTAGATCGCTGATTACATAGGCCAGATCCATTTCGTGGATGAACGGCAGCACTTTGATTCGTTCCTGCCAGGTTTCGCATTGATGTTGTACTTCCTCGGCCCACTGGGGACCTGCGGCCCAGAGCACCTGAAGTGTTTGCTCCATCATGAGCCGATTTAGAATGGACAACATCAACTGGTTGATTCCGCGTGCCCCCTGGCTCCCTCCGAAAACGAACAGAGTCGTCCGGTCGGAACGAAGGCCAAATCGTTTGTATCCCTGCTGTCGGCTCCCTTTTTCGAGACTTTTTCGCGTGGGATTGCCGCTCTCAAGCAGATTGGATTGTTTTCTGAAAAATTGTCTGGACGATGCGTAACTCAAATAGACCCGGTCCACATGAGGGGACAGAAGGCGCGTCACCAGTCCCGGATAAATATTCTGTTCCTGAATCAGCGTGTTTTTTTTCAAAATGATGGCCGCCGTTAGGACCGGCCAGCTTACATACCCGCCGGTTCCCAACACCACATCCGGTCGGAAGCGATGCACCAGAAACAGCGATTGAATCAGGGAAACAAGCATCTTGAGAGGAAAAAGGAGATTCTCCGCAATCCTGCCACGATGTAGCCCGCTGATCCAGACGGTATCAAAAGGAATGTTGTTCAACGGAACCACCTTCGCTTCGATCCCCTCCTTCGTGCCGACAAACAGAAATTCACATGCCTTCCTTTCCTTTAATGCTTCCATAATCGCCAGTGCCGGATAGAGATGGCCACCGGTTTTTCCGCCGGTTACAAGCACCCGCAACTTTATTCCTCCTCAACCTCTTCTCGCCAATATCCGCATTCGCGGTTTGCAGTGAAATCTTTGTGCGAAAGGATGCCCTGCGAGGAGATGTTGATGAGTATCCCGATTCCGATGAATTGCACAAACAGGGAAGATCCTCCGTAACTCAGAAATGGAAATGTCAATCCGGTCGTCGGCAGTAAATTGACGGCCACGCCCGCGTTAATGAGTGCATTGATCATAACCATCGAAGTGATCCCGCCGGCAATAAGAAATCCGTAGCGGTCCGGCGATCTCAACGCGATACGGATTCCCCGCCACAATATGATGGATAAAAGCAAAAACAAAAATACAATACCGATAAATCCCATCTCCTCGCCGAAACTGGCCAGAATAAAATCGGAGAACGGCTCCGGCTGAAAGGAGAGCTTCTGTTTCCCTTCGCCAAAACCGACTCCCATGAGACCGCCGTGGGCGAGCCCGATAATCGACTGTTTGACTTGATAATTCATCGGCCCTCTTCCGAGAACCGAATTGATGAAATCTTGAACCCGTACCCTTTGATAGGGAAATAGGAACAAACCACCTAAAACGATGGGAAGAATAAACCCCGTTATCAGAGACAACCGTTTCCAGCCCATTCCTACCAGGAAAAACATGGCAATCGCCACAAAAAAGAGAATTAGAGAAGATCCCAGATCCGGTTCGACGAAAACCAGCCCGATGCTGATGAATACGATGATGCAGTGCATGATCCATTGTTTTCCCGTCAGCGCGCACGCCTTCATTCCTCTCGCAAACACACCGGCCAAATAGAAAATCATGACCAATTTCATAAATTCTGAGGGTTGAAACCGCTTTCCTAAAAAAATAAACGAACGGTGACTGCCGTTGACTTCCGGATGAAAAAGCACCAGCACCAACAAAAACCAGAGAACGAGCAGAAGAAGAGGTGTGATGCTTCGGAACTGATGATAATCGATTTTCGCGGCAATCAAAAAAAGGATCAACCCGAAACCAATTCGAAGCAGATGCATTTTCAGAAAATAGGTTGAATCTCCGTATTTCTCGGCGCCCCGGAAGGAACTAGCGCTGAACACAGCCAAGATACCAAGCACAACTAAAAGAATCATAGCGATAAAAAGAATCCGATCGGATTGATTTTTGTATTTGGACTGCATTAAAGTGCCCTGACCAAATGAGTGAACTGATCGCCGCGATCCATAAAATCGCGGAACATATCAAAACTGGCACACGCGGGCGAAAGCAAAACCACATCTCCTGAAACCGCGATCCGCCGCCCTTCATCTACTGCCTCCTTGAGGGAACCGGCCCGGACCAGATGAACTCCCTGAAATGCACGGGCCATTTTATCGGCAGCCTCGCCGATCAGGATGACGGCTTTCACTTTTTCCCGGAGACGCTCGTTCAGCAGGGTAAAATCGGAATTCTTATCTCGTCCGCCGGCAATGAGTACGATCTGTTCGGAAAAAGCACCCAAAGCATACCAGACGGAATCCACATTGGTTGCCTTCGAATCGTTGATCCATTTAACCCCGTTGACTTTGCGAATGAATTCCAGCCGATGCGGAAGACCCTTAAAATTTTTTAACGCTTTCCGAATTGGTACGATTTCCACACCCAACACTCTGGCCGCCAAAGCGGCCGCCAGTCCGTTCATGACATTGTGCATGCCGGAAAGCCGCATTTCGCTGATCTGCATCAATTTTTCTTCCGTCTCTCCCAATTTCAGAACGAGCATCCTATCTTTTATGAATCCGCCCTCGCTGGTTCCCTCGACAATATTGAATGGCAGCTTTCGGCTGACAGCTTTTTTGACCAATCCGGACACATTTTTATCGTTGGCATTGTAGATGACAAAATCGTCGGGATTCTGATTTTGAAAGATACGCGCCTTGATTTTTCCGTAATTCTCCAGTGTGCAGTGACGGTCCAGATGATCCGGAGTCAAATTCAAATAGACAGCGACCTTCGGATGAAATGTATCAATCAGCTCAAGCTGAAAACTGCTCACTTCGATTGCGGCCAGGAATCGCGGATCCGTATCCAGGACGTGATCCGAAAAAGATTCACCGATGTTTCCCGCAACAATACAGGGGATACCCGCAGTGCGGAACATTTCCCCCAACAATGCGGTGGTGGTCGATTTGCCGTTGGAACCGGTCACAGCGGCGATGGGACACTGACAAAACCAGGCAGCCACCTCAAGTTCGCCGTAGATGGGTTTCTTTTTTTCCTCGGCCTGACGGATGATCGAATTCCCGAGATCAATGCCTGGACTCACCACAAGCCAGTCGCAGTCCAGAACTTTTTCCGAATGGCCGCCGAATTCGGCCGGGATGTTGAGAAAAGTGAGTAACTCGGATGCGTTCTGTTTTTGATCCAGACTTTGCTGTTCGCTGATAAAAACCATCGCACCCGCTTTCGATAACAACCTTGCCACGGCCAAACCACTGCGTCCGGCCCCCAAAACGGAGACTTTTTTATTTTTGATGGAATCCGTGTTCATCTGATTTTGAATGTCCCCAAACTGAGCAGGGCAAGCAGAATGCCCACAATCCAGAACCGGGCCACCACTTTCTCTTCCGGCCAGCCAAGCAGTTCAAAATGATGGTGCAGCGGCGCCATCCTGAAAATTCGCTTCCGCCGCCACTTGAACCAACTGACCTGAAGAATCACAGAAAGGGTTTCGGCGACAAACACCCCGCCGACGAGAAGGAGCAAAAACTCTTTTTTCAGGAGAACGGCCATCGTTCCCATGGCGCCTCCCAGTGCCAGCGCTCCCGTATCCCCCATGAATACTTCGGCAGGATGACAGTTGTACCACAAAAATCCGAGCGAAGCACCGACCAGGGCCGCACAATAAACGGTCAATTCTCCGGCACCTTTTAGATAGATTACATTGAGATACGCGCTGAAATCGATTCGTCCGGTCACGTAACTCATTCCAGCCCAGGCGACTCCGGCAATCCCCAACAGTCCAATGGCCAAACCATCCAGACCGTCCGTCAGATTGACCGCATTGGAGGTCGCGGTAATCACAAACAGAACCATTGGGATGTAGAACCATCCGAAATTGATCAAAAGATTCTTGAAAAAGGGAACACTGCTGTACCACTGCGCACCATGATAGACCGAAGAAAAAGTGACAACGAGTCCGACCACCAATCCCCAGATGATCTGTCCGGCGAATTTGTATTTTGCGATGAGTCCCTTGCGATACTTTTTGACAACTTTGAGATAATCGTCAATGAATCCCACGATCCCCATCCAGAGGGTAGCGCCGATCATCAACTGGATAAACAGATTGTTCAGTCTTGCAAAGAGAATTACTGGAACCAGAATAGCAAATAAAATGATAACCCCTCCCATTGCAGGCGTCCCGGCTTTGCTGTGATGGGTTTCCGGTCCGTCCTCCCGGATCAGTTCACCGATTTGATTTCTTCTGAGCCATTTGATCACCGGCGGTGCGATGAGAAATGACAGAAGCAATGCGGTCACTGCGGCGGCTGCAGAACGGAACGTAATGTATCCGAAAAGATTGAATCCAAAAAATACATTCCTGAGCGGATACAGTAAATGATAAAGCATGTATCTCTCCCCTCTTCTATTTTACCCCTAAAAAGGATGCTGATAATAAATAAAAACTCTCATGCCGAATCCCTGTGAATATGGGTAAGAAGCGTCTGCACGACTTCCTCCATCTTCATTCCCCGGCTGCCTTTGACGAGCAAGCCATCGCCTTCCCGAAGGAAACCGCAAAGGAATTCAGTGATTTCGGATTTGGTGTCGAAATGAAATGCCGATTTCAATCCGAGACTTTTCACTTTTTCGATCGTCGCCCGACTTTCGGAACCGTAGCAAACGAGCGTATCTATTCCATTTTTCATAATGAGTTCACCGACCTTTTCATGCTCATCCCGGCTTGCCTTCCCGAGTTCCAGCATGTCTCCGAGACAAACGATCCGACGTTTCAAAGTGTGCATGGATACCAGGGTTAGAACAGCCTGTTCGATCGAACCTGGATTCGCATTGTAGCTGTCATTGAGAATGATTAGACCGTCAGCTTCGATTCTTTCCATCCGTTTGTCCACAGGTTGAAAAACGGACAACGATGCTTGTATCGAATTCCACTGGATGTCGAATGTTCTGGCTACAGCGACGGCAGCCAGTCCGTTGTAGAGCTGATGGCTGCCCGAAACAGCCAATTGGATGCAACTGTCGTCTATTTTCATCCACGGGCAGGCAGAATCATTCGTTCCCCATTCGTCGGGATGAAAAGTACAATCTTCGGACAAACCAAATGTGATTGTCTCCGGCAAACGATTCTGAATACGTTTCAAAAAAGGATCATCCCCGTTGAGAAAGAGCACATCGCCGTTCAGTAAATCGAGCAATTCGATTTTGGCCCGGAACACTCCTTCCAAATCGCCAAAAAATTGAAGATGCCCTTTTCCGATATTGGTGATGAGACCGTGTGTCGGTGCGGCGATTTCGGCAAGCCGATGGATCTCGCCGAAATGATTCGTCCCCATTTCGAGTACGGCCATCTCATCACTGTCCTGCCATTCACAGATGCTCAAGGCCACTCCAATCTGGTTATTGAGATTTCCCGGAGATTTGGCCACTTGATATTGCGTTTCCAGAATTTGAGCGAGCATCTCCTTGGTCGTGGTCTTTCCATTGGAACCGGTAATGGCGATGACGGGAAATTCAAACTGTTTTCGATAGGCCGAAGCCACCTCCTGCAAAGCCGTCAGTGGTTCATCGACTTCGATGATATTCCAGTTCATCTCTTTTCCGGCACCCTTCCACCGGCGGTCCACCACTGCGGCGCACGCGCCCTGATCGAATGCATTCTCCAAATAATCATGCCCGTCAAAATGTTCTCCACGCAGCGCGAAAAAAAGCATCCCCTTTTTCAGTGTTCTCGAATCCGTGGAAACTCCTGTAACCAACGATCGCCCTTCGCCCTTTATTAAACCATCTAAAATTCGGGAAATTTGATTCAGAGTCAGATTCATTTCACTTTTCTTTCGGCACGGACAAACACTCTTCGGCCACGATCCGGTCATCAAAAGGAATTTTTTTCGATCCAATCTGCTGATAGGTTTCGTGTCCCTTGCCGGCAAGAACCACGGTGTCCCCGGTTGTTGCCTGACTGAGAGCGCTCCGAATCGCCTCTCTACGGTCTTCGATGACCGTTACATTTTGACCTGAGGCTATTCCCTCTAAAATATCTTTGATGATGGCTTTCGGATCTTCGCTCCTTGGATTATCCGAGGTGATAAAAACTGCATCCGCAAAAGCGGAGCCGATTTGTCCCATCCGTGCGCGCTTTCCCCTGTCCCGGTCGCCTCCGCATCCGAAAACCACGATCATCCGTTTTTCCGTGACTTCGCGGGCCGCGATCAAAACGTTCTTCAAAGCGTCGGGCGTGTGTGCATAATCGATGATGACCCGGGCTCCGTCCGACGTGACAAATCCTTCCATCCGTCCCTTGACGGATTCGACCTTCTCGATCCCGCGGCGAATGGCATCGCGATCCAGATGTATTTCCAGACCCGTAACGGCCGCGGCGGCCGCATTCATCACGTTGAAATATCCCCAGAGCCGGGTGGTCAGATCGATTTTTTGATCCTGGTACTGGAGTAAAAAATGCGTTATCTGATCCTCTTTGCGAATGTTTCGGATATGATAGTCCGCATTTGGATTCTCTTTTCCATAGAGAACCGTTTTCCCGGTGGCCTGCTTCCGAATACGTTCTGCGACCGGATCGTCCCCGTTCAGAACACCGATGCCTTCTTCCTCGATCATCGTGAAAAGTTTGGCTTTCGCATTTTCATAATTTTCCGGCGTCTCATGAAAATCCAGATGATCTCTGGACAAATTGGTAAAAACTGCGGCTCTAAAATTCAAGCCGAACACTCGATCGAGCATCAGAGCGTGGGAGGAGACTTCCATCACGACGGTTTCGATGTCGTGATTTCTCATCTCCCAAAACATGCGCTGAATATCGATGGATTCCGGTGTCGTGCGTTCGGCCTGCATCTCATGTCCGTTCCATCGATAGACCATCGTGCCAATCAAACCTGTTTTTTCCCCGGCCGTCTGACAGATCGATTCGATCAGAAAGGCCGTGGTGCTTTTTCCGTTCGTTCCCGTAATGCCGATGAGTTTCATCTTTTCAGCCGGATTCCCGAAATACCGTCCGCTCAGAACGGCCAAAACCGGACGCGTATTTTTCACACGAAACACAGGCACATTTTGTTGACCGATATCATTTTCTACAATGAGACAGGAGGCTCCTCTGCTTATGGCTTCGTCGATGTAAGCATGTCCGTCTGTCCGATAACCGGTAATAGCGACAAAACAATTTCCCGGTTTGACCTGACGCGAATCCGAAGCGATTCCCGTAACGACTATGTCCGAATTTACGGATTTCGGAAAATCGAGAATCCCGCGGCACAGATGATCCAGATGAATGACAGGATCCTTTTGATGTATTATCTGGTCTGACATTGCAGTTTACAGATCATTCCTTCAGTTACTTTTGTGCCGGGCCCGGGGAACTGTGATATCACGATCCCGCTTCCTTCGACGGCTGCTTCCACTTCAAGAACAGCCAGCCGATGCAGGGCCTCCCGCAGGCTCAACCCGATCAGTTCGGGAAGTTGAGTTGGAGAAATATTCTGAGATTTCGAATGGGATGATTCGATCGGAATTTCGGCGGATTCTGATTGCGCACTGGCGAACACAAACGGACTCCCATTCAAATTGTTCGCTTGACGATGCTGCTGTTTCCAATAAGGCGACGGCAGACCTTCGATCCTCCTGACGACTTTTGCAAAGATCGGAGCTGAAGACCGGGCACCCCAATACAAATATTGGGGCTCGTCAAGAACGATGACAAGAACATATTTCGGCGCCTCGACCGGCCAGAAACCGACAAAAGAGCTCACATAAACACCCGGCACATATCCTTTAAAACCGGGGACGGATTTTTGGGCCGTGCCCGTTTTCCCTGCCACGCGCACGCCTTCGACGGCCGCTTCACCTCCATTGCCGTTCAGAATAACCCCTTCAAGAATCTGCCTCAACTGCGCCGCTGTGTCTTCGGAAATGACGCGACGAATCATTTCCATATTGTATGTTTTCTTGATATTTCCTTCGTTGTCCAAAATCGCACTGACGATCCAGGGTTTGACAAGTATTCCACCATTGGCAATCACAGAAACCATTCCCGCCAGTTGCAATGCCGAAGTTGATATACCCTGCCCGAATGAAATGGTGGCCGTGGAAAAATCCGACCACTCGTACAGCGGCCAGAGGATACCTGTGGTTTCTCCGGGCAGTCCGATCTCCGTCCGGCTTCCAAAACCAAAATTCTGTATGGTTTTATATAATTCTCTTTTTCCCACTTTTTTCCCGATTTTTGCGATCCCGATGTTCGAAGAATATTCGAGGATTTGACGCATGCTCAACAATTCATGAGCTTCATCATGATCACGTATGATGTGGCCTGCAATTCTGTAAACACCGTTTTCACAATGAATCAGTGAATTGGTTTTTACGACATGTTCTTCAAGAGCCGCTGCGGCGGTGACGATTTTGAACGTAGACCCCGGTTCGAAATCCAGTTGAACGGGACGATTCATCATCATGGATTGGAATTCACTGTCGTCCGTGCCCCCCTTATTCGGGACAACGGAAATCATGGACAAGATTTCACCGGTATGCGGATCCATGAGCACGGCACATCCGCTTTTCGCCCTGTGCTGTTTGACCCCTGCTTTTAATTCTTCTTCGATGACACTCTGGTACACCTGATCCAGAGTCAAAACGATGTGATCTCCGTTTCGGGATTCTTTTACGGGATAATCCAGCGAAACAAAATTCCGGTTCGTCCCATCTTTTTGATAAACCGCCCAGCCGTCTTCTCCTCGAAGAAACTCATCGAACGATTGTTCGATCCCACCAACCCCGACATGCCTGCTGTCCGTAATGCCCAAAACCTGAATACCGGTCTGGTCGAACGGGTGTTCCCGCTTTCTTCCCTGAGCAGGTATCAGTCCGGGGATGTTTTTCTCCAGAAATTCCTGTTTCTGATCTTCGGTAATTTCTTTCTGTATCCACAGAAATGAACTGCTGGGATTGTCGGTAATCATTTTTCGATAAGTGTCGGTGGTTCCTCCCAAAACTTCTCCAAGAAATCCGGAGGCAGAACGAATATCTTTGATTTTTTTCGGATTGACGGCAATCGAAAAAACCGGAGCATCCATGGCCAATATTTGCATGTTCCGGTCGTAGATGATTCCTCTTTCAGCGATTAACTTGACCAGCCGCTGGTACTGTTTTTGGGCGAGTCCGTTCCAGGTTTCCCGCTTCCAGACCTGATACGAAAATATTCGCAATAGCACAACGATCACAAGAAGCGATATGAAACCACCAAACCACTGAAGTCTTCTCATATCCTTCTGCTGAACGATTCCCCACTGTGTTTTTGAGTACTGCATTTTCAAAACCGTTTCAGTTTATTTCAAACGATCCGGAAAAAGAGTGGCGTACCGAATCTTTTCGGGTCCGGTCTCGACCGGACTTTTGATCCCTTCTAAATCCACGGGAAGCTCCCGGATTTGACTGGGAGACAAAAAAACCATCCCCTGTTTGGCCGCCTGCTCTGTGATTCTCTGATAACTTTCGAGAGAGTGAATTTGCACTCTCAACTGTTTGATTTCTTCTTCAAGTTTCAATTTGTCTGCATTGAACTTCTGATTTTTCCGATATTCAAAATCGATCTGTACTTTTCCCCAAAGATGAAAAATGAACAAAATAAATCCGATAAAGAGAAAGAACCCGTAATGATTTTGAGTTCTTTTTCTGTTTCTTTGAGAAGGAGTGACCGATTTCCCGTGCTTATTTCGCATTTGTTTTTTCCTGTTCATTTGCCTGTAATTTCTGCTGACCGGAGACGCGCAGAGCGCGATTTCGAATTCCGTTCGATTTCGTCCAGAGCCGGACGAATCACTTTTTTCGTGAGCACCCTGAATGAAACATTCGGAATTTCCACATCCCGAAACAGACCGGCGTTTTCCGCATGTGTTCCTCTAAAGAAGTTTTTAACGATTCGATCTTCAAGTGAATGATAACTGATGCAGACAATCCGACCAAACAATTTCAGATAGGGCACAATTTTCACCAGGCCGTTAATTAGTTGATCGATTTCCTGATTCAATTCCACGCGAATGGATTGGAACACACGCGACAGAGTTTTCGTCTGCCATTTCGGCGGCGTGATTCTGCGAATAATCTCTGCCAGCCGCTCAGTGGTTTTAATGGACTTCCCTTCCCTACAGCGGACAATTTCTCTTGCGATTCGTCTCGAATGATGTTCTTCACCGTACCGGTAAATCATATCAGCCAAATCCTTCTCCGAATACTGATTCACGATTTCTGCGGCTGTTCTCCCACCGGAAGAATCCATCCTCATATCCATGGAACCGGTTTTTTGATAACTGAATCCTCTTGATCCAGTCTCCAATTGATGATTCGAAACGCCCAAATCGAGTAAAAAACCGTCCACTTCCGTAATATGTAGGTCGTCCAGTATCTCATCGATCTCTCCGAATTCACCATGTATCAATTCCATTTGGTTTAAACAATCGGAAAATTGTTTCCGGCAATAATCGATCGCTTCTCTGTCCCGGTCGATTCCGATCACTCTGCCGTCGGGATGCAGCGCATTCAAAACGGATCTTGCATGTCCTCCAGAACCCAGCGTTCCGTCAATATATATACCCGACTTATTGGTTATTAAAAATTCGATGACCTTCTCCCTGAGTACAGGAACATGCGGAACATATTTATTTTCAGAATGGCTATCCAACATCTTTCGATGCATTTTTTGCAAAACATAAAATCACGAAAACTAAGCGGTAAACTCCTCAAAAACGTCAGGATTCCACAATTCGATCTGATCGGCAGAACCGACAATTTTGACTTCGTTGTCAATTTTGACCCGCTCGAGCAAATCTTTCGGAATCATGATTCTTCCCTGTTTATCCGGACGGCACTGCTGTGCATTTCCTGTCATTTTCAAGTAATTTTTTCTCTTGCTATTTGGATTGACAAAGGAACCGCACTCCCCTTTCAAATCCTTTGCCAAGACTTCAAAATCTTCCTGAAGAAAAATGGTAAGACACTGGAAGGGTTCTGTTGTGTTGGGCCCTAAGGTGACATAAAACAGGATCTTTTCGACATTTTCGGGCAATTGTTCCCAAAAACGCTTGGGAATATTCACCCGGCCTTTTGAATCGACCAAATATTTGTAACTTCCAAAAAAATTTGGCATAGTGATATTCTCTCCCTAAAAAGGCCCTGAAAAGGTAAAATAGGTCTATTTAGGTTTTATTAGGGATAATTAGGGCACAACAAACATAATAATAATATTTTTATTAAAGTCAAGGGAAAAATAAAAAAAATTCAATTAAGAAAGCATTTGCATTTCAAGTGAATATCTGCTAAATTTATCGTAACATGGGTGAAAAATTTCAAAATAAAACCGTTTCTGTTTTTATCGAAACATACGGCTGTCAAATGAACAAATACGATTCAGAGATAGCCGCAGGCTTACTGGACCGGCACGGATATTCCATGACAGATGACATCGATACGGCCGACGTTGTGATCATCAACGCGTGCTCGATCAGAGAACATGCCGAGCAAAGAATCATGGGAAGGCTGGGTGTGCTGTCCCATTGGAAAAAAACGAATTCCCGCCGCAAGCTCGGTTTGATCGGCTGTATGGCTCAGCGAATGAAACAGGAGCTGCTTGAAGAAAAGCCCTGTCTTGATTTTATCGTGGGACCCGATCAGTACAGAAATTTACCGGACCTCCTTTCCATGTCCGGTTCGGAGCAGATCAACCGCACTTCGTTTTGCGAAACAGAAAACTACGACGACATTCAACCTGTCCGCGATTCAAAAATCAGCGGATGGATCGCCATTACACGGGGGTGCAATAACTTCTGCTCCTACTGCATCGTACCCTATACCAGGGGCCAGGAAAGAAGCCGTTCCCTGAAAAGTATTCTCAACGAAATTCATCAAATGATCCAGGAGGGTTACCGGGAGGTCACCTTACTGGGCCAAAATGTAAATTCATACCATGATGGAGAAAACCACTTCCCCGATTTGCTGCAAAAAATCAGTCGAATCGATGGATTGTATCGTATTCGTTTCATGACTTCACATCCAAAGGATCTGTCAGAGGAACTCGTAGAAACCATCGCCTCCGAGAAAAAGATCTGCAAACACATCCATCTTCCCGTGCAATCCGGATCAAACCGCATTCTTTCGATGATGAACAGAAATTATACGAGGGAAAACTATCTGACGCTGATAGAAAAGGCGCGTGCGCTTATTCCGGGAGTATCCATCACTTCGGACATTATGGTCGGATTCCCCGGCGAAACGGATCGAGATTTCGAAGATACGATTCAATTGATGAACCAGGTCAAATTCGATGAAGCGTTCACATACCACTACTCGAGCCGGAAAGGCACGCGGGCAGCCGAAATGGAAGAAAAATTATCGAAAGAAGAAAAACTGATTCGGCTCAACCAGATCATCCAACTTCAACGAGTAATGACATTGGAAAGAAAACAGAGCCTGATCGGAAAAATCGTCGAAGTGCTCCCAGAAACAGAGAGCAAGAAATCTTCAAATGAGTGGATGGGAAAAACAGACACAAATCACGTTGTGATTTTTCCAAAGGAGGACAGTTCGCTGGCCTGTCCCGTAAATGTCCAGATTCAGGAATGCAAAGGAACCACTTTAAAAGGCCGTATCATTGAAAACCACGCTTCGTCATTCAACACGAAATTAGGGAGGGAAATATGTGGATTGTAAAATGGATCTTGTTTATACTCTTTTTTCTTATCCTGGTCGGATTTGCTCTTCAAAATCAGGATCAGGAAGCCTCAGTTCAACTTTTAAAATGGCGGACGATCAATCTCCCCCTTTGGGTTTTCCTTTATGCGGCATTTGCAATCGGTGTTTTATTCAGCATCATCATTTCGATATTGAATATCATCAAATTAAAAACCGAAAATATGAGGCTCCAGAAACAGCATCGCAAAGTCAAAGAAGAGCTGAACCGGCTGAGAAACGTAAGCATCGATGAAGACGCAGATCAATTTAATCCGGACGAGACTGAAAATACAATACAGACAGGATCAGAATAATATTGCACATATAGAGGTTGTCATAAAATGACATACATAATCGTTTTTTTATTCATCGCTGTGATTGTCTTTCTTTTCTACTCGATTTTAAAAAGAAAGTTAAAGAAAACCAAAAGCCGGACACCGTACATCGATGCACTGCACCTTCTTCTTGAAGGCAAAAATGACGAGGCCATGGAATGGCTCAAAAAAACTGTAAAAGAAGATACAGAAAATATCATGGCCTATATTAAACTTGGTGATATTTTTCGTGAACAGGGAAATCCGACAAGGGCGGCTAAAATACACAACAACCTTCTTATCAGAACCAATTTGACTGAACAGCAGACAAACACCATACTTCAACATCTTATCAAAGACTATCAGGACGCCGGCATGCTGAACAGGGCATCCGAGGTCGCGGAAAGACTCGGCCAGCGCATGAGAAGAAATCCGGAAATTCAGCAGCTGTTGCTGTCGCTGTACGAGCAAAAAGGGGACTGGGACAAAGCCTTCTTCATCCGGCAGAATATCAATAAATGGCAGAAAAAACAGGATCAGCACATACTGCCATTGTATAAAGTTCAATCGGGTCTCAATTCGATTCGAAAGGGTGCGGAACGGGAAGGGCGAATCCGGTTCCGGGAAGCCATTCGGATGGATAAAAAGTGCGTTCCGGCCTATCTTTTCTGGGGAGACTCCTATCGAAGGGAACACCGCAATGAAGATGCCCTGAATGTCTGGACCGATTTCATACAAAAAAATCCGGAATGGGCGCATCTTGCTTTTAACCGGCTCAAGGAAATTTTGTTCGATATGGGACGATACAGCGATCTCGAAAATATTTACAAACAGGTCATGCGAAGCAAAGCCAAAAATCCAACCGCATCGATGAACCTTGTTGAAATCTACAAAAAACAGGGCAGACTCAATGAGGCCATTGAAATTTGTGAGGATATTCTGGAGAATCATCCGGATCTGACCGAATGCCGGTACGCCCTCGTAAAAATTCTTAAACAGAATGGGGAAGAAAAAAAGGCCCTGAGCGAAGCCATGCGTATTTTGGACAAGGAGGTCGAGAAACAGGAACAGTATCAATGCCGTGAATGCAGCTATGAACAAAAAGAGCCTTTTTGGTACTGCCCGCAATGTCACCAATGGAACACAGCTTTAACAGAAAATTAATCCTTTTTTTGATTTTTCTTCTTTTTTCCTCATTGTTATCCGGAGAAAGCCGGAGTCAAACTGTGACGGACGTGGTCGATCTCATCCGAAAGGGTGAAATTGACAAGGCCAGAGAGATCGTCTCTAATTTGAAGGAGGAAGAAAAATCAAAGGCCACTGCTCTATTTCTTTCCGGATTGCTTTCGGTCAACGGAGACTCATCTGTGGAGTATTACAGCCAGCTCATCAAAAAATATCCCACAAACAGATACTGCGATGATGCCCTTTTCCGACTGGCCCAGCTGCAATATGCCCGCGGATTGTACCACTCCGCACTGGCCGGATTCAAAACGCTCATAAAAGATTACCCGCAATCCCCGCTCCAGCAGGAGGACAGACATTGGATCGGGCTCTGTTATCAGGCAATGGATCAGCCGGATTCCTCTCAAAAATATATTACAAAATTGAATTCTGTTTCGCACAAAACTGAATCCTCCGAACTCTTACAACCCGATCAAAAAGAACCAGGGATGTCCTCGCCTGCAGTACAGCCAACTCCTGAAAAATCGGCTGTTCAATACCATGTCCAAACCGGTGCCTATACACATCAAACCAATGCCTTAATGCGGAAATCTTTTTTCGAACGGGAAGGGTATCACGTGGAAATGCGGACGAAAACAATAGAAGGCAAGGCACTTTATTTGATCTGGGTAGGCATATTCAACGACAAAAGCGAAGCTGAGGCACTTGGGGATCAATTAAAACAACGATACGGCGTGGACTACCGCATCGTTTCGGAATAAGCTATTAATATATTATTATATAGAAGATTTTAATCTGTAGGTCCGATATGTTCCGCTTTGTAGGAACTATCGGACATTTTTTATTCCAAATCATCTCATTCCCAAACTGAGTTTGGAAACGAGCCATGTAGGTCGGGGTTCTACCCCGACATCTATTTTTTAAAAAACATTTATTTCAGATTGCCCAGGATATCCATCCTGGGCACAAGATAAAAGGGATAGAGAGATCACCTCGGGTATCTTTACCCGAGGTGAATAACCATTGCGCTTCCCAGCCCAATTTACTTTTTCAAAAACTTGATGCCGTCTTTGCATATGGGGCAGAAGCCCCATCGTATTACGCCTAAATTAGGAAATCCGGGCGATCCAAGTAGAATTCAATTATAAACGAAATCCCAGTAAAAGCTCATACGACTGATTTCGGATACTTAGCAATTCTGAGTCATACACATGGGTCAAGGACGGGCTGTATCTAAATTCAAGAATCAAATCAAATATAGAGCTAACCGGTCGTTCAATACCAATACCCAGCTCCAAACCCAAATCCAGTTTACTGTAATTCTGATCCAGGGCTAGCTTTTGTCCGTTGGAAACATCATATCCGATGAGTTTGTTATTTTGGCCTAATCGAATATCCATACGTGGCCCCAAAATACCGTAAAGCAAAGATCGGCCAGCCTCAACATTCAACTTTGCCATAAAAGGAATGGAAATGTAATCGATTCGATATTCCCACCTCAAGGTACCCAAAGGCGTGGGCCCGTTTTCATCTGTGTAAACCATTTCATCAGCAGCACCCTTGCGAATGTAATACACTTCTGTCAAGAAACCAAAACGTCCACGCCCCTTCCACTCGGCAAAACCCCCAATGCAAAAATTGCGAAGCGAATATTCAGGTCCTGTCAGCCCGGATACAGCATACGAATAGGACTGGCTGGCAATGGACATCCCTGTTTTGATCCCATACGATTTCAACGGGTGCCCGTGAACCAGTTGAACACCCATCAGCACCAGCGCAACGAGAATACCTGCTCTTTTCATTTATTTTTCCTCCAATTTTGTGAAAAGAATCTCTCGGCGAAAGCGGTCGTTTCAAGCCGAGACCTGTACAATGGACCGCATTAACCAATATAGATAGGCATCCTCCTGATTTACGAATAAGGCATAAAAAAACCGAATCAATATGATCCGGTCCGCTGGGTATTTGCTAATGGCACTGTGTTCAATTTTTCGAGTTTAAAAACTCAATTTAAAAATATTCCCATCAGACCATTAACAAGTATGTATAAATTAACTCCCTGTTTGAAATATTCAAAGAAATATATTCACATTTTTTTTAAATGTCAAGTCTTTTGTAACTATTGATAGATACCAATCGTCATACGGATTGACTCACAAATAAAGTAACTTTGTAAAAAATGAACTTTTTTTCAAA
>CAZIAH010000038.1:0-31696 GCA_964537715.1 uncultured bacterium | reverse complement strand
AAGAACAATTTGTGTAGCGAGAAAAAAAGCTTGCCTTTTCATATAGCAGAAAAGTGCAGAATATTATTTGAGTATAACACAAGGTGCTTGCAGAATTATAAATGATTGGATGTTTTTAACCGGACACTTATCCTTATTACCCATTATTTCTTGAAAAACAATGTATTGTCGATTTTATCATTCTCTCTATTTTTTCCTGGTTATTGTTTTAATTGTGATTTGCGGATATGACTGTTCCGTATCCGGGCAGGGAATTTCTGTCAAGGTCGATGTTCGGGAAAATATAGAAAATTTGCTGCGGGAAGAAGACACGGATGGTGATGATAAGATCACGGTGAACGATCTTTGCGAAAAAACAAAGCCGAACGGGGACGGGCGTTTTTTTCTCGAATCCATCGATCACAAACGATTTGAAATCGTCGGCACCTATTTTCTCTCCAATCTGCTTCAGGAATTGTGGCTGGACAAACAGATCGGTTCGGATACCGCTAAAATTCAATCCGATAAAATATTTGAAAATCCTGTGCATCGGATTTCACGGATGATCCGTAACTTTTATTGGGAGGGGTTGACAAGGCGGATCGACCGGGAGCATATCGATCAGGTACTGGCTGATGAGAAAGTGAAATCGGATTCGGTTCTTTATTTATACGTGCCCTATTCGGATTCACTGGCATGGCATTATTATTCGGACATGGCAAAACATCATCCTGGAAAACCATTCACTGTGGTCCGGCTTCCCGAAAAAATTACACCGGAATATGTAAAAGGACTGGAAGGCAAGCATGGATTATTGTCCCTTGCTCTCGATGTTAATGCGAATGGAGAACCTGTGCCATTGCCCTATGTGGTCCCCGGAGGCCGATTCAATGAAATGTACGGATGGGACAGTTATTTCATCGTTTTGGGACTGATTCAGGATAACCGCATCGAACTGGCCAGGGATATAGTGGATCATTTCGTATATGAAGTTCGGTATTACGGAAAGATACTTAATGCGAATCGAACCTACTATCTCACGCGGTCCCAGCCGCCTTTTTTGACTTCGATGGCATTGGCTGTTTATGATCAGCTGTCTGAAAACGAAGGAACGAAGCAATGGTTAAAAAACGTTTTTCAGGCGGCAATCCAGGAATACCGGCACGTGTGGATGGGGCCGGATCGGTTGACCTGGACCGGATTGAGCCGTTATTTTGGTAGCGGGATCGGTCCGCCGGTCGAAGTGGAACCGGGACATTTTGATGTGATTTACCAGCCTTTTGCAGATCAAATGGGATTTAATGTTCGAGAATTCGAACGCCGATTTCGACGCGGCCTGATCCAAATTCCCGAACTGGACACGTTTTTTGTGAATGACCGAAGCGTCCGGGAATCGGGTCATGATACGACCTATCGGTGGGATCTCAACGGCAACCGTTGCGCGGATTTTGTGACCGTGGATTTGAATGCACTTCTCTACAAGATCGAAATCGATATTGGGACAACGATTCGCGAGATTTTTTCCGACCGGTTTGTTCGGGATGACGGCACAGTCGAAATGAGTGCTGACTGGTTTGAACGGGCCGAAAAAAGAAAAAAGAGAATATTGCGCTATTTGTGGAATGAAGACTCACATCTGTTTTTCGATTACGATTTTATCCATAAAAAACAGCATCCATACGTCAGTGCGACTGCGCTTTATCCGCTCTGGGCCTGTGATTCTCAAAATCCATCCACAAAAATATTGGATTCGTCCCAGGCTGAGAAATTGGTTTCCTCCGCATTGAAGTCACTGGAAATGGCGGGTGGCGTGGCTGCTTCTGCCAAAGCATCGCGGGGAAGATTGTCCGAGGATCGGCCGCAGCGGCAGTGGGATTATCCGTACGGATGGGCGCCGCATCAAATGTTGATCTGGCAGGGATTGATCCAGTACGGTTTGGATTCGACGGCCTATCGTTTGATTTACAAATGGCTGTATACGATCCTGCGAAATGCGGTGGATTATAACGGCATGATTCCGGAAAAGTTCGATGTGGTGAAGCGTTCTCACGAGGTATTTGCTGAATATGGCAATGTGGGCACTAAGTTTGATTATATCACTAAAGAAGGATTCGGATGGATGAATGCTTCGTATCAAGTCGGGCTCGATTTGTTTCCAAATGCGTATAAGATATATCTGGAACAACTGATCCCTCCGGAATGGATTTTTGAATCATCCCGAGAATAAATTTTTCACGAAATAAATGGGAGAACAACAATGGAACTTCAGAAAATTCAAGAAGCGATCAAAGCATCCGGGTTCGACGGATGGCTCTTTTATGATTTTCACAACCGGGATCCGATCGCGTACCGAATTTTGGGACTAGATTTCGGCAAGTTTACCAGCCGAAGATGGTTCTATTATATTCCCTCAGAAGGGGAGGCCGTTCGTCTGGTTCATAAAGTGGAACCTACCAAATTAGACGCGCTTCCCGGTAAAAAACAGTTCTATCTGGCCTGGGAGGAGCTTCATGCGTCCTTGAAACAGATACTCGGCCCCGCGCCCAAAAAGATTGCCATGCAGTATTCTCCTTTGAACAACATTCCCTATGTTTCCATGGTCGATGGAGGCACGATCGAACTGATCAAGCAATTCGGCTTCGAGACTGTTTCGTCGGCGGATTTGGTGCAGATTTTCGAAGCAGTGATCGATGAATTGGGATACCAGTCCCACATCGAAGCCAGCCAAAAAATCTATAAAATCAAAGACGAAGCATTTCAGGAAATCGGGAAGGCAATCCGTGCGAAACAGGAAATCACGGAATACGATATTCAGCAATTCATTGTGCGCCGATTCGAAGAGGAGAAATTGACCTGTATGAACGAGTGGCCCATCGTGGGCGTGAATGATCATCCGGCCAATCCCCATTTCGAACCGACGAAAGAAAATGCCTATATCATAAAAAAAGGTGATATGGTTTTAATTGATTTGTGGGCCAAATTAAGTCAGCCTGGGGCTATTTTTTCGGACATTACCTGGTGCGGTTTTATCGGCGATTCCCCACCTGAAAAATATGTGAAGATATTCGAAATCGCAAGAGATGCAAGGAAAGCGGCCTTGAAATTCGTCAAGGACCGGTTTGAAAAAAATGAAGTGTGTTACGGATGGGAAGTAGACAAGGCTTGTCGGGGTGTCATCCAGAACGCAGGGTACGGGAATTATTTCATCCACCGCACCGGACATTCCATTGGGGAGGAGGTGCACGGCAACGGAGTTCACATTGACAATTTAGAAACCAAAGAGGAACGCCAGCTCATTCCGGGAATCTGCTTCTCTATAGAGCCGGGGATTTACCTGGAAGGGGAGATGGCCGTTCGGACTGAGATCGATGTGTTTATCACATTAAACCGTGAAATTGTCGTTGCGGGTGCGGAACAGGAAGATCTGATACTTATTGAAGTATAAAAAACCATAATCCAAGGAGGAAAGGGAAGATGCACTGGTATCTTTATATTATTTTGGCCTATATCCTTGTCTTGATGGCATTCAATATCATTCGATCCAAGCAGGTCAAAAGCCACGACGACTTTATGGTGGCGGGGCGGTCTTTGTCGATCAGAGTCATGGTGTTTACGCTAATCTGCACGTGGATCGGTTCCGGGACATTCATTGCCGGCGCAGAGTATGCCTACAAGGCTGGATTCAGTTCGATCTGGATGCCCGCAGGCGCCTGGCTGGGAATCTTTTTTATCTATTTTCTTGCGGGAAAAATCCGAACGTTCGGTCAATACACCATCGGTGATATCCTGGAAGTGCGGTACGGAAAATTCGCACGGGTCTTTGGCGCCATTGCATTGATCATTGCATTTATTACTATTGTCAGCTATCAGTTCCGCGCAGGCGGTTACATTCTCAATGTGGTTTCGGACGGGAAAATTTCCGTAGAATTAGGACAGACACTTAGTGCGTTTTTTGTGATCACATTCACTGCTTTGGCTGGAATGATGGCCGTGGCCTATACCGACCTTCCGAACGGTATCATTATTTTGGTTGCATGTGTGCTGGCTACGCCATTTGTCGTGATCAATGCCGGCGGATTGTCTCACGCCGTTCAGACACTCCCAGCCGGCCATTTCCAGGTGTTCAGTGAAGACTTCGGAGCACATCCTGCATTGAAGGCTTTTGGATATTTTTTAGCCACCATGATGCTGCTCATGGGCGTTCAATCGATGTACCAGAAGTTTTACAGTGCCAAGACGCCCAAAGACGCCAGACAGGCGGTCGCTTTGTGGATTGTCGGAACCATTTTAGTCGAAACCGTTGTTGTGGTGATTGCCGTATTTGCCGCATCGAAATTCTGGAATCAGGGATATGATCCTGCATCGATGGTACTTGTGGCGGCACGTTACATGGTTCCCACACCGGTCGGTGTCCTTCTTTTGGCAGCTGCCTGTGCCGTGGTCATCTCCACCGGCATGAATTATCTGTTATCTCCAAGCACGAATGTGGTCAGGGATATCATTCAGTCGTTCCGAAAAAAAGAAATCAAAGATAAAAACCTGGTCGTCATTCAAAAGAGCATTGTGGTTTTCCTGGGCTTGTGCGCTTTTGCAATGATTTTTATTCCAACGATTTTAAAAAAGCCAATTTCAGTATTGAGATACAGTTATTTTGCCTACACGATGTATGGTGTCTCGATCACTCCGGCGCTTATCGCAGCACTCGCCTGGAAAAGAGCGACAAAGGCCGGGGGACTGGCTTCGATTTTATCGGGCGCTTTACTGGCATTGTTTTTTGAAATCTTGATTCCGGCACTGTGGCCGAATGTGCTCCGGGGTGGCGATCCCTGGGGAATCCCCAGCATTTATCCAGCTTTGTTCGTTTCCGTTTTCATGCTTGTTGTCATCAGCCTGCTGACGAAACGACCGGACCAGGAGAGCTTGAAAAAGATTTTCAAAACTGCAAATAAGTGATCAAATAAAACTTGACATTCTCAAAAATAAAATTAAATTAGGAATGATTACTATTATTGATATTGTTTTAAATGGATGGCAAACAGGTAAAAAAGCTAAAATCGAGCCGTCAGAGAGATCTGGTTTTGCGGGTGGTGCGTTCGACACGCTGTCATCCGACGGCTGATTGGATTTTTGAAAAGGCGCGAGAACAAATGTCCAGTATCAGTCTCGGAACCGTTTACCGGAATCTCAACTTGTTGCGGGACGAAGGCAAGATTCAAGAATTGAATATTGAAGAGGGATCGAGACGTTACGATGGTGATCTTCGGGATCACTATCATGTGCGCTGTATGGTTTGCGGCAAAGTGGAAGATGTGCCCCACATTTCACCGCGGATTTCGAGTGATGAAATCGAAAAGTTAACCGGCTATCAGATTCACGGCCACTGTCTTGAATTCAGGGGTATTTGTTCGGAATGTGACAAATCCAAGTAGTGCACTGAACTTTGGTGAATCTATCTAATCAACCAAGTGGGGAGGGTCATTTTGAGTACTTCTCTCCGCTCAGTGCAGGCTCCGTCGAAGAATCTGGTGGTGAAAAGACATCCTTCGATTACGCTCAGGGTAAAAAAGTTTACATATTTGCCAAAGTTCATTAGTGTATTTATCGTTATCTTTTTCTTGGAGGGGAATCCTATGGAAAGGAGAAGATTTTTAAAAACATCCGGTTCGCTGGTTATTGGCATTGCCGGAATAGGTCAAGTGATAACTTCTTGCAGTAAAGATAAGACCTGTCCCACGCAAATGGATCAGAACGATAACAATTACAGCATCGATCTGAATCAACCGGCCAATCAAGTATTGAATACGGTGAACGGTGCTTTAAAATTTGACGACGTGCCGGGATATGCTTTGCCTGTCATCGTTATTCGAATCTCCGAGACAGAAGTGGCTGCTTTCTCGAGCCGTTGCACACATGCCGGTTGTGAAATCGATTTGCCTTTGGATGGCATCATGGTTTGCCCAGGTCCCTGCGGGCATGGCTCTCAATTCAATCTATCTGGCGAAAATGTGGGCGGTCCGGCTCCTTCTCCGTTGGGAAAAATACAAGCAGTTTTAGAAGGAAATCAAATTACGTTGCATCCGGGTTCATAAATCGGAAACTTTTCTTTTTAATTTCGTTTAATTTTGAGGTATTGATCTAAAGGAGGGCCTGACCGATGAAAAGAAAAACAATTTTATCTATCCTTCTTTTTTCAGTTTTGTTCGTGCAACTTACCTTTGCCCATCCGCCACATAAAATCGATCTCAGTTTTAATCTGCAGGATCATGTCTTGACCGTTGTCGCGGAACATGACACAAAAAATGTGGTGAAGCATCGGATCGGTCAGATTGTCGTTCAACTTAATGGCGATGAGATCATTCAGCAGACGTTCGTGATCCAATTGAATCCGGATGAGCAGAAAGCCACCTATTTGATTCCCGGCGCAAAGGCAGGGGACGAGATTGCTGTGATTGCGAAATGCAGCATATATGGGAAGAAAAAGGTCAAAATCACAGTCGAGTCTGAGTAATCCAATAATTGTGGGGGTCTGGTATGATACGAAAAAAAACCAATTTTCTTTTAATTGTTTTAACAGCTTTACCTGGTCTCATTTTTTCGTATGAAAAATACGCCATGCTGAATCTGAGTGTACCTTCGGATCTTGAGGAACGTCAGATGCAGTTTTCGATTGCACATCGTTTTTATGGTGTGGCAACTGAAAAACCACTCGAAACATTTTTCGGAATGCACGGTGGCGCCAATCCGGGACTCGGAGTGCACGTTGTCGTGGCAAAGGGAATCGGGATTTCGGGAGCCTATGTTTTTAATTCTCCATTAAAGGCGTATTCTCTGGGCATTCAGTATAAAATTCCATTTCCTGCTTGGCTTTTCCAGTTTCAAATCGAAGGAGAATATTTTTCTTTCGAACAGGCGATCAATTGTCGAAAGTCTCACATGTTTTTTCAAATGGTTTCCCGTATAGAACCTTTATTCAATCGATTCACACCGGTGTTCAATCTGGGGTATGATGGGTATAATGAAAAACTTGGATTGGGTCTCGGCGCGGATATTCAGATAACCGAAAATATGCATTTTATTGGCGAATATTATCCAATCATCGATTCGGAGTTGGAAAATCGTGAAAACAGTTTTGCAGTTGGAATTAAAGTGCTGACGTATGGCCATCAGTTTCATTTATTGCTGGGTAACAGCTATGGACTCGGCAACCGGAGTTTGATGCAGGGAACGGATTCGAATGATTTACATTTTGGATTTACGATACACCGGTTTTTTGAATTTTAGTCTTTTATGATAGAATCAAATATGGAGGGTTGATAATGAAGAAGATGACAGAAAAGAATTTACGAGACGCATTCGCCGGTGAAAGTCAGGCACACATGAAATATCTGGCTTTTTCTAAAAAAGCAAATGACGAAGGAAAGCCCAATATATCCCGATTGTTCAAGGCCATCGCATTTGCAGAACAGGTGCATGCGACCAATCATTTGAAAGCACTCGGGGATTTGGGCGATACAGGCGAAAACCTTCAATCCGCTATAAACGGAGAGAATTTTGAAGTGGAGGAAATGTATCCGGCTTACGATGCAGTGGCCAAACTTCAAACGGAGAAAGAAGCCATTCGTTCGATTCACTATGCCATCGAAGCGGAGAAAATTCATTCGGCCATGTATACGGAAGCCAAAGAATCCGTGAAACTGGGGAAGGATATCGAAATTGGCGATGTCTTTATTTGTCCAGTCTGCGGATTTACTGTATCGGGTGAAGTACCTGACAGTTGTCCTGTCTGTGGTGCTTCGAAAGACAAGTTTGCCAAATTTTAGAGATTGAAACTCATGATTCATTTGTTGTACAATATTCTAAAAGCGTCCGCCGATCTCTGGCTTGCCGTTGCTCCCTATCTGCTACTCGGGTTGTTTGTTGCCGGCATATTACATGCTTTTTTGGGATCGGATTTTATTGCGCATCATCTGGGCAGGGGACGGTTTGCATCGGTTCTGAAAGCGACTCTCCTCGGCATTCCTCTGCCGCTGTGTTCCTGTGGTGTGATTCCAGTTGCAGCTTCATTGAGAAAAGAAGGGGCCAGCCGAAGCGCCACGCTCTCATTTCTGGTCTCCACACCGACTACGGGCGTGGATTCCATTGCGGCTACCTATTCGCTGATGGGACCGCTGTTTGCGATTTTTCGGCCTGTCGCAGCATTTTTTTCCGGCATTTTGATCGGACTGCTCGACGCGGTTTTCAATCCGGAAAAAATAAGCAAACGTCCGGTTCATCATCATGATACAATATCAACCGGATTTAAGATCAAGGAAGTGTTTCAGTACGGTTTTTTTGAGCTGGCCGAGGATATCGGAAAATGGCTTCTCTTCGGAGTAATTATCGGCGGGATTTTGACAGTGGTTATTCCAGAAAATTTAATTTTGCGTCATTTTTCCAATCCGCTCGTTCATTTTGTTATCATGCTTGTGATTGCCATTCCCCTCTACGTGTGCGCGACTGGGTCGATTCCCATTGCGGCTGCGCTCATTCAGAAGGGATTTGCGCCCGGGGCCGCTCTGGTCTTCCTCATTGCGGGGCCTGCCACAAACACAGTTACATTGTCGTTTGTCTGGTCCAAACTTGGGAAAAAGGCATTTTATTTTTATTTAAGTTCAATCATTATCGTTTCTTTTGTCGTTGGCTGGCTGTTTGATCTGTTGTGGTTCCGTTTAGGCGGAGATATCGCATTCGTTCACCATCATTCGAAACTGCTACCGCCGGTCTTGACGATTACTTCGGGTGTGGTTCTATTGATTCTCGTTCTTCGCGGCCTGATCCACACCAGAAAGGAAATAGCAGACATGAAACTGGAGCTGTCCGTAAAAGATATGACCTGTAAACACTGCGAGATGACTGTCAAAAATGCCGTGGAATCCGTTCCCGGTGTCGAAAAAGTTGTGGTAGATCTTGGCAGGAAAGTTGTGGGTGTGGATGGAAATGTTTCTACCGAAGCGGTAGAGAAAGCCATTGAGAAAGCTGGTTATACGCCGGAAGAATTGAATCCATAATGAATGGATAAAAAGTTTTTTTCACATAATTGGGTTCTACAAACAAAAAGGAGGAAATGATTATGGAAAAATGGGTCTGCAAGGTGTGTGGTTATGTGTACGATCCAGCAGTGGGTGATCCGGACAACGATGTGGCTCCAGGAACCCCGTTTGAAGAAGTTCCCGAAGACTGGGTGTGTCCTGAATGTGGCGCGGGGAAAGACGAATTTGAAAAGCAATAAATCATCGAAATCACTTTGTCCGGAAAATAGCATTAGGAGATTTACCCATGATCAGTAAAAAGATGACAGATGCATTGAACGTTCAAATCAATAGAGAACTTTTTTCCGCGTATATCTATTTGTCGATGGCGGCCTACAGCGAACATATCGGACTGAAAGGATTCGCCAACTGGTTTACGGTACAATATCAGGAAGAGACCGAACATGCCATGCGAGTCTACAAGTACCTTCAGGAACAAGGTGCTCAGGTGAAGCTTCAGGCGATCGAGCAGCCGCAAACCGATTACAAGTCACCTGTCGATATGTTCGAGAAAACACTGGCACATGAACAATTCGTCACGAAGAGCATCAACGATCTGGTCGATCTGGCCTTGAAAGAAAATGACCATGCCACGCAAATTTTTCTTCAGTGGTTTGTGACCGAACAGATCGAAGAAGAGGCCAACGACCATGAAATTCTGGACAAGCTCAAGATGATCGGTGAAGCCGGAGGCGGATTGTACATGCTGGACAGAGAACTGGGTGCCAGAACTTTTCATTCCGAATTGAACGGGGAAGAATAAGAGGTATCGTTATGGCGCTGCCGAAAGCAGGAGAGCCCGCTTTATTCTTTTGTCTTCCGGATGCCGAAGAAAACCAGGTCTGTCTCAAGGATTTTCAAGGCAAATGGGCCGTGCTCTATTTCTACCCGAAAGACAATACCAGCGGATGTACTTTGGAAGCCATTGATTTTTCGAAATCGATCAATGCTTTTGAAAAGATGAATGCAGTCGTTGTTGGTGTCAGCCCCGATTCGCCAAAAAGTCATTGTGCTTTCAGAGATCGGCATGATCTTAAAATCAGACTTCTCAGCGATGAAAATCATGAGGTGATGGATCAATACGGCGTTTGGGTCAAAAAGAAGATGTACGGCCGGGAATACTTCGGCGTGGAGAGGAGTACCTTTCTGATCAATCCGAATGGCAGGATCGTGTCTGTTTGGCGAAAAGTCAATGTTCCCGGACACACCGAGGCCGTATTGAAAGAAATCAAATCTATTCAAAACAATTGATTACCAATGAACGATACCAATATCTGGATCGCCCTGCTGCTGACTGCTCTGGCAGGGTTGGCCACGACCATTGGAAGCTTGATCGGTGTAGTCGTACGCAAACCCGATCCGAAATTAATGGGATTCATGCTGGGTTTTTCCGCAGGTGTGATGATTTTTGTTTCTTTTATCGAATTGCTGCCAAAAGGCGTCGAAGCCGTCGGATTTATGCAGGGTCATATCGGTTTCTTTATCGGACTACTGGGATTTTTTCTAATCGATACCCTGGTGCCGCATAACTACCTGGGTGATGAGGATATTTCTGGTAAACACAGAGAAAGCCGACTTAGACGGGCCGGACTGTTGATTGCTCTGGGAATCGGTGTCCATAACTTTCCCGAAGGCATGGCGACATTTGTCGGTGCCTTGAAAGATCTCCGTCTCGGCGTGGCCATTGCACTGGCGATTGCCATCCACAATATCCCGGAAGGATTGGCCGTATCCGCGCCGGTTTATGCGGCCACCGGAAGCCGCAAGAAAGCGTTTTTCTGGTCATTTTCATCCGGCATGTGCGAACCCCTGGGGGCCGGATTGGCTGCTTTGATTCTGATGCCCATTCTCACCGAGGCCGTTTTGGGATGGATGCTTGCTTTTGTCGCCGGGATTATGGTGGCCATTTCAGTGGATGAATTGATTCCCGTAGCCAAATCGTTCGACACCGAGCATATGCCGTTTATCGGTATCATATCAGGGATGTTTATTATGGCATTGAGTCTATGGATGTTGGGTTAGTTCCGTCTTTTTAAAATAGTTAGATATACAATTCACAAAAACCATTATTCGAATCTAAATTTCTTTCGATAAATACAGGTGAACGAGAACGGATCATGAATCAGAATCAAATTCTGAATATTCTTCTCATTGAGGATAATCCCGGAGACGCACGGCTTCTAAAAGAATTGCTGAAAGAGCGATCCTCAAGTGATTCAGCGGTACATCAGTTTAAATTGATATGGACCAAACATTTATGCGCGGGACTGGAAAAACTGCATGAATCGAGCATAGATATTCTTTTGCTCGATCTATCATTGCCCGACAGTACCGGTCTGGATACGTTTCACAGGACATACAGGGAAGCGTCTCATATTCCGATTATTGTATTGAGCGGTCTCAAGGATGAAAGCGTTGCCGTTCAGGCGGTTCGTGAGGGTGCTCAGGATTACCTGTTCAAGGGAGAAGTCAACGGGGATCTGCTTTTACGAGCCATTCGCTATGCGATTGAACGGAAACGGATCGTCGATATATCTCAGCAGGAACGGGATCTCATTGATGCTTTGATGAACAATCTCCCGGACACGATCTATTTTAAGGACAGACAATCCCGCTTTATTCGCATCAACAAAGCGCAAGCGGAAGTCCTGGGCATCGACAACCCGGATGAAGCAGTTGGGAAAACCGATTTTGATTATTTTCCGAAAGAACAAGCCCAAAAGGCGTTTGCTGATGAACAGAAATTGATCAAAACGGATCGGCCACTTATATCGAAAGTGGAAAAAATAGAGAGAGCAGACGGTCAGATACGGTGGGTGACATCCACAAAAGTTCCCATGCGAAACCAGCACAATCAGATCACGGGCATCATCAGTGTTTCGAGGGATATTACAGAAGAAAAAAGATCGCGCGGGCAATTGGAAAAAACGGCGAAAGAGTTAGAAGAGACTGCAAACCAGCTCAAACGGGTCAATGCAGAACAGGAACAATTTGCGTATGTGGCTTTTCATGATTTGCAGGAGCCGCTTCGTATCGTGGCAAGCTGTGTTCAATTGCTGGAAAAGCGGTATCAGAAGAAATTGGGTGCGGATGCCGACGAGTATATTCATTATGCCGTTGATGCTTCAAAACGGATGAAACGATTGATCAATGATCTGTTGATCTATTCGAGGCTGGGCGGCCATAGCCGAGTTTTTGAGGAAGTCGATTGTCGATATATTTTAAGTGTGGTTCTCGGGAATTTGAAAGAGGAAATTACTGAAAATAAAGCTAAAATTAACTGCTGCGACACGATTCCGAAAGTGACAGGGGATGGACAGCATTTGATGCGTTTGTTCAATAATTTGATCGATAATGCGATTAAGTTCAGGAGCGAAGCGAAACCAATGATCGACATCCAGGTGCAGCAAAAAAATGGAGAATGGCTTTTTTCGATCAAGGACAACGGCATCGGTTTTGATAACAAATATGCGGATCGTATTTTTATGATTTTTAAAAGATTACACAACTGGGAACAATATCCGGGAACAGGTATAGGGCTTGCCATGTGCAAAAAAATCGTGGAATTTCACGGCGGAAAGATATGGGCCGAATCGGAATTGGGCAAGGGATCCACATTTTATTTCACACTACCCCATGAAAATAGTTAAAAAATAGGAGGACCAATAATGACAAAACTCACAGAACTGGTTCATGAGGCAAACTGGAAAGAAGAAAAGCATGTTCCAGTGATTGAATGTCCGGACCAGGCCAAAAAAGGAGAAGTATTTCACGTAAAAGTAAGTATTGGAAAAGAGATAGCGCATCCCAATACGACCGAACATCACATCCGATGGATCTCATTATACTTTCACGTGGATGGGGATAAATTTCCCTTTCAGGTCGGTCATTTTGAGTTTACTTCACATGGTGAGTCTATCGGTGGCCCCAACCAGGGTCCCGTGTATACCCATCATGAAATTACCGCGGCGCTGAAACTCAACAAGTCGGGAACGCTGCAGGCGCTTTCTTTCTGCAATATTCATGGTCTGTGGCAATCTGGGAAAGTAGTACAAGTTGTATAACATTCTGAAAAGATAGAACTGAAATGGGATGGCTAGGCGCCCACGTTTCCATTGGCGGTGGACTGGAAACCTGTTTTCAAAGGGGCGAAGAACTCCAGTGCGAAGCTATACAGATATTCAGCAAGAACCAGAGACAGTGGAAAACGGTTCCGATCCCCGAGGAGATACAACGGCTTTTTCAAGAAAGATATAAAAAATCATCGGTACGGCAGGTGGTCATTCATGGTTCTTACCTGACCAATCTAGCCAGTCCGGATCAGGAAGTATTAAGAAAATCACGGGAAGCGTTTCAAGAAGAGATTTATCGCGCCGATTTGTTGGGAGTGGTTTATTTCGTGTTTCATCCCGGATCACACAAGGGATCGGGTGAAAAAGAAGGTGTTCAAAGAATCGTGGAAAGCCTGAACTTGATTCTTGAAGAAACTCAGAACAGAAAAGTCCAATTGTTATTGGAAAACACATCGGGACAGGGCACTCAAATCGGTTATCAATTTGAACAGTTGGAAGCGATTATCGCTCAGGTATCACAGAAAAATCGGCTGGGTGTCTGTTTTGATACGGCTCATGGTTTTACAGCGGGATACGATATTCGGAATTCAGAAACCTATCATAGTACTTTCCGGCAGTTTGATGAAATTATCGGTTTGAATAGATTGAAAGTATTTCATTTGAACGATTCCAAGAGTGGTTTCGGAAGCCGGATCGACCGCCATGAACATATCGGAAAAGGATTGCTTGGTCTCGAAACATTCCGTTTGCTGATCAACGATATCCGATTTGAAAACCATCCGATGATTCTCGAAACACCCGGTGGCATGGATGATGATCGGGCCAGTTTGCAATTGTTGCGTTCACTCAAAAAGAAATAAAATAAGGAGAAGTTTATGGAATTAAAATATGCCGGAGGAGAAATTCTGAAAATGGCGATTGAAATCGAAAAAAACGGCAGAGCCTTTTACGACGAGGTGGTTCAGGCCGTAAAAGATGAGAAGACCAAATTCGTTTTCCAGTTTTTATCCGATGAGGAAGTGAAACATGAAAAAACGTTTCGAACCATGCTTCGAGAAATCGAATCGGAATCTGTGAAGACTCCTTTTGACGACAGTGAGATCACACGTTATTTCCAGTCGCTCATCGGACAAAAAGTATTTCCCTCCGCCCACGAAGGAAAATACATGAAGAGTGACATCAACGATCCTTTGGTGGCTACCCGGATCGCGTTGAGCCTGGAAAAAGATTCCATTTTGTTTTACCACGAGATGATTCCGGTGACTCAGAAAAAAGATCATGCTGTTATCGAGCGCATTATCGAGGAGGAACGAGAACATATCAGAAAAATCATTCAGCTGCGATCCGAAATGGATGTTTAATTAAACTTTTGTAAAGATTGAAATAGGTAACGTTTTTTGTTATACAAATGGAAATTCACAAAAGTATGGAAACTAAGATAGGAGGACAGAAAAATGTCAGTAGATGTTTCTTCTTTGACAATTGAAAAAGCTTTGGGCATTGCGTACAAGTCAGAGATTGAAGCAGAAGATACTTATAAAAAATTGAAGAAGGGGGTGAACAATTTTGTATTGAAAGACAAACTTCAGTTTCTGATCCATGAAGAAAAGAAACATCAAAAGTTATTGGAAGCGCTTTATAAAAAAATGTTTGACGGCAAAGAAATATCTCCGGCTGAAAAATCACTGCTGCCGAGACTGGATATCGCTTTGCATGAGGAAACACTGGTTCCGGATCTTCTTGAAATGGCTGTAGAAATGGAGAAATTATCAGAAGAATTTTATGATACCCTCTCTGAAGAGATTGATGACCGAAGTATTCAGGATATTTTACAGTATCTGGCGAGCATGGAACACGGGCATTACTTTCTTTTAAAGGGTGAACTTGAACTTTGTCAAAGAGATGAAATGTACTATGACCGAGATGATTTCCAATATGATATGATTCATGTTGGTCCTTGAGATCGAATCTGATCAAACCGTTCATTTCAACACAAAGACGATAAAAGGTCCTTTTGCCAAGGACCTTTTTTATTTTTCGTCTCAATAACAATTTTTCAACAAGAAACCTTCCACGATATTTAGGAATTTCTCTTGATTTCTTAAACAGTTTCTGTTATTTTTAAAGGTTCCTGATTCTGAAACTCTACCACCTGCCCTAACAGCGAATAAGAAAAAACACGGCCCATCCATGAGAAAAAGGCATTTATTTAATCATTGGTAACATGTACAATTCGATCATTTAGGGGTCCTGCGCCTGAACGTTTAAAAATGAGGATTCAGCTTTTAATAACTTGGTGAGGTGGTTAAAATGGGGAAAAGACATACTTCTGTAATCATCCAGTTTATCATTTTAACATTTACATTTGCTCTACATGTTAAAGCTCAGATATCAATCAGTGGCAAGATAACAGATGCAGATCAAAATCCGGTGAATCATATTCTTGTTGAAATCATTGACGAGAATGATACAACCAATATCTATTCAGATATTACAGATGATGATGGATTTTTCTTGATAAGCAACATTTTTACTGATGTGAATCCACAAAATCAGCTACCTGAAAATTGTTTGCTTCTCAGCAATTATCCCAATCCTTTTAATCCTTCAACCATAATCTACTTTGAAACAATAAAATCCGAAAATATTGAAATCGTGATTTATGATATTTTAGGCAGGGAAGTAAAAATCCTGTATCATGGTCATCATGCATCCGGAATTGATCAGATAATTTGGGATGGTACAAATCATTATAATCAGCCGGTCTCTGCCGGAATTTATCTTTGCAGATTAAAAACAAAAGATAACTTCAAAGTAAGTAAAATGGTGCTGATTGATGGGGGTTCAACGTCTCTAATCGGCACTAATAAAATCAGTAAATCTTTTTCACATCATATTGCTAAGGGTAATTCAGTATTTAATTTCACTGTTAAGGTTTCTGGGGATTCTATTCTTGATTCAGAATTTAGAAATTTCATTTGTACACAAGACACAACGCTCAATCTCAAAGTATCAAGACTCTTAAGACAAGCCACAATCGGTGTAGAGGGAGGAACTCTGGAAATAGAAGAATTTAAATTAAGTGTGCCGAGCGGTGCATTTACAGCTTCTAGCGAGCTTGAATTATTTAAAATGGCGAATGATTCTGTTTTGGGTGAAAATGGTGTAACTCACCTGTTTAGAGTGGACGGCATACCGGAAGATTTTTATGAACCACTCGAGGTTAAAATTAAATACAGCGGAACATTGGATGAGGTCAACTACATTGCAGTTGGTTCGGATATGGATATAATGCTGCCCGATACGAATTACACCGATATCGTTTATTTTTCTTATGATGCTTCCGAAGCCAATGGATTTTTAGTGGGTGAAATCCCTCCGAATACTTACAACACTCAGTCCAGTTTGGCCAAGTCGAATGATGGTGGTGTTCTATCATTTTATCTGGGTGGATATACCAGTGAAAATGAATGGAATCCTTTAATTCAGCACTTCGTTTTAAGAGCCTACCCTAAAACCCCTGATTCTCTTTATGATTTAATAAATAATGGATATGATGAAATCTTGCTGGATAAACTTGAATTGAGTTACGACCGCTGGTTTACACTATTAGGGTCTGATTTAGACGTTCTTGATATTCGTACAGTAGTTTTTTGTTCGTATCTTGAAGTTTATGAATCTGATATTCAGGCCTTTGGTAGTCCAGAAAACATTATGGCTATGTATATTGGGCGTGATAATGATTTTTCAGAAATATTCTTTCAAGTGAATTATGGCGTTGCTTGTACATATTTATGGACATTGTATGACAAAGAGAGGAAACACGATTGGTTGGTTGATGCATTTGCCAAATGGTCGGGTTTTTCTTATTACTTTTGGATGCATGTCATAAGGGAATATGAAATATACTATTACATTAATTATTGTTTAGATGGTTTATATGTTGGAAAGAGTAGTGGGAACCCATTGATCTTTGAATACCTTGTGAACCGGTATGGCGAACTTATCGTGCAGAAAATATTTAATGAGATTAAAAATGGTAAAAATTCTTTTGATGCAATCTTTTCACAGACCGAACAACCCGAATTGTGGCTTGCTGATTTTTACGAGTACTTAATTACAAACGAGACAATCAGAGAGAGAATTACAAGAAATTATAATCTAATTGATTTTTGGCAAGAAAAAACAAGCGCTGAATTCTTGGTTGATTCAGAAACACATGAACTTGAGCGGACCGATAGTTTTTTAGATCTTTCTGCAAAACTTTACCGAGTCAGTTTGGGGAATGACCTGCAGGATGGAGATAGACTTTACTTTTCAACTTTGGGAGGAGGCAATGCAGAAATTTCACTCTTTAAATACAACCAAACAGATATTGAATTTATGAATAGCTCTGTAAATGGACTCACGGTTGAAAATATCAAAGAGCTTTCTGATAACGGATACGAGCTCTTAGCTATCATAACAAATAGAATACCTAATTATCCAAATACGAATACGACAAATATTACTCTCAAAATTGAAAGATTAGAAAATCAGGAATTTGCAATTACAGGCTGTTCGATAGTCTTAAATGGCGTAAGAGGTGCTTTACTTAAGAATGGACAACCGTATCTTAATGATTGGTTGGTCGGAATTGCATTTGATAAAGATACCGATGAAGCAAACGTTACTTTTGAAAATAATACACTAATCCAACAATATGAAAATTATGACAATGGATTTGGCGAGACATTTACTGAATACATAGAAATCCATTTTAATGATCAGGCAGATTTAGCCACTTCATTTTATGCACATAGGGTAAAAGTTACCAGTACATATACTTTAACGACGACCTTGTCAGCAAACAACATTCCATTTAATACGAACTACAATAATGAGCCTTGGTTAAATTATGAGTTAAAAGGTACAGACGTATGTTCTGGGATTACTACCGTATCGTATGAGAAAGTGAGTACTGATAATACGACATTATCATTAGAAGAAGGATCTACATATTGTACGTCAGGAAGTGGAATAGACATTTATATTTATAGAGAATAATTTTACACTGGTTGCCTAAACTCCTGTTTGGGAATTCAATTGCCATGGAAACTCGGTTTCCATAGAACGATATAAGGATTCTGAATTCCGATCATATAGGATATCCGAGCGTGAGATAAATGAGATATTTTTCATTATTTATTTGATTGATAGTTACTATATTTTGGCATTCACAAAAAGCCTTCCAATTTTACTCCAAAAAGCGCTTGATTATATAAAAAAGTTTTGTTAAAATATTTAGCTTATGGTAGAAATGAAACAGAAACAATCCTCAAATCAAAGACTTCGGCTGCCAGAATGGCTGCGAAATCGAAAACGAGAGGATAAAACCATTCTTCAATTCAAAAAAATATTAAAAACATATCGCCTTCATACCGTATGTCAATCCGCATCCTGTCCGAATATAACGGAATGTTTTGGGAAACCGACTGCGACTTTCATGATTTTGGGTGATATCTGCACACGAAACTGCGGATTTTGCGGTGTTTTGCATGGACCACCTCTGCCTGTCGATCCGGATGAACCCAGAAGAATCGGTGAAATCGTGAAAAGACTTAATTTGATTCATGTTGTGATTACTTCAGTCACAAGAGATGATCTGAAAGATGGGGGCGCCGGTCAATTTGCAGAAACAGTTCGGCAGATTAAAAAGCAAACTCCCGAAGTATCCATTGAAACACTGGTTCCTGATTTCCGGGGAAACGAAGAGAGCCTGGGAATCGTCATCGCATCCGGCGTAGATGTGCTCAACCACAATGTGGAAACGGTTCCGTGGCTCTATTCATTCATTCGACCTCAAGCGGGATTTCACCGATCCCTGCATGTATTAAAAATGGCCAAAACGATCAAACCGGAGATTATGAGTAAATCCGGACTGATGGTTGGTCTGGGTGAGACGCGGGATGAAGTATTGTCCGTTTTTGAAGAATTACGGAAAGTCGATTGTGATGCACTGACGATCGGACAATATCTCGCTCCTACCAGAACAAGTCCTCCGGTTCAGGAATACATCCATCCTGACATATTCGAATTTTACCGTGAACAAGCGATTCGTATGGGTTTTCGATACGTGCAATCGGGACCACAGGTGCGAAGTTCGTATCATGCAGAGGAAATGGCGGCGAAATGTGAAGGAGCGGTCCTGTGAGTTTTTTATATCAAATTTTGGAAAATGCAGCGCGCAACTATTCCGATCACACTGCACTAATTTTTCAGACGCACCAAATATCGTATCAAACATTAAAGGTTGCATCTGACAGACTGGTTTCGGGAATCAAGCAGCTTGGGTTGAAAACCGGCGATCGTGTTGCCGTGATGCTTCCTAATGTGCCTCATTTCCCGATCAGTTTTTTTGCGCTTTTGAAACTGGGAATCACCATGATTCCTGTTCCCACACTTTACAAGACAGAGGAAATCCATCATCAGCTCGAGGATGCCGAAGTCAAGGGAATCATCTATTGGGAAGGGTTTCGTACAAACGTCATACAGGCAGTTCAAAATCTGGAACAGTGCAAACATCTCATCGTTCTGAGCGATAAAGCGCAGCCCGGTGAAATTCGGCTCAATTATTTGATCGAAAATAACGAACCTCTCATCGAATCAGCCGGTTTGTCGCAAGACGATACGGCACTGATCGTATATACTGCCGGTACAACGGGAAGGCCCAAAGGAGCGGAACTGACCCATCATAATATCGGCTCCAATATCACGGCTTGTTCACAGTTTCTCAAACTCGATTCTCATGACAGTGTTTTGGATGCGATTCCTCTGTATCATCCGCTGGGATTTACGCTTTCTCTTTTGACATTCATGAATGTGGGGGGCAAGGTCATTCTCGAATCCAATTATGAGGCCGGCCACATTGTTAAGAGTATTCACACCAATCGACCGACCTATCTGACCTGCGTTCCTTCCATGATCAGAGCATTATTGGACTTTGAATCCACGGATGAATTCGATGTGAGTTCATTGAAGTATTGTTTGTCTAACGGCGATGCGTTGAAACAGGAGATGATCGAACAATTCGAATCGAAATTTAAAACGACAATTCTGGAAGGGTATAGTTTGACAGAAGCTTCCCCGATGGTTTCATTCAACGACCCGGTTCAGAACCGCCAGGCAGGATCGATCGGACTGCCTCTTCCTGGAGTCGAGATCAGAATTGTGGATGAAAACGACGGAGAAGTTCGAACAGGAGAAGTAGGAGAAATTCTGATTCGCGGTCCCAATATCATGAAAGGCTATCTCAACCGACCCGAAGCAACCAAAAAGGTTCTGAGGGACGGCTGGCTGCGAACAGGTGATCTGGCGCGTGTGGATGAAAGTGGATTCGCTTTTATTGAGGCGAGAAAGAAAAATGTGATCATGAAGGGAGGCTTTAGCGTCTATCCGAAAGAGGTGGAACGATTTTTGACCGGCTTCCCAAAGATCGAGGAGGCCGTTGTTATCGGAAGCGAAGATAAAATGCATGGTGAGGAAATTCATGCCTTTGCCGTTTTAAAGGAAAATGAACAGGCTACGGAGGAAGAGATATTGACCTACATCAAAGAGCGAATCGCGAATTATAAATGTCCGAAAGAGATTCATTTTCTTCCCTCGTTTCCAAGAGATGCTGCCGGACGAATACAGAGGGACAAAATTAAAAAACAGGTTCTAAATAAAAATGAAAATGCTGAATAGGTTCACTCGATAAACAAAGGAGGGTCTTGGTGAAGCAATATGGATCAGATCAAATTCGAAATGTAGCTTTGATAGGCCATGGTGGAGTTGGAAAAACTTCTCTGGCCGAAGTGATGATTTTTTCGATGGGCGAAACCAATCGAATCGGAAAAATCGATGATGGAACCACGGTTTCCGATTGTCATCCAGACGAGATTGAGCGGAAAATTTCCATCAACATTTCTCCGCTTCATGGTGAATGGAAGGATTCCAAAGTCAATATTATGGATACTCCCGGGTATTCCGATTTTATTGGAGAGGCCAAAAGTGCTTTGAGAGTCACAGATATTGCAATCACAGTGATCAGTGCGGTCGAAGGAGTTGAAGTAGGCACAGAACAGGTTCTTGAATTTGTGAATGAGTATAATATTCCCAGAATGTTTTTTATCAATAGAATGGATAACGAACATGCGGACTTTAACAAGTCTCTTTTGTCGGCGCAGAAGCGATATGGAAACAAAGTGGTTGCTTTTCAATTTCCAATCAATCAGGGGGATGGATTCAACCGAATCATTGATGTGTTGTCGATGAAACTGATGACCTTCGAAACCAATGTGAGTGGAAAATGCACGATGTCCGAGATTCCAGAAGAACATAAGAAGAAAGCAGAAGAACTGAGAGAAAAAATTATGGAATCCGCAGCCGAAAGTGATGACGCACTGTTGGAGTCTTATTTTGATGCCGGAATGCTCACAGAAGAACAATTTCAAGTCGGATTGAGAAAGGGGATTTTACAAAAGACGTTAATTCCCGTTCTCTGCGGTTCCGCAGAAAAAAATATCGGTTCTCATCAGCTGCTCGACATTATTGCACGATACGGGCCGGCTCCAAAGGATTTTGTCAGCGTTAAGGGGAAAGAGGCAGAGAGAAAGATTTCCGACAGCGAACCGACATGCGGGCTGATATTCAAAACGGTTTCAGAAGCCCACGTCGGGGAACTTTCCTTGATACGTATCTATTCCGGTGTGCTGAATTCTGGAATGGAATTGCTTAACAGTACGAATAAAAAAGGCGAGAAGATCGGTCAAATCTATATATTGAACGGAAAATCACGAAAAGAAATCGGTCGTCTTACTGCGGGTGATATCGGAGCATTGGTCAAATTAAAGGAAACGCGTACGGGCGATACCTTGTGCGACAAAAAAAATCCAATTGTTTTGGATCCGATCCAATTTCCCGAACCGGTGGTCAGCGTGGCAGTGAAACCGAAGAGCCGCGGGGACGAAGAAAAGATATCGAGCGGTCTCCATTTTCTTCATGATGAAGATCCAAGCTTTAACGTGGTCAACGATCCAGAGCTTCATCAAACCATCATTTCGGGTCAGGGTGAACTTCATTTAAAAGTCATCATCAAGCGGCTCAAGGAAAAATTTGGCGTGGAGGTCGAAGAAGAACGTCCTAAAATTCCCTATCGTGAGACGATCACCGGCAAGGCGGATGAAAAATACCGTCACAAGAAACAGACCGGAGGAGCCGGTCAATTCGCCGAAGTCTGGATGCGTGTGGAACCCATGCCCAGGGGAGAAGGATTTGATTTTACGAATGAGGTTGTCGGCGGTCATATTTCCTCCGTTTATATCCCTTCTGTGGAAAAGGGGGTTAAACAGGTCCTGGAAAAAGGACCGGTGGCAGGCTATCAGGTGGTCGATGTTCGGGCAACCGTATATGACGGCAAGGAGCACCCGGTCGATTCCAAAGATATAGCTTTCCAGGTGGCCGGACGGGAAGTGTTCAAGCAGTGTGTGCTCAATGCCAAGCCGATCCTTCTAGAACCTATTTATGATATTGAGGTGAAAATTCCCGAAGAGTGTATGGGCGATGTGATGGGTGACCTCTCCGGAAAACGCGGAAAAATCATGGGTATGGATGCCAAGGGGAATTTTCAAATCATCAAGGCAAAGGTTCCGCTTGCCGAACTGGATCGCTATGCGACCACATTGAGATCGATCACTTCGGGGAGAGGCATCCACACGCGAAAATTTTCGCACTACGAACCGGTTCCCAAAGAATTGGAGTCGCGTATCGTCGAAGAGGCCAAAGCCCAGAAGGAAAAGGAAGCCGAGAAATAGTGGCTCGGGACGATAAAAAAAATCGTGGACAGACCAGCATACTTTGGGCTCCGTGGCGAATGGAATATATCCAAAATGCGGATAAAACCTCCGGTTGTATTTTCTGTGACAAACCAAAAGAGTCCAACGACAAAGTCAATCTGATCGTGTATCGGGGTAAATTGGTGTTCGTCATGATGAACCGTTATCCCTACAACAACGGCCATCTGATGGTCATTCCCTTTCGCCATACGAACGAACTGATTTCTCTTTCTCGCGATGAAAAACTCGAGCTGTTCGATCTGCTCGTTTTGTCGAAAGAAGCGCTCAAGACGGTCATGCAGCCCCACGGATTCAATATCGGTATGAATCTGGAACGTGTCGCGGGAGCAGGAATTACAGATCATCTTCATTTTCATATCGTGCCGAGATGGGATGGAGATACCAATTTCATGCCGGTTGTGGGACACACGAAAGTTATTTCGGAAGGACTGGAACAAACCTGGGAGAAATTAAATCACGCCTTTTTAAGTTTAAGTCGCAACGAAAAAATTTAGGAGGATATGATGTATTCGATGCATGGAAGAATGTTTATTTTGTTCACTGTATTGTTTATTTTTGCTGTGGCCGGATTTGGAAAAACGAATAACAATCCCAAAGTCGTATTGGAAACGAATATGGGTGAAATCGTTTTGGAGCTTTATCCGGACAAAGCGCCGATTTCCGTGGAGAATTTTTTGGCTTATGTGGACAGCGGTTTTTATGACGGAACCATTTTTCATAGGGTCATCGATAATTTTATGATTCAGGGCGGAGGATTCGACAAGGATTTGAATCGCAAAGAAACCCGTGAACCGATTTTCAATGAAGCCAACAACGGACTTAAAAATTATCGCGGAACCATCGCCTATGCCCGGACCAATGTCATCAACAGCGCCACTTCCCAGTTTTTTATCAATGTGGTGGATAATCATTTCTTGGATTATCGGGATCAATCCCAGCAGGGATACGGATATGCGGTATTCGGGAAGGTCATTCAGGGCATGGGTGTGGTTGACAAGATCAAACAGGTGAAGACGGGTGTTCAGAGCGGTATGCAGGACGTTCCTGTGAACCCGGTGATTATCCTGTCGGCCAAAGTTCTTGTTCAGGATAAGAAATAAATGAAACTTCTGAAAAATGACCAGAAAGAATTGTCATGCTGAATTTATTTCAGCATCTAAGAATATGAGACCCTGAAACAATACTGAAACGAGTTCAGCACAGGGTTCAGGGTGACACCTATTTTTATAATCACGATTCATTTTTCAGAAATTTCAAATCATTGATTAAGCTATTGTTTTATTCCTTAGATCTATTTATTCGAAATGTCTCACTGATCATCGGGTACTATTTTTGTTTGAATAGTTCATTTATAAAATATCCATTGTCAGTGAGACATTTTGTTTTAAAATTATTTTTGAAAGATGAAAAACTCACAATACAATAATCGTATTGGTTCCAATCCCCCTTTCTATTTATCCGTCTGTATTTTACTTTTTATCTTTGTTTGTCTGATCCGCTGTTCTTATCCCGAAACCACAACTCATTATTCCAGAAGAAATGTTATTTACGGAAAGGCCTCTTATTATGGTCCGAAATTTCACGGCAAAAAAACGGCGAGCGGAGAAATATTCGATCAAAATGCAATGACTGCTGCTCACAAGAGCCTGCCGTTCGGAACCGTGTGCAGAGTCACCAACCGGGCCAATAAAAAAAGTGTCATTGTCCGCATCAATGATCGGGGACCTTTTGTCGGCAACCGTATTCTGGATTTATCCTATCAGGCCATGAAGATGCTGGATGGTCTTCGATCCGGTGTGATCAATGCCCGGATCGAAATTATAAAATATGGTTCTTGATAATTTTTAAGAGCTTGACTTTTACAGAGTCAATTTGTATAATTCAACAGCATCTAGATTTTCAAACTCCTTAGTGTTCACAATCTTCTCAATTTCAAGCTAATTATCATTGTCCTGCACCGGTTGATGTTTTGTTCATTCATAAAATATGGAGGGAAGGATAATGAAAAATTTAACCTTTTTCAGCGTGCTGTTATTTGTATTTACGGTACAAAATATTTGGGGGGATATTCCCCGGACTCTCAATTATCAAGGAATTCTGACTGATAATAATAGAGAAGTTGTTCCTGATAACAATTATGAGCTTACATTTAAGCTTTACGACAGTGCTACAGATGGCACAGTTCTCTGGTCAGAGACACAGAGTGTTTCAGTAGCGGATGGTGTCTTTAATGCCATTCTTGGAAGTGTGAATCCATTGAACATTCCTTTTGATAATCTTTACTGGCTTGGAATTACTGTTGGTGAAGGTGTAGAGCTTACGCCGAGAATCAAGTTGACATCTTCCGCATACAGTCTCAATTCCAGAGGAGTGATGGGAAATTCCAACGTTTTCCCGGACAGTGGCAATGTGGGGATCAATACGACCAATCCGACCGCAAAACTGCACATTGGCGGTACACCGGGTGTGGACGGCATAAAGTTCCCCGATGGCACATTACAAACGACAGCCGTAGTGGAAAACGGATCCGATGGTGACTGGACTATCTCAGGTGATAATATGTATTCCGCAGTATCTGGTAATATCGGTATCGGTACAGCGAGTCCAGATAATAAATTGGATATTGAGTGCTCCGTTTCGACAGGTGGTATTGATATAAACAATACGGCGCCAGACGGTAGTCCAGTTATACGTTATCAAATTGACGGTACAACAAAATTTACAATGGGAGTAGATCGTTCTGGAAGTTCTCATTTCAAAATTGGTACTACTTCCCTGACTACAGATACATACATGAAGTTTACTTCATGGGGATGCATTTGTATTGGACCACCACCTGCATATGGTGATTATTATAGGCTTGAAACAGCAAGTGATGATAATTATCTTGGTGCAGGTGCTTTTTTAGTATCAAATCCGGATAATATTAGGAATGCTGTATATGCTTTTACAAATGGAAAAGGAAATGGGCTTTATGCAAGATCACAGGGTACTGGCAATGCACTTTTAGTAAATCATGATGGTTCTTCGGGTCATATTGCTCAATTTCAGAGTAATGATACTGCAAAAGTAATAATTGATAAGAATGGCAATATCGGTATAAACACAACCTCACCAACAGCTAAACTTCATATTGGTGGTACTCCAGGTGTGGACGGAATTAAATTTCCGGATGGCACATTACAAACAACAGCATTGACAGGGAGTGGATCGGATGGTGATTGGACCATTTCAGGTAATAATATGTACTCTGCTGTATCCGGTAATATTGGTATCGGGACGACAAGTCCACAGCGGCAATTGCATATAGCAAGAGCAGATTATGTGACTTTGGTGTTGGAAGACGAGGGAGCTGGTACAGATCAAAAGAAAAAATTCATTAATACGGATGACGGGTCATTACGATTGGGAAAATTTACTGATTCATGGGATTTCACTCCCCAGCTTACGATAGATAATAGCGGTAATATCGGGATTGGTACAACGAATCCTGGAAGCAAATTAGAAGTGGCCGGGACCATCCATTCAACAAATGGGGGGATTAAGTTCCCGGATGGTACATTGCAGACAACAGCGGCCTATGGAGGAGGAACTATTACTGGCACTTATCTTGAAGTGGGACATAGTAATTATGAGGGGTCAGCAGGGAAATTTACTATAGGTTTTCTGGAAAATTACGATCCAGCCCTCGTTGTGCACTCACATGGTCATGGAGGTGCATTGGTTGTAACGAATGATCATATTGGTACTACCGTACAAGCTGTCAATTCGGGTATTGGTAATGGAATCTATGCCAGTGCTGCAGAAGGATCTGCAGGTGTATTTTATAAAAATGGCATTGTACCGGAACCAATCGTACAGCCTGTTTTAAAAGCTACGGCAGAGGATGTCAGTACTGTATTGGTTGTTGATCAGAGTGGTCCTTCCGGAAATATTGCAGAATTTAGGAGCGACAACGTGCTTAAGGTTCTCGTTGCAAAAAGTGGAAATGTCGGAATCGGCACAGATACGCCTCAGGGGGAATTGGATGTGAACGGAACGATTTATCAACGAGGTGGTCTGCTGCACGCTGATTATGTTTTTGAATCCGATTATCAGTTGGAGTCGATAGAGGATCATGCCAGGTTTATGTGGACGAATAAACATCTCAAAGCCGTTCCAAAAGCATCAGTGGATGAAAAAGGATGCGAAATTGTCGAGTATGGATCACAACAGAGAGGAATAGTCGAGGAATTGGAAAAGGCACATATCTATATTGAGCAACTCCAAGAACGTATAAAAATCTTGGAAGAGAAGATTGAGAAATTGGCAGTGAAGGGGGAGTAAGATGAAAACATTAAAAGTATTCTCGATACTATTGGCAGTTGTGTCTTTTTTTGTAATCCAACAAGGTGCTGAGGCTCAGCATATTGTTCAACATAACGTTTTTGGAAATGGCGGATCTGTGATTTCTGACAATAGTTACAGCATCGGCTCAACAGTCGGTCAACCGGTAATTGGGATAGTGAGTGGTTCATCTTACAATAATCATATTGGTTTCTGGTATTTATCCCGTGATTACTTTACCAGTGTTGGTCAGATGTTGGGTTCACTGCCAACGAAGTATTGGGTGGGCCAAAATTATCCAAATCCTTTTAATCCGACAACGACCATTCAGTTTGGGTTGCCCAAAACTTCATATACTTCAATTAAACTCTTTGATATTTTGGGCAGAGAAATTATGGTATTAATAGATCGTAAATTAAGGGCCGGGGAACATAAAGTGGTATTGAATGCTCAAGATTTTTCGAGCGGTGTTTACTTCTATCGCATCCGGGCAGGTGATTTTATTCAAACGAAACGGCTTGTTTTATTGAGATAAGTCTTTGAATATATTTCGTTTTATTTATGATATTGTGATCAATCCGATTAACTGATTACCAGAATGGAATTCTATTATTTCACCAACTCTACAGTCGCCGTTCCCCATCCGCCGGATTCGGGAGGGGCGTCGTAAAAGCGGGAAAAGTGGAGATGCTTCTTCATTGCAGGGATATCGGGATCAATCGTAGCACTTTGAATTAAATGGGTTGTGGGGGAAAAAAGAGAAAAATTAAAATTTTCTCTTGTTTCTTTATAGATTTTTTCTTTCTCTTAAAGGCGAGCATTATTTTCGAGGAAACATCCATGCATATTGTTGTTATAAATAGTTGGAAGGAACAAACGGCAGAGATGGCTCAAATGATCTCCCGAGCGCTTGGAATCACGGTTTTCGAAGTGCAGCAACGGATAATCTGCGGTTGTCCAACTGTGTTGGCCAGTTTCGCTGATCCACAGCAGGCCTTTGTGTCAGTAAAAAAACTGAATCAGATCGGAATTGCAACGATGGTCATCGACACCACGGAGGTTCGCAGCAGAACAGAACGTATTATCGTTCGCCATTTTGAACTCAACGAATCATCGCTGCACATTGAGACGAGCGACAGGCGAAGTGCCGATATCCCCTATGATAAAATCGATGTGCTCCTGCCGACTACAAGTACGCTTACGTATTCTGAGACAAGAACTACCACCGAGCGCAAGTTCAGCCTTGGCAAGACCATTCTTACCGGAGGAATATTGATGTCTAAGAAGGTCAAACACCAGCAGGAGACGACAACCGAAAAGTACAAGAAGGTTCTTTATCTCTATGTCCGCAAGCGGCAGCAGCCGGTTGTCTTCAGCCAGGATGGTATAACCTACGATGGATTTGGTGAAGCCATGAAGATATCACTGGAGTTGAACTTCGCCTACTTGATAAGCGAACTGCACCGGCTTAGTCCTGGGGCTGCCTATGATGACCGCCTGCTTAAGCGGATTGGACAGGTCCGGTTGTTGGGTCCTACCCTGAATCCTGAAACCAACATTGATCTTGCGGTTGAAATCCTCGTTCGAAGTCTGCGTTCATCACCGAAGAGTAACAACACATGTATTCCGTGAACTTCATGGGCTGGTAAGCAGGATGAGCCAAAGGCCCACCGTTCCCTGAGAATTCATTCCGCATCAGGGAGAAATAGTTTGTCATCAGGGTAAAAACGTTCTGCAAGTGGGAGAAATAATATTTTAAGTGGTAGGAGTCGTATTTTAACTGGTAGGAATCATATCTTAAGCGGCAGGAGTTATATTTTCCCCACGGTTTTAAAACTCCGTTCAGAAACCTATTTTAAAACATGACGACAATAATTTGCTTGATATTTGCGAATAATCTTTATATTTTTTACAAAAGCTTTACATCTCTGGATTTTGCCTCTTTAAAAAGATTTCAAAACAACAGTAAAAAAACATGGAAACAGTTTCAAGAATTGTTCCATCTGGTTTGCATTCGTTACAGATGTGATGATAAACAAAATAAAAAAATAAAGACAGTTGAACTCATTGTCGAAAGCAAAACATGGTATTCGAAACAAAAATGGTCACCTCCGAACAAAATCATGTATTTGCGGATCCAATATGGTGAAATTCGTCTGGCTAAACTGGTTAAAGAAGCTGGTGGAAAATGGAATCGTGAGAAACGGGCATGGGAATTTTCCCTTGGAGAAGTCATAGCACTTGGTTTGGAAAATAGAATCATTAAGGATTACTTATGAAAAACAAGTTTCTGTTATCAGAAACAACCATTATTTTTATGATAATATAAACTTTTATTTTGTTATAAGAAACACAACCCTTTGAGGGGTTGGTAGATAATATTAGGTTATATTGTAATTGAGGTAAAATTTATTTAAATATAGTAATATTCTCAAAATTATTAAGGAGTTATTTATGGTATCAAAAATCTCAGATCATTTTAAAAACACAAATTTTAAACGAATTGATGAAGAAAATAAGAAATTATATGAATTAATTGTTAATGAAACTAGTGAAAGAGAATTATCAACTTCTGTCGAATTGCTTTATGAAAAAATAAAAAGCAATCTTCAACAATCTCTTGAGCAAATACTAAAACCAAATTATAAGTTTATCCATATCCGTGAACCTGAATTACGTTTTTGGGGTAAAAAAGAAAATATTGCATTAGGTAAGAATACTTTACTAGAATTATATGATTCATTGAATAGTCTTATAGAAGATAAGCAAGCTCTTAAAAACAAACTATTCCTTGCTGGAAGAAAGTCTGCTTATTTTTATTTTGATGAATTTTGTCATATTTTATACAAAGAAAATGATCTTAGATATTGTCAAATGCTTCCAGAGTTAGTTAAATTATTATCTGAGTTTGATAAGAATTGTGCATGGTGGGATAGAGAATTTGACATTAAACAAGGTGATAAATTACTGAAATTTACCGTATTTTCTCCATTTACTAAGTATCCATGGATAGAAGAATGTGAGAATGATTTTGATCATTTCATTGCTGGATATATATTAACTGTTTATAATTGTTGTGCTGATCTTCTAAGAATTATCAATGCATTAGAAGAAAGGAGTCGTAAATATAAATTTTGTAGTGGAATCGAAATTGTAGACGATTCGTTCATCGATAAGAGTGTTTTCAAATTGAATGTTAAATCTGATTATCTCGATAATTTTAGAAATATTGATGAAATAATCTTAGCTTTAGGGCAATACTTAACTTTGTATGATTTATCCGAGAATATAAATTTGGTAATAAATAATATTTTAGATACATTTAAAATTTTGTTTGAACTCATAAAGAATAATTGTAATTCAATTGATATTAAAAGCTTTATTCACGAGATTGATGTGTTAGACAAGATAGCTAGAACTCATAATTGGAATTTTATTCGGCATAAGTTTTATAAATTATTAGTTTTACTTAGAATTGAATATGATAATCATAGATTCGGGATCTTGGGTAAAGGGTTATGAATGCAAAATTGAAAAAGCTATTGGAAGAAAAAGAAATTCTATCTAAAATCAGTAAGGTTTTTGATAGATTTGATGACTTTGAGAATAGTGATGAATATAAAATTATTCTAAATATAAGGAATGATTATCTACCTAAACTTTTAAAAAATAATGAAAGCAAAATACAAGTACAAATTCAAGCCGAAAAGACAAGAAAATTTATTAAGAAAAGGTTTTTATTTTTTGTTTTAATTATTTACTTTTTCGTTTCTATATTGCTATTTATAAACTATAAATGGCTGAATAATAACGATTTATCTTTTTTTGTCGTATTTATAGCAATCGCAATATTGTTGGTTGTTAACTTATTTTACAATAATAAAGATAAGAAAATTATCCGTGTTCTCGGTATGATTTTCATTCCAATATTAGTTTACTTTTGCTCAATACAAATACCTTTTATTAACAAAATGTTGAATTCAGAAGATGTCATTAATAAAGGTGTTTATATTGGAATTTTATATACCCTCTTCGTAGGTTTCTTTTCTATTTAAATATAACAATCGTATGAAAACGGATTGATAAACGCTTTGGTTTTTCGGGAGTTCGAATTTGGCGGAATCACATCTTCAATGAAAATGATTGTTTTGTTTCTCAACCGCTTATGCGAGCCGTTGCAAGTAATATTTTCCTATTTCACCAACTCCACAATTGTCATTCCCCAGTCCCCGGATTCGGGTGGGGCGTCGTAAAAACGGGATACGCGTTTATCTTTTTTTAGCACCTGATAAACCTCAAATTTAAGCCGGCTCTTTCCTTTTCCGTGAATGATCCTCAACCGTTGCAGTCCAAGATCAATCGCATTGTCCAGGAA
>CAZIAH010000037.1:0-31798 GCA_964537715.1 uncultured bacterium | reverse complement strand
GGCAATCTAAATATCTCTAACCCTCTGGGTTACATTTTATTTTGAGGCAACGGGATCGAGCGGGAAACGGGATTCGAACCCGCGACAATCAGCTTGGAAGGCTGACGCTCTAGCCAACTGAGCTATTCCCGCTAAATTAATTGCCTAAAGTTAAAAATGCCTAAACTGCCTAAAAACAACTTTAGGCATTTTAAGTATTTTAGTGCATTTTAGACATTAACTCTCGTGGAGGGGGGAGGATTCGAACCTCCGAAGGCTTCGCCGACAGATTTACAGTCTGTTCCCTTTGACCGCTCGGGAACCCCTCCAAAACTATTCAAAGAACAAATGATATAGAATATTCATTTTAGTGTTTTTCGCAGTATCTACAGGACTGGATTTGATCTGCAATCCGCAGATCATTCCTTATCTTACTGGAGCCGGTGAAGGGATTTGAACCCCTGACCAGCTGATTACAAATCAGCTGCTCTACCAGCTGAGCTACACCGGCTTTTCGGTGCTATATAAATAAAACAATGACGATTTCACTGCTTCAATTCTATAAAAACCGAAGCCTATAATTATAAAAAAAATATTGCTGGATGTCAATGAAAAATTGATATTTTTGTTAAAATATTAAAATTTACTTTTTTCTCCACTTGGTACCATCTTTCCCATCTTCGATGACGATACCGGCCTTCTCCAATCCTTTTCTTATCTCGTCCGATGCGGTCCAGTCTTTTTTCTGCCGAAATTGGTCTCGCAAGCGAATCAGAATTTCGATGAGCTCGGATTCCAAACCCTTGCTCTCTTTTTGATGAAAAACGAATCCTAAAATTCGTTCACCCAAAAAGTGAAATAGGAAATTCACTTCGGACAAATCATCATCTTTCATCTCCGAAGTAAACAACAATTCATTCGTTTCTCTAGACAGATCAAACAGTACCGTAATCGCACCAGCCGTATTAAAATCGTCATCCATGAATTCGAAGAATCGATCCCTATATTCTGCCCATTTAGAAGAGAGCTTCTGTTTCGGGTCGATTGATGAAACCATGGATTTGACCTGTATTACGGCCCTCGCTAATTTATCAAAACCTTTCTTTGCACTGTCCAGTGCTTCTTCGGAAAAATCCTGCGGCGACCGGTAATGTCCCTGTAGGATGAAAAATCGAACAACCATCGGATCGTATTTTTTTAACAACTCTTCAACAGTGACGAAATTTTCCAATGACTTGCTCATTTTCTGACCGTCGATGGTCACCATGTTATTGTGCAGCCAGTATTTGGCGAAAGGTTTTCCCGTAGCCGCTTCACTTTGTGCGATTTCGCATTCGTGATGCGGAAACTGGTTGTCGATTCCTCCTCCATGAATATCAATGGATTCTCCTATATATTTCATTGACATGACCGAACATTCCAGATGCCATCCCGGATATCCTCTTCCCCAGGGTGACGGCCATTGCATGAGATGCTGATCATCGGCTTTTTTCCACAGTGCAAAATCAGCCGGATTGTGTTTGTCCTTCGCTGTTTTGATGCGTGTTCCGTCTTTCAATTCTTCGATTTTTCTCCGGGAAAGTTTGCCGTACGGTTTAAATTTCAACACACTGAAATAAACATTTCCCTGGGCTTTATAAGCGTAACCCTTTTCTAAAAGAGTTTCCACCAATTCTATCATTTCCGGAATATGACCTGTTGCCCGGCAGGAAATGTCCGGCCGCAAACAGTTCAGCCGATCCATGTCCCGAAAAAAGTGGTTCTCGTATTTTTGAGCGATTTCGATGGGCTCGAGTTTTTCCAGTTTTGCCTTTTTCTGGACGCGGTCTTCCCCCTCATCCAGATCCCCCAACAGATGGCCAACATCCGTGATATTCTGAACATACCGAACTTTATAACCACTGGCTCTGAGGAACCGTACGATTACATCGAAAGAGACATAGCTCTTGGCATGCCCGAGATGCGGATCGTCGTACACGGTCGGACCGCAGACATACATCCCCACAAAAGGAGGATGAAGTGGAACAAACTCCTCTTTTCTCTTTGTCAATGTATTGTAAACCTTAAGCATATCTCTGTCCTCTCAATGGTATAATAGATTTTAAATGATCATCTTGACTTTTGAATCTGTTCCTAACGGTATTCCTTCACAAATGTTAAATGTTCAACGTTCAATGCTCGATGTTAAATGACTTTTAGTCATCAGATTTTATTCACCGAACATTGAGCACTTCATATTTCACATTGAACAACTACAATTTCAAGTGCTCAATGCTAAATGTTAAATCCTCCATGTTCAATGATAATAATCACGAATATTGGGAATTTACCCTTCAGGGTTTTATTAAATCAAAAGCTAAAGTCTGAATTCCCTGACAAATCACTTGATTTTTTCTTCTGGATGTTCTAAACTCTCTATTAGATATGAATCCAAAAACCAATCGAAATCTTTCTCTCTCCTCCGCCGTGATTGTTTTCGGCTTTTCAGCGCTGATCGCCCAGGTCTTTCTGATGCGGGAACTTATTGTTATTTTTTACGGAAACGAACTCTCCCTCGGGACCATCTTAGGTGTCTGGCTATTGTGGACAGCCGCAGGAAGCACATGGCTATCGAAACTTTTCCGTTCGAAAAATTGCCTCCGGTCTCAATTCGCGTTCATCCAAATCATCTTTGCAATCCAGTTTCCCTTCACGCTTTTTCTCATTCGTTGGAGCAAATCCCTGTTGAATATCTCTCTGGGCGAAATGATCGGTTACACACCGATGCTTCTCATTTCCCTTTTAACGCTGGCACCCGTGTGTCTGCTTTCCGGCTCTCTTTATACACTGGCCTGTCAATTGAATAATCCATCCCCAACGTCCCCCGAATCGAAAACAATCGGGCGAGTGTATTTTCTTGAAGCCATCGGTTCCGGACTCGGTGGAATCGCGGCTTCGTTCATTCTCATCCGCTGGTTCAGTCCTGCAGCGGTTTTCTGGTTTCTTTTCTCTGCGAACCTCATCTCGGCCGTGGTTGTCGGAAATTTCGTTCCAATCAAGTCGAAATTTTTCCAAGCAGGATGGCTGACTTTGCTTATATTGATTTGTACTTTATCCGGTTTGAAATATTCCGGAAAATTTCAAACCAGAATCGATCGCATACTCTGGAAAGGTTTCGACCTTGTCACGACCAGAAATACCATTTACGGAAATCTAGCATTCACCCGCATAGAGAATCAATTCAATATTTTTGAAAACGGACTCTTTATTTCGAGCGTGCCCGATCGGCTCACTGCCGAAGAATCGGTCCACTTTGCGCTTCTTGAACATCCGCACCCCGAAGAGATTCTTCTGATCGGAGGAAACATCGGAGGAAGCGTCCGCGAAATCCTTCGCCATCCGACAATCACGTCGGTGGATTACATCGAACTCGATCCGGAAATCATCCGGCTTTCGAAACAGATTCTGCCTTCCGATGAAACCGAATCGTTGAACGACAGCCGTGTCACAATGCATTACATCGACGGGAGGCGGTTCATCCAGAAAACGGATAAAAAATTCGATGTGGTAATTTTGAATCTGCCCCCACCCTATACGACCCAGCTCAACCGCTTTTATACACTCGAATTTTTCAGAGCCGTGAATCGAATCCTGAAACCTCGGGGAATTTTTTCTCTCCGGCTGAATTCATCTGAGAATGCTATCGGCCCGGAACTCTCCCAATTTTTGAGCACGATTCATTCGACGCTCCACCGGGTCTTCCGGGATATCGTGATGATTCCCGGAGAGACGGTTCGTTTGATCGGGACCAATCCACCCGGTCTGTTGACTTCCGATCCCCAAATTCTGATCAAGAGACTTTCCCAGAGAAAATTGGAAACCCGCTACGTCAGAGAATATTTCATCCCCTATCAAATGAGCGAGGAACGACAAAGGTATCTCAAATCCAAAATAAGTCTTGTTCCCGAAAACCAGTTGAATCGCGATTTCAAACCCGTCGGTTATTTTTACGACACCGTTCTCTGGGCCACCTATTTCACGCCGGTTTTCAAAACCATTTTTATCGAATTCGCCAGACTGAGGCTTTTGCATCTCATCACTGTTCTGGGGATACTGACCTTATCCGTTCTTTTTCTATCCCGGATTTTTGGCGAACCAGTGCGTCTTCTAAAAACCGGAACCGTGATCTCGCTTTTCAATGTCGGATTCACGGAAATTTCTCTGGAAATGATACTACTTCTCGGATTTCAGATCATTCATGGATTCGTTTATTACCGGCTGGCACTTCTCATTGCTTGTTACATGATCGGTCTCGCATTGGGGAGCCGAATGGCCCTCCGAAAGAAAATGTCAATGAACGCGCTTACTTCCCGATTCATATTCTTTCAGGGAATCATGACGATCTATCCGGTTCTATTGTCTGTTTTGTTCGGATGCTTTCAAACAAACGATTCCGTTTTTCTCAATCTTGTCAGTTCGCAATGGGCTTTTTTCTGTTACATGCTTCTTGCCGGATGGATCGGGGGGTATCAATTCCCCGTCGCCAACCGACTCTATTTAAAAACAGGAACATCACTGGAAAAAACCGCCGGTTTTTTATACGGCATGGATTTGACCGGCTCCTCGCTGGGAGTACTGATCACCAGCGCATTTCTCATCCCCATTTTCGGCATCCACGCCACCCTGTATTTACTCACCTTCCTCAACGGATGCAGTCTGCTGCTTCTTCTCACTTATCGTGTATTCATCCACTGAACTTTGGAAAATTCTTTCCATGATTCTCCCCCCACATTGAAACGTTTGTTCTAACCTGAAAAATTCATAAACCTAAACTCGAAGAATCTTAACCCATTGAAAATGTTATTTCTACTCCAAACGGACTATTCAGATGAATTTTTCATGGTTATCCCGACTCCCTACGCGAAGCGCATATATATGAATAGATCGGGCTAAAAATCCAAACTTTGCTTTTTGTATCCTTTTGGAAGCTCGAATATAGAGAGCGGAATATCCCGTTTTTCAATCCGGACAAGTTTCTGCTGCATTTCCATACCCATCATCTGGGTCTCCACTAAAACCGGATATCCCTCCAGGGAATCGAGCTGTTTGAAAAAACCGTTGTAATCGCTGCCAAGATCTCCGAACATTTTCCGTATCATGCGGCTGTATATTTTAGGATCCAATCCGGCACCCCGGCTGAGCCACAAAGACAATCGCTTCATCGAATTGGGAACCGATCCCTCACCTTTCTGAGCGACTACATATTCATGTGCATTCCACTTTCCGATTTGCCGGGTGCCGCCCGTTTTCCGAAACAGGGGATCGGGAACAATCGGCGCTCCGGTCAAGGAATCAAAGGTCACCCCGAACATCATTAGACCGATCATGGCCAGCCCCTGAAACATCTCCTGGGAAACTTCCCGATAGGTCGTATCACTTTGGTTGAGGATCCATATTATCCCCAGATCGGAACGGATGATGGTCGTCTGGCATTTGCCTGCCTCGTCTCTGCGGATCTTGTCATCCAGAATCCAGGTTTGGGTCAGTGAGTTTTCGCCGGACATTCCGAAAATGGGCGGAGAGGTAATTTCTTCCTCGATATAGGTACCCTGTTTTTGTGAAAATCCCCGTGGAATATTCAGGCAGGAAACGAGAATGAGTGAGAGAACGAAAATCGACTTTTTTTTCACTCTGCCACCTTTTCCACTTTCCGTTCGGAAGGAGATTTGGTATCCATATTTTCCCGACGGACACCGAAGGATTGTGTGGGACATTTGGCCACGGCATTTTCAAGATCCTTGATCGGATCCCGAACCTTATCGTAATGGATGACGGGGAGTTTCCCATCCATAGTGATGATCTCGTTCTCGGTGGTCTTGGGATTAGCACAGAGTCCGCAGCCGATACATCCTACCTTACATACGGCCTTGACCGCTTTTCCAAAATCTTTTGAGACGCACGCAACAAACACCTTCTGATTTCTGGGAATCAATTCCATGATATTTCTGGGACAGGCCTTGACACATTCGCCGCAAGCCGTGCACAATAGCTCATCGACCACGGGCAGGCCGTTTTCCCCCATTCGGATGGCTTCGAAAGGACAGGCCCGTTCGCAATTTCCCAGTCCGAGACAGCCATAGATACATCCCTTTGCCCCGTTGTCGATTAAAACCGCTGCACGGCAATCTTTGATGCCGTAATACACGGCCCGATCCACGCTGTTGTCCCGGTCTCCGCTGCAACGGACAACAGCTACCTGAGGAACAAGATCTTCGGCTTCAACGCCCATAATTTGAGCAACCTGCTGAGCCACTCCGGTGCCTCCGACAATACATCCGCTGACACTGTATTTTCCTTCGACGACACCCGCGGCAAAACCACTGCATCCCGGCGCTCCGCACGCACCGCAGTTCGCTCCAGGAAGAACCGCTTCGATCTCCTCCATACGAGGATCTTTGTGAACAAAGAATATTTTTGAGGCAATCGCCAACCCGATACCAAAGATCAACCCCAGCCCGCCCATAATGATCAGCGCGGAACCAATCTGAAACTCCATAACCACTTTCCCTTCTTGTCGTGCCTGGATATCATTCAGATTCTGACAGACTTTATTAAACAATGCAAAAAATATTATCCTGAGCGTAACTGAAAAATGACAACAGCTTACAAATTTTCCAAAGTTTATTTATCAATACAAAAACCCATCGTAAAAATCGATGGGTTTTCTTTTTTTATAATACTTTACTTTACTGAGATTGCTTTTTCAACACATCGATTTTCCAGTTCACCCAGTTGGTAAACCGTTTATCCTTGCCGGCTTCCTGATAACTTGCCACGGCATTGGCCAAATCTCCCAATCCTTCGTAAGCTTTCCCCTTTTCAATTTGGGCGTGGGCCTGCATATTTCTCTTCAGATACTGAACGGCTTTATTCGATGCAGTTAGAGCATCATTATATTTGCCCAGATTGTTGTAGGCCTCTGCCAGACGATAATAGGAATCGCCGTCTCTGGAATCGATTTCGATTGCCTTATTCAGGACCGTGGTCGCCGAACTGTATTTGCCCAGATTGTTGTAGGCGGCTCCCAGAGCGTTCAATGCTTTGTCATACGAAGGATTAATTTTGATTGCTTTCTCGAATGCATCCGCAGCTTTCGAATAATCTTTCTGCTGGGCATAGGTATAACCGATTTCATAATAGGCCTTGTCCAGTGTCGAATCCTGGGCCAAAGCCTGATAATATACCCTGACAGCCTGGTTGTACTCCTCTGTGGACCGGTACAGATTCCCCAATGATAGATAAGCTCTCGAATCGGTCGGGTCCAGATCAATCGATTTCTGATAGGCAGCCTGGGCTTCGTCGTACCGTTTTAATTTTTTGAGGGCGATCGCCTTGCCGTAGTAGGCCTTCGAATTTTCAGGATCAAGCTGAATGGCTTGATCGTAAGCATTGACCGCTTCCTGATATTGTCCCAGCCTGACAAAATTATTACCCCGATTATATGCGCTCTTGGCTTTGGCTTCGTTATCGCCTTCCTCGGCTGCCTGTGCCTGCAGTTGATCCAGTTCGGTGCCAAGTTTGGTATACTCATCCAGTGCGATATTATAGGCGTTCGTATCCCCCATTTTGTTAGCTTCTTCCATTTGCTCGCGAAGATCTTTTCTCTTTTTTTGAATTTCGTCGACCTTTGCCTGATAATCTGTTTCCTGTGCATATACTCCTAGAGTAACAACGAACATCATAAAACCAAATACAAACGTTAGGAGTTTTCTTTTCTTTTTCATGGACGAATCCTCCAGTTTAATTTAAATATCGAACGATAATCTATGTGCCGAAGGGGGGATTTGAACCCCCACGCCCTTTCGAGCACTGCCCCCTCAAGACAGCGTGTCTACCAAGTTCCACCACTTCGGCAAACTTCTTGATGGCCTATTTAGAAGATTCTCCCGGATTTTCCGTAGAGCCTTCTCCGCCCATCAAATTGTCCCCTTCTCCCGGAACGGTCGGAAGAATCGCTGCAGGAGAAGCAGCCTCTTCATTTTCCATCACCTGCTGAACCATACTCTTTGCTCCGGAAGTGGATCCCTTGGACAAAAGAGCGATTGAAAGCGCGGTAATGGCAAAAGCGATCCCCAGATACATCGTCATCTTGGCCAAAAAGGACGCCGCTCCTCTTCCACCGAACACATTCCCCATGCCTCCACCTCCACCTCCAAAAACGCCTGCCAGTCCACCGCCCTTGCTGGATTGAAGCAGAATGCTGATAATTAAAAAAACACATACAAACACATGGAGAAATGTAAACAATACGGACATAGTTATTTATCTCCTGTCTGGTTTTGTGCAGCCCTGATAATTCCTGCAAAACTATCGACTTTTAGACTGGCACCCCCGACAAGGGCGCCGTCAATATCCGGCTGTGCCATCAATTCACCGGCATTGTCCGGTTTGACACTGCCGCCGTATTGAATGCGTACTTTTTCAGCCGTACCGCTGCCGTAAGCGGCGTCCAGCCAGCCACGTATGAAACGATGTACTTCCTGGGCTTGTTCCGGTGTGGCTGTTTTCCCTGTGCCGATGGCCCAAACCGGTTCGTAAGCGATTGTGATTTTGGCCATGCAGTTTGCTGAAATATCCTTTAATCCGGATGCAAGCTGCCGTTCGACCACGGATTCGGTCTTTCCGGCCTCACGTTCCTCAAGCAGTTCGCCCACACACAGGATGACATTCAGATCGGCATCCAGAGCTTTTTTTACTTTCAGATGGATCATTTCGTCGGTTTCACCCAAAACATGTCGTCTTTCTGAATGGCCGAGAATTACAAAATCGCATCCCACATCTTTCAACATTTCCGGGGCAATCTCGCCTGTGAACGCACCACTCGATTCAAAGTAACAATTTTGGGCGCCAACCAGAATTCCGCTGCCCTTCACCGTGTAAATCACTTTATGCAGATAGACAAACGGAGGCGCTACAGCTACATCCACGTTGTCCGCACCTGCAGTCAGCGGTTTCAATCCCTTGACCAGTGCCTCGGCCTCGGCTGCAGAGGTATTCATTTTCCAGTTACCCGCTACAAATGGTTTTCTCATGATCCGCCCCTATGCATCGGTTAATACGGCCACACCAGGCAGTTCCATCCCCTGAAGAAATTCAAGTGAGGCTCCCCCGCCTGTGGAAACGTGGGACATTTTCGATGCCACACCTGCTTTCTTCACTGCCGAGGCAGAATCGCCGCCGCCGATAATCGTTGTCACTCCTTCTTCGGTAACTTCTGCCAGGACATTGGCGATGGCCAGGGTTCCTTTGGCTGTTTCCGGAATTTCAAAGACGCCCATGGGACCGTTCCAGACAATGGTTTTGGCGCTTTTGCATATCTCGGAAAAAAGTTCGATACTCTTCGGACCCACATCCAGACCATGCCAGCCTTGGGGGATTTCATCCACGGAAACCATTCTGGTTTTTCCGATGGTTCTCGCTTTGAAATCGAACGCATCCGAAACAAGGCAATCCACAGGCAGAGCGATTTTGTCTCCTTTTTCGGCAAGGATTTTTTTCGCAAAATCCAGGCTATCGGAATCCAGGAGAGAATCCCCGATTTCTTTCCCCTGCGCCTTCAGGAAAGTAAAGATCATCCCGCCGCCGATAATAAGTTTATCCACGATCTTGATGAGGTTTTCGATCACAGGAATTTTATCGGCAATTTTCGCACCGCCCATGATGGCAATATACGGTCTTTCCGGATTCGACACGGCAGCACTGAGATAATTGATCTCCTTTTCCATGAGAAAGCCGGACACGCACGTATCGAAATGCTGGGTCACGCCATGTGTCGAGGCATGCGCCCTGTGAGCGGAACCAAACGCGTCATTGGCATAGAGGTCGCCCAATTTGGCTAGCTGAGCGGAAAATTCGGGATCATCGTCCGTTTCGGCTTTGTGAAAACGGACGTTTTCCAGAAGAATCACATCGCCTTCGTTCATGGATTGAACCAGTGATTCGGTTTCCGGGCCAATACAGTCTGGCGCCAGTTTGACCTCTTTCCCAAGTAGTTCTCCAAGTTTGACCGCCGCCGGTTTCAGACTCATTTCCGGAATGCGATTCCCCTTTGGACGACCCAGATGAGACATGAGAATCACCTTTGCGCCGTGCTCCACTGCATATTGAATGGTGGGCAAGGCAGCCCGAATCCGTTTGTCATCCGTGATATTCTGATTTGCATTCAGGGGAACATTGAAATCCACCCGCATGAGCAGGCGTTTCCCCTTCAAATCGACGTCTCGTACAGTCAACTTCTTCATAAATGGATTTTATTCCTTACATTTATATTTGAATTGAATCCTTCTTGACGATCTATATGCTGGCCATCTTGATCAAAAGATCGACCACGCGGCACGAATACCCCCACTCATTGTCGTACCAGGAGATGATTTTGGCCATATTTTTGCCCATGACCATCGTGGATTTGGAATCGAAAATACTCGAATGGGAATTGCCGACCACATCCACCGATACGATGGGATCTTCCATATATTCGAGAATGCCCTTGAGTTCACCCTCGGCTGCTTTTTTCATGGCCGCATTCACCGAATCCACAGTGACCTCTTTCTCGGTAATGGCAACCAGATCGACCATCGATCCGTCCGGCGTGGGAACTCGCACGGCCATGCCATTGAGTTTACCGTTCAGTTCGGGTATCACTTTGCCCACGGCTTTGGCCGCACCTGTCGTGGTTGGAATCATCGACATGGCCGCGGCCCTGGCACGTCGCAGATCGCTGTGCGGAAGATCCAGAATACGCTGATCATTGGTGTAGGCGTGAATCGTCGTCATCAATCCTTCTTTGAGCCCGAATGTATCGTGCAGCACTTTGACGACCGGAGCCAGACAGTTGGTCGTGCAGGAAGCATTGGAAACGATTTTGTGTTCGGGTTTGAGATCATCATCATTGACGCCAAGCACGATGGTCGCGTCGATTTCGTCTTTCGCGGGCACGGTTAAAATGACCTTTTTCGCACCTGCTTGCAAATGTTTGGCAATTTGTTCTTTCTTCCGGAAAACACCTGTGGATTCGACAACAATGTCGATTCCCAGCGATCCCCAGGGAAGAGCGGCCGGATCCCGCTCCGCAGAAATCTTGATCTCTTTTCCATTCACAACAATCGAATTCTCTTTGGCTTCAATCGTACCATCGAACCGGCCGTGCACGGAATCATATTTCAAGAGATGCGCCAGCGTTTTTGCATCCGTAATATCGTTAATGGCCAGAACCTCAACATCGCTTCTTTTGCTCATGACGCGGAATACCAGCCTGCCAATTCGGCCAAAACCGTTGATTGCAACTTTTACTGCCATAAACCTTTCCTCCTTTGTACAATTATATATAATAATCGCAGGTAGCACTTTCGCTTGCCTGCTTTAAGCGTAAAAAATGAACAGAAGTTTTGAACTTTAATTATATTAAAATTTTATCCAAATGTCAAGAAAATTAAACAATGGTTTGCAACATATAAGATAAAAAAGAATTTCAAGGCAGATATTGTGGTGATTGCTTTTCTTTATACTATAGCATGCTACTCTTTAGAAGGAAGAATTACTATAATTTGCATTAGAAAAATACTCATTAATACTTTTATTTCAATAGATACTATTTATTAGTTAGAGAATGAAAAATCAAATGTGAGTAAAATTAATAGCCTACTTTTGATGACACTTTTCTAAATAATAAATGAATAAAAACAAGTAAATAATATCATCCATATACTAATGTACATTCTCTACATTAGACATATAAAATAAATGTCAAATTAAATTTACTACGAACTATATTAACTCGTTAAATTCCTTTAGTAATTGAGATGCAATTATTCCACCTGTATTTAATTCATTATTTTCAATATCCACATCTGATAGAGGTTTATAATCTTTAATATAAGTCTGAAAAACCTCTTCAACTGTTTCAAATTCTTTTACTTTTCGTTTCTCTTTCTTCATTCTAGATTTTGTCATCAATCGTGCCTCCTATTAAATATTTTGCGAGAAAACGGGGATTGTCTTTTATTTCAAAATAATGTTTCCGCTTAACCCATATGAATCCATCCCCTTTAGTTATTACAGCAACATCAATGGGACCTGCAACTGTTTCTTTTTCAGTGCTACTCATTTCTCTTTTAAATTTTGTAAGGTTAACTAAAGATTCAGCAATACCTGCTAATTGTTCCTTGGTTAATGATGCCACTATTTGCATTACTGGATTTATATATATTTTACGAATCGCGTGTTCCCAATTTTTAAATAATTTATTAATTAACTCTTCAATATTTTTATCTAATTTTTCCTTAAGAATTTTTGAATATTTAACATCTCTCTTTTCAATTTCTCTTATTATTATATTAAACAGACCAGTATAAAGCTCCCCTGTAGATTCAATAATCATATTATGCAAGATAGGATGAATACCATTCATAAATGTATAAACCATATCTGGCTGAGCAAAAGGAAAAATTAATGCGTCAGTATCTTGCCCAACTGATTTCTTCAAGTATCCATATTTAATAGGATGATTTAAAATCACCCCTTTTATCTTAAAATGAATTATCGATGGAAAATATTCTTTTTCACCAAAACCAGCTAAAACAACTCCTGATTCAAGTTCCTCTACATTTTTTCGAATTATAACATTAAATATAATTTCAATAAGATAATCGTTGTCATTTTTATATCTAGGTAAATCCCCTAAAATCTCTTCTCTAGTCTTTTTAATTACATTGCCATACTCGTTAAAAAATCTTTCTTTAAAGTCCTTTGGTAATTTTATTAAAATATCAGATTTTTGAGCATTTTCCCTTTCTTCATTAATTATTTTTGATAGCATCTTCTTAATATATGTTACTGTTAATTTTTCTTCATTCTTTTTAGCTTTTTCCAATCCTCTTTTATATTTTTTCCTTAAATAAACAAAAAATGATCCCGCCAAATCAGATACAAAACGTTTTTGAATATCTATTGAAAACAAAACACGATTATTTTTTAAAAATGAATTAAAGCTTTTCTCACATTCTTCTAAAGTAGAATAAGTATCCGATCTATGGGAACAACGATAATCCTTTATAACAGTTTCCCATGGTATTCCATTAATATTAGCATTTCCAAAAACCATTATTCCAATTGGAGCTATATCAGATAATAAAAAAAGCTTATCAGCTGAAATATGAATTTTATCAGCTCTTGGTCCAATAGCTACAGCACTATCAGCTGCTAAAGCAACTCCAATGCTATTTAATACTGCAACTTCAGCGGTCATTTTTCTACATTTCTTTATTTTTCATTAGAAAATGCAATAACTATACCAATATTTGGCTAATTTATAACAACAAACAACTAAGCTCTTATAAAACAGAAGCATAGATTTACAAAGAAAAATTGATAAAAATATTTAATGATGAACATTTTTACACAAGATTGAATAATTTTGACATAGGTAGGCTTTTTCACTTTATTAAAAACAATATTAATTAATAAATTTATTCTAAAAAGTCAAGTAAAAAAAATAGAATAACATTCTTTAATTTATTTCATTTACGATTATTTCAAAAAAGTATTTAAAATGTTAGCTTTATCCTTTCATTCAACAAAACCCTGATGGGTGAATTCCCAAATCAACAACCACCATCATCAAACACCACGGCCTTCTGTCTTCGGTCTGCATTCCCCATTTCACCTTCCCTTTCCCCACTCTTAAATTGACAGTGAATCTTCATGTTAAATTGACCGAATTATATGAACTCCAAAAATAGAAACTGCATTGATCAATTCCCAATGTCAGCGAAACATCAACACTTTTAAGATGAGAATTTGAATATTGTCCGATTGTTCATAAAGCCATAATAAAAATCCGAACGCCAACGAGACCAAGAGCGATTGCCAAACCTTTAATAATCCATTTTCCATGAACCCGTTTAGAAAGTAACGCCCCCACCTGGGCTCCCAAAAGCACACCAATCACAAGAGCAGCGGTACGGTGGATACCGTGAGAAAAAGTACCTGTTAAGACATGAACAAGAGTGCCTGTCAAAGCCATGATGGCTAAAATGAAGTGCGAAGTTGCAGTAGCAACGTGCACGGGAAAGTTCAGAATACGAACCAGGACCGGTACATGAATAATACCGCCACCGATGCCGAGAAAACTGGAAAAATACCCGACAAGGAAACTTAATCCTGTTCCAATTATTGGGTTGTAAGAGAAATGATAGGCGGTCCCGTTTTTTTCAATAAAATTTCTAACAAAGTGATAATTACGTTTACTCTCTCTTCTCTTCCTGCTCACATTCAAGAGTAAAAATAGTGATGCTGCTATCATTAAAATGCCAAGAACAGCATTAAACAATCGACGGGGAACATAGGCCGTGCTGAAAGCGCCAAGAATTGCCCCTGGAATGGTTGCAGCTGCAAATAACAGTCCGGATTTGTAATCAATGCGTTTCATTCGCCCGTAAGCCCACGAACCCGACAGAGCATTAAAGAAAACGACTGCGAGTGAAATGCTGGTAATGATTTCCGGGCTTTCATCGGGATAGAGTAGAAGTAATGCGGGCATCAAAACGAATCCTCCGCCAGCTCCTATAAGTGTTCCATAGGTACCAACAATAAATCCCAGTACAGCAAGCCATACATATCCTGCCATTGTTCTCTACGACTCCTTATCAAATTGCAAATGTATCACTGAACATATCGACATATAATTAGTCTCGCGTTAATTGGTTCCGAGTTTAGAGTTTCGAGTTACAAGTTTTTAGTTTCGAGTTTCCAGCCCCCAGTCCCAAGCTCCCAGTCTCTATTCTCCAGTCCCATTGAACAATCAATGACCAATAATCAATAGTCATTGAACATTTAGAATTGAGCATTTAGCATCTAAAATTACAGTTGTTCAATGTGAAGTGTAAAATGCTCGATGTTCAATGAATAAAACCTGATTAATAAAAATGATTTCGTGTCAAACATCTTCTCCCAGTCCCCCTTAACCTTTCCTCGTTTCCCTTTCTTCGTTTTCCGTTCCCCATTCCCCGGTTTTCCGGTTTTCTGTCTCCGGTTTCCGTCCTCCGGTCTCCATTATTCATTCAACCCATAAAGCCAGTAATCACAAACATAATGATCACCCAAAATGGAAAACTGTGTCTGATCTCCGGAAATCGCTTCTTTGGGAATGCGGACGGCCCATTCAAAAAGATTGGAATCTTGTTTCTGATAAAGCGGTTCCATGTTCACTTCGAACTGATATTGCTTGTTCACCTCGATGGTCAGTTGTTTAACCGTTTCCATATTGGCAGTGATTTCCCTCTGTTCATTGAACATATTACATCTCATCTTTCCCCGGAAAATGCTTCGGATCACGAGCCAGTAATCCTGGTTCGGCCGGGTATGAAACGTAAACGAATCCAGGCCCAAAATCCCTCGAACCACATCGACATAGGTCTTTCCATCCACGATAAAATCGGCGAGAGACAAAAACATGGTTTCATACACATAGGATGAATAGGTTCGGTAATGACACCGCTTCTCATCCCGAATGTCACCGATATCGATATGATCGACAAGAACCTTATTCTGAATCAGCGCCTGAATATCCTTTTGAAGAGGATCTTGTGCCAAGAACAGCCGGTCCCAGTCGAATTGGTAGACATAAACAGAGGATTTTATGATATTGGCCTGTTCGACGAGCATAGAATCCAGGATCAGGGAGCGAAAAATCTTCAGGGGTTCATCCCGTTGAATGAAATAATCGAACCGGAGATTGGGATTGTGTTCGACCACTTTGAGTACGGCGCAGACATCCCTTGGACACTCCCGGAAATAGGGTGCGGTAACCCCGCCTAAATTGAGCACATGCCAATCCGGATAAATATACTTGATGCCGCTGCCGCCGATGACAGCTACTTTTGCCGTTTCTGGCAAAACCTCGGTCAGCTTTTGCATATTCTCCACTTTGGGCCGCATTTCTCCGGTATTGGATAGATACGAATGCATGAAAACGGGATAACAAATCAGTTGATAAAGAACAAAAATACCGAAGATGGTTTTTTTGAACAGCTTCCGGATCGGCAGTCCCGAGACGCCCCGGATCAGATACAGATAAAATAGCGGGATAACCCAGACGATGTACCGGTCATAGTGGATTTCCTGAAAACCGCTGAGCGTGATGATTAGAATGGTCAATAGAATGCTTGTCAGCCACCAGATTTCGATTTGTCCGGGAAATTTCAAAATGCGCCGGTTCCATTCCATTCGGAACAATCCGTAAATAATAAAAATCCCGGACACCAGAGGAATCATGTAGTACAACCGGATATTATTTCCTGAGCCGTCAAAAATTTCCCGGAAGAAACGGATGATCTCCTGAATCCAGATACTGAGAGCGGTAAGCCAGTGATTCGCGCCGAAAAATCCCTTTCCCACTGTGGAATCGAATAAAAGCATGCCGGTTAAAATCAGATGAAGAATGAGAACGATCAGTACACCGGCAGCTCCGACCAGGAATACCCACAATGAGGATTTCATCTCACGGTCTTTTCCCGAATCTCGGTTCAGTAGACGGGAGACAAGCAGAACAACGCCGTAAACGATAACGATAATCATTCCTTCGACGCGGGTAAGCGCTAAAAGAAAGAGTGCAACAGCCTGCAGAAAATGCCGTCGGTACAACGCAGCACACCAGGTCAACATCGAAAGAAACAGAAAGAGTCCGGCTTCGCTCAACCCCAGAACACCGACAACAGTCTGTCCGCTGAAAACAAAGAGCAGCACGGGAATCCATGGCCACTCCGGACAGATCTTTTTGGAGATAAACCAGAAACAGATTGCACTGCCGATCAGAAATACGGTATTTAACCAGAAGAGCACACCCAACAAAGACATTCCTTTAAAACCGATCAGATAAAAGAGGCTCAGTATCACTGGATAGAGATGGCTGGTCGATCCTGTGGTCGGTGGATCGGCTGCGTTGAATTGATACGGATGCCCGTCTGCCCATGCTTTTGCATACTGTGTGTAGAGAAATGTATCCGGATTTAGAATGGGAGCATGGCCCTGAATGGCGAAAGGAGCGCCGAACTGATAAAAAAGAATGCAGGACAAAAGAACAAGCAGTCCAAACAACATAATCGCCCGTCTGTTTTGAAGTGTCATTTTTTATCTCCTGTTTTTTACCGATGTCATTTTTATGTCATTGCGAGGAGTCCCGATTATCCATTATATTTTCTAATAAAATATCGGGACGACGTGGCAATCTTATAGTTTAATTTATGAGATTGCTTCTCCCGATATTCTTTATTAATATTTGTTAGATTGAATCGGGATCGCAAAGACAAATGTGATATACATGCAAGTTAAACAATATTTAAAAGAATGCAATGGATTTCACGGATGACAATTCTGAACTCAAATCACCGGTCGGGCGAATGCCAAGCCCGTGACAGACGCCGCCCCGGCCTGAATCAGCGCTTTCGCGCACTGCTGCATGGTCGCTCCGGTCGTCACAATATCATCGATCAGCACGACATGACGATTCGCAATCGTTTCCCCGTCCCGGATCCAAAATGCATCCTGCACATTCTCCTGTCGCTCTCTGGCCGAAAGCAGGGTCTGGGTCTGCGTGTGCTTCTTTCTGATCAATACGCCTGTATCGATTGGAATTGCTATCATTTCAGCAATACCGCGGGAGAGAATCTCGCTCTGATTGTACCCTCTTTCTCTCCGGCGCACGGAATGAAGCGGAACCGGCACGATCACGTCTCCGGATAAATTCGGAAACTGTTCCTGGATTCTCTCTCCCATGATCCGGCCGAGATATTTCCCCAATTTTCTGCCCTGCTGGTATTTCACGATATGGATCAGCGTCTCGATCTGCGACGTGAATGTCCAACAGACGAACACTTTGCTAAAATAAATGGCTTCTTTCAGATGTTTGAAATGGCTTTCATCATTATAGCAAGTCAACTGAAAATCATCGAGGAGAATTTTCCGGCATTCGGAACAAAGCGGTCCATCGTGATCAATGGAACGACTGCAGAGCAAACAAACCGGGGGGTAGATAAAATCGATCAAACCGGAAAGAATGAAACCTAAAAAATAACGAAGGGGCTTCCGTGTATCGGAAACCCCTTTTATAATGATTTGTCGTAACAATGAAATCTTCCAAAAAATTGAATTACTTCACCATATATCCGAATCTTTCAACAAACTCATCTTTTGTCATCTTCGCGGATTTGGCCATGGCCTCGAGCATCTGCGGATCTTCAAAGTCTTCCTTTTCCAGCCGGACCATGTAATTACGCGCCACATTGTAAGAGTCACTTTCGATATCGACGTATCTCACTTCGGTCTTTTGCGTTTTCGGATCGATCATATCTTCAAACTTCAGGGGATGAAGCTTGCCGTTGTTCACCGTAATCATGGCATTCCCTCGGTATTCCGGTTTATTACTAAGCAGATATCGGACCGCATTGAATCCCAGATCCCGCGTATATTCCTGATCAAAGGGAATGGGAGCCGCGCACCGAAGCACATAACCAATGTTGATTTCCACGAGACGCATTTTTTCGCCGCGTTTATCAAACCGTTCTTCAACGATGTTCTTGATCAGTTTTCCGAGCTCCACATCGGCTAACTGAACATGGCCGAAAGCATCCAGCTCCACGGATCCCTGAATCCTTTGTAATTGTTCAGGATCCAGCCGTTCGCTCACACCCTCCGCAATAACGAGTACACCGTGGTTTCTTCCCAGAGCGCGCCGTTTGTGAATCGAAGTTTCCAGAATATCAACCACTTTTTCTATATCGATAAACTTATCCTTTTTAAATTCTTCGGCGATAATGCAAAGCGTGGCCCCTGCCGACTTGGCAATTCCGAGCGCCAGATGACCGGCGTGCCGCCCCATCGCGACCACGATGTACCAGCGGTCCGTGGTTTTGGAATCTTCCATGAGATTTTTGACCAGAACCGAACCTAAATCCCGTGCGGTCTGATATCCGAATGTCGGCAAATTGTTGGGCAGAGGCAAATCGTTGTCGATGGTTTTGGGAACGTGAGCAAATTTGATTTCACCGCCGGCTGCTTTGGCAATTTCACTGGCGCCGTAAGCCGTATCGTCCCCGCCGGTCGTCACCATGTATTTGATCCCAAGCTTGCGCAGCATCTTCACGGCATTCTCCACACCACCTTCCGTTTTCGCCGGATTGGTTCGGGAGGTTCGAAGGATGGAGCCTCCTTCGAAATGAATCCGAGATACATCTTCGATGCGCAACTCCCTGACATGTTTCATCAGTTCTTCTTCGTCGCCTTTCACGAGCCATTTGTATCCGTCCAGAATACCGTAGACCTTCATTTTGTTGCGGCACGCTTCGATCGTGACCGCGGAAATGACACCATTCAACCCCGGTGCAGGCCCACCACCCACCAATATTCCAAGTGCTCCTTGACTTTTCAATTCTGCGTATTGCGTCATTGACCATCTCCATTTTTTTGACGATTATTGATATTTTAAGTGATTTGAATTGTCAAAAAAATAGCAAAAAAGGAATAAAATGTCAATACAAATCCGTGGCTATTTTATTCCTTTAAAGAATTTAACTGTGTATAGTCAGATAACTGGAAAGATCAATCCAATCCATACCCCATTTCGAATCCGAGCACATATCCTTTGCTGGTAGCGGGCAAGAGGAATCCCCGGCTCAGCATGCCGAAATCCAGTACCAGTTCACCTAAATGAAGTCCAAATCCAAATGAGGTCCCCATTTCGATTTCACCGCCAAGGGTCACACCCGCCCGGAGCGGCAGCCATTTGATGCCTTCCCATTCCGTTCCGAATGAGAACTGGGGTTTGGTAGTCGCCCACACGCCTTTTTTAAATCCTTGAATATAGTCTGCCGTCAGCAAAACAGGCCCTTCCTGATAGGCGCATCCCAATCTCAAAACCGTAGGCAGTTTTTCGGAAAATGAGGCTGCTTCAACGGACCAGCTCGAATCCGAAAGCGCATCATCCGTATTTTCAATGGTAATAGAATCTCCCTCGAAAAGGCCGTAGGCTTTATCGACATCGTTCGACCACGGAATGGATCCCAGAATATTTCCGATGGCACAGCTGACTGTCCATCCTCCTTGAAACTGGGCGGCTGCGCCGATGTCCGCTCCCCAACCCATCCTGCCCAATGCGGTGGTGAGTTCGTAATTGCCATCCATTTCAAACCCGTAATCGGCTGTTTTTAATGTAAATTGTGCATAATCGACATTAGAATACAATCCTCCGTAGTAAAAATGAACCGTGCCGCCCAAAGCGAAACGATCCGCAAAACCACATGGGATCAGATTGCCATACGAAAGACTCAACCCTCCGATGATGATCCCTCTTGCGTCCGTATCGCTGAAATCATACGTCTGGTTGATTTCGTTGCCCTGCAGCGGCAGTTCGAGAACCGTCTTGTCGATCTGAACATAGCTTTGCGCACTGGCACCCATGGATAAAGCAAACTTTCCTGTTGAAAAAGAAAAAGTGCGTACCGTAGCGCCGATATTCAGAGTGACGCCGTCCTCGGGAATAAGGCCGAGAATCTCAAGGACATCCTCCGGCGTCCAGTAGATTTCGTTATTCTCATCGCCGCCGGTGAAATACTTATCGTAAAAACTTTTTGAAAATGTATTGTTTTCTACACCTGCCGCCAATGAAATCAAACTGAATGAAAAATTCGGATTGTCCGGCAATCCCAGATTCGCGGGATTCCACAAAGGAGCATGCACGCCTCTGGCCAATGCCGTGTAGGCATTCGCCATTCCCAAACTTCTTGCGGTCATTTGTCCGAATCCGACAGTTGGAATCAGAAAATAGACAAACAGGGAGAAAACGATTTGGCCGATCCTTTGGACAAAGGCACCGTCGAGATTGATCCATCGTTTCATTTTCATTCGTCGCCTCCTTCCTCTTCATCCTCCGGAATTTTTGTCAGTGCCTGAACCGATCCATACGCCTTGATGCGGATATAATCCGACGGCATCACTTTGACCTGTTTTCCCTGAGTGCCTTTAAAAACAATTTTGACTCCCATGTAAATCTCTTCTTCTTCAAAATAGCCGATGTCTCTTCCTTCGATCAATACCTGATTCCACTGGCTCGTTCCCGATTCGCCGACGGCCCAGATCGGTTCGCCGTTGGAAATCTCGGAAACGACAAGTTCCGCCTCGGCCAGCGAGAGCGGCCCGATAGTCAGGAAATTGTTTGGATTCTGATCGTACAATTCGTACAATGTGCTGTCACCCGATGTTTTCGAAAACAGGAGACTTACATCCGCGCTCAATGGGGTGTGATTCTCAATTTCCGTCACGATGGAAAGCTCTTTGAGATTGTCACGAACCACATCCCGGGTACCCTTGTCAATTCTAACCGTGTCCACCTCGCCTTGATTGGTTCTGGATTCGATCTCGACGATCAAAGGAGTACTAAACGTAACCGTTCCGGTCACAAAGTCATCCTCCCGAATTTCGACCGGAACGCTGTTTGGAATATATCCTTTTCCGACCTTGATCGTTCCCGAGTACCGGACATGAGTGGGCAAAATATTGATAAAATCCGTCACATCAGCATGGATCGTTGTTTCGCCGACCTGACCGGGACCCGGTGCGGCATCGATCTCATCTTCGATATGAAGTACTTCCTGCTCCAAATCATCGTTGGTTCCTTCGATCCATAAATTCATCGCGCCCGGCGCCTGAATTCCATTCAACAGTTTCAATTGCATGTCGGCGGAAGCGATTTTCAACCCCTTGATTTCATCGGGAATGGTGATTTCCTGTCCGGTCTCTTCAATGGAAACATCCACATCATTCAACCAACCCCGAACCGAATAAAACGAGACATCATTAACCTCAAGACGAATCTGAACCGTTCCTGGATTTCCATTACCGATAGCCTGAGCGTAAAATCGTACAAAATTTTGATCGTTTACAAGGGGTGGCGTAAAAATATACCCTTCCAATTCTCGGGTATTTGAAAAAAATCCATAGGGACCCAAAGTTCTGTTGATAATAAAGGAACTGCCATTTTCTTTAAGATCCGGCAATTCAAAAATAACATTCACATTGAAATTATTGTCATTCTGTATCTGAAAATACACACTTCCCTTTTCAATATCCCCTTTCTCGATGATCAGTGAATCCGGCGTGGCAACCGAATCGCGAATACTGCCGAGCGGATATGTTCTATCGATCGTAATCCCGTCCACGCCTAAATATTCACCCACCAGCACTGTATCGATTTGCTCTTCAAATGTAAAAAGGATTTCCTGCGCCACCGAATCCACGGTGAGTTCGTCCGTATCATCGATGATTTCTTCCATCGAAAAAACACGGTTAATCAGCGGAACCTCAAGCTGAACCTGCCAAACAGGTTTGCTCGGAGATTTGAAAGTGCACTGGCTCTGGAGCAAGAAACCTGTCAGCAACATGAACACACAAAATGGCCAAAGAAATGGAAAATGTCTGCCGAAAAATCTCATGAATCCTCCGAAATAATTGTGAAACAGATTATAACTCATTTATTTTCTTGCAAGTACCATGCCAAATGAACTGCCTGCCGCAAGCAGCGTGACATCAATTATCAACATTACTATATCACCCCAAGGAACAGGAAATTAAATCCTTTTCCCGTCAGAACGGAATTAAATGAAATGGCCGGTCTCTTTTTTTACTCCGGCCATTCGATACGATCCGTCTTTAGTTACGGAAGGGTACTCTATTTTCCGCAGGTGCGTGCTAAGCTTCTTCCATGTGCGGATATTCAAAAGATTTAGGGGGGAGAAAATTCTCTTTGATCGTTCTCGAGGAAACCCAGCGCTGGAGATTGATGATGCTGCCGGCCTTATCATTCGTTCCGGAGGCCCTCGCTCCGCCAAAAGGCTGCTGGCCGACAACGGCTCCCGTGGGTTTGTCGTTGATATAAAAATTACCGGCCGCATTACGCAAAATACGAAGTGCAAGAACGATGGCAGCACGGTCTTTGGCAAAAATCGATCCTGTCAGCGCATAAGGGGAAGTCTCGTCGCAAAGATGCAGCGCCTTTTCATACTCTTTATCTGGATAGACATAAATGGTCAGTACAGGTCCGAAAATTTCTTCCTGCATCGTTTTGAATTTCGGATTGGAGGTTTCGATGATCGTCGGCTCGATAAAATATCCCTTAGAATCGTCATAATTACCACCGCAGAGCAGATGGGCCTCGGAAGCTTTCCTGGCAAGATCGATGTAACGGGAAATCGTACGAAATGCCGAGTTGTCAATGACCGCACACATGAAGTTGGTAAAATCTTCCGGGCTTCCCATTTTGATCTGATTCACCATTTCGAGAACCCGCTTTTTCAGTTTGGGCCAGAGGAATTTGGGTACGTAGGCACGGGAAGCCGCTGAACATTTCTGACCCTGATAACCGAAAGCCCCACGAACCATGGCTGTGGCCGTTTCATCGATATCCGCGGATGAATGCATAAAAATGAAATCTTTGCCACCGGTTTCACCAACGATTCTCGGATAGGTTTTGTAACCGGCGATGTTTGTGCCGATTGTTTTCCATATTCCCTGAAACACGGCGGTGGATCCTGTAAAGTGCACACCCGCGAGAAACGGGCTGGCTATAACCGGATTGCCTACCGAACCGCCCGGTCCGGGCAGCATGTTGATCACTCCGTCCGGCAGTCCCGCGGCCTGGAGAAGTTTCATGATATGATAAGCGACGTACACCGTGGACGAAGCTGGTTTCCAGAGAACCACGTTTCCCATGATGGCCGGTGCAGTGGGAAGATTACCGGCAATCGAGGCAAAGTTGAAAGGTGTGATGGCAAACACAAATCCTTCGAGAGGACGGTATTCCATGACATTCCAGATTGCTTGGGAGGAATCCGGCTGCTGTTGATACATTTCATGGGCATAGTAAGGATTAAATCGGTAAAAATCGATCAATTCACAGGCGGAATCGATTTCCGCCTGATAGATGGTTTTGCTGGCATTGAGCATATTGGCCGCGTTCATCAGGGCACGCCACGGCCCGGCAAGCAAATCTGCAGCTTTGAGAAAAATCGAGAAACGGGCTTCGTAATCCATTTCCGCCCAGGTTTTCTTGGCCTGCAAAGCGGCATCGATTGCCATTTGGACTTCTTTTTCACCGGCTTTATGATACTGGCCCAAAATGTGACGGTGATCATGCGGACAGCGGCAATCGGCCAGATCGCCCGTTTTGATCTCCTTACCGCCAATGAGAATGGGAATCTCGATTTGATAATTAGTTATCTGTGCAAGCTTGGATTTTAACTCTCTTTTCTCCGGACTCTCCGGCTTGTAAGATAACATCGGCTCATTGATCGGTCTGGAGATTTTGACTGTGCTATTTAACATAACATAACTCCCTGCATACAGCAGATGTGTTCACATAATAACTTGAATATTTTTGTACTGACCAAAAACCTTCTTCAATCCTCGTCTTTGCGATAGACGACTTTTCCTCCCAAAATCGTATAGACAACTTCGGTTCTCAGTATCTCTCTAACCGGTACCTTGAGCAGATTTTTATCCAAAATCACAATATCGGCCAATTTCCCCGGTTCGAGAGATCCCTTTTCATCATCCGTAAATTCCGCATACGCCGAGCCCAACGTATAGGCCTCGATGGCTTCTTCAATAGTCAGTCTCTCTTCTGGAAACCATCCTCCCGATGGATAACCGGCTGTATCTTGCCGGGTAACAACCGTATAGAGACTCAGCATCGGATTTAGCGGCATAAACGGAGAATCCGAACCAAAAGCAAGAATTACCCCAGAATTCTTGAGCGACTTCCAGGCATCGGTATACCTGCACCGCTGACGCCCAAGTTGTCCCTCCGCCCGTTGAATATCGTCCATACAATAAGCGGGCTGCATGGAAGCAACGATACCCAGTTCATTGAATCTGATGAGATCCTGCTCATTTAAAGCTCTGGCGCATTCGATACGATGCCGGCTCTCTCTGGCACCGTTGATTTTCTGGCAAAGCGCAAAAGCTTCCAGGGCCATTCTGTTCGCTCTATCTCCGACGGCATGAATGCCGATCTGAAAACCCTCTTTATCCGCCTGAAGCACAAGAAAATTAAGATCCGCCTGGCTCATCCGGGGGATCCCCAATGTCTCGGGATCATTCAGATAGGGCTGATAGAAAAAGGCAGTATAAGACCCCATATCCCCGTCACAAAACCCTTTGAGTAGCCCGAAGTGGAGCATTTTGTTATTGTACTTCTGTTTCAATCTGTAATAGGTTTTCAGATCTTCCTGTAAAGGGAACCAGAGTGATATTCGGCAGGTCAGTTTGTTTTCTTTTAAAAACTTATCATAGATTTTATGGACTGTTTCCGGGCTGTAATCCTGAACACTTGTGATACCGAACCTCAGAGCCTGCTTCAAAATCCCTTCAATCGCTTTCTCGATCTCTTCATCAGACGGCTGGGAGATGTATTGAGAAACCAGCTGCATGGCGCTTTCCTTAAGAATACCCGTCGGCATACCTGTAACAGGATCCTTTATGATTTCACCTCCCGGCGGGTCTGGCGTTTCTTTCGTAATGCCGGCAATCTGCAGGGCTTTCTTGTTCACCAAGGCCGAATGGCCATATATCCGTTCCAGAAAAATCGGCACATTGGGAGCGATAACATCCAGCGCTTGTCTCGTAGGCCACTGTCCTTCCGGGAACAAATTTTGATCCCACCCCCGACCGACGATCCAGGATCCGGGCGGTAGCTTTCGTAAAGCGTGCAAAATACATCTTTGAATATCCCGCATGGAGGTCATACCGTGGATGTCTATTTGTGCAGGATGAAAACCACTTTCAAAAAAATGGCAATGGGCATCGTTGAACCCCGGACATCCGAATCGTCCTTCCAGATCAATCACCTCGGTTTCGGGACCGATAAAGCGTTCAATCTCCCCATCCGATCCAGTGTATAAAATCCGATCTTCTTTGATGGCGATGGCCTGAACACGCGACTTCAGCCTGCATACCGTATAGAATCTGCCATTCTTAAGAACGAGATCGGCCTTCATGTTGTTCCGGGCACAACCGGAAAGAACAGCAATAAAGAGAGCGATGACAAATTGCCAAAAAACATCATGCCTGTTCATTGTCTCACCCTTGTTTACTGTCAGTCTAAAGATGCTACGGGTGAATCTCATCATTTGGCTGAAATGGAATTCCGTTTTAGTACATTATTCAGTCGCCTGAATGCAATCCATTCCAATACGATGATTACGATTCCCAATCCGCCCTGGATCATCCATAACAGATGGCTGTTTCGATAGGCAAATAATTGTACTACCAACATGATACCAAAAAATGGCAAAACAAACAACAAAAAACCGAATTGGTACATCCGTTCCCCTTTTTCACGCTTTTTTGAAAAGGGATAGTCTTTGATAAACAGAGAAACGATGGAACAAGCCGCCAGACCCAAAAGAAAAAGAGAAAGCGTGTGCCGGAGTGCGTGAATCCAGGGAATATGAATCGAGTAAATAACGCTTAGTAAAATAAAAAAAGGCAGCAAAAAACTCAGGAATACGGCCAGTCTAACCCCCTGATAAAATCGGGCAGGAGAAACAATCGGAGCCACCCGGTAGATCCATCCGGCTTCCCAGTCCCGAATGTAAACCAAGCCGGAAATAAAGAAATAGACCATAAAAAAAATAAAAAAGATGACAATACTCGTTGTTCCCCGTTCTCCGGCAAAAGGACCGAAAACAAAGGGATCGGTGATTTCTCCTTGCAAAATCGCCAGCACGAGGAATGCAAGAGGAATCCCGAAAACAGGATAGATCCCCATCTTCACGGAACGATCCCGCCTGATGAAATTGAGAGTCAGCCGGAATCCTGCGGTCAATTCCGGAGAATGGAATGCTCGGTCGATCCATTTCTCGATCTGGCTCAATCCGGCAGAGTGGGATTTCGAAACCGGACCGCTCCTTTCTTCTGTGAATTGCAGTTTTGGCTTCGCTTGCATTGAAGAGAAAGAAAACTGCCGCAGTGTGAGAAGAGAAACGAGAAGTACTCCAAAAATTCCGATCAGGAAAAGAGCGGAATCACCCTGAATCTCCGATCCCGAGAGATATTGAACCCCTCCGGCAAACCATACGGGCGGCACACAAGAAAGCCAGCCTTTGATCCGGCCGGAACTATCCTGCAAAAAATGACCGCCCGCTTTGGGAAGCAGTTGATACGAAAAAATAAGAAAAAAAGTCAACCCGATCTGTAAATAAACCAGACCATCCCGGAACTTTTCAGGAGGAAAGAGACGGATCAGCAAGGCGTAAACCACAGCAACAAAAAACGCAGAAAAAAGATTGGCCACGATAGACATCAGGAAAAAAGCCACCGGAAAAACCGGAGAAGCATCGGACAGAGCCATTGCCAGAAGCGAAGGACCAAGACAAATCGATGCTCCAACCAAAATCACATAAAAGACGAGATTGAAGAACTTGGCAAACAGAACGGTTTTTCGCGAAACCGGAAGCGGCCCGATAATCCATTCATCTTCCGGTTTGAGAATCGTCTGCTCATATTCCACGATCACGGCAAAGGCCACCATGATCATGGAATATAAGTAAATCAAAACTGTATAGGCAAAAAGGGTAATTTCCGGGAGTAGCCCTCCGGCTAAACTCGTTCCCATCACCGTATAAAAAATAAAACTCCCCCAAACGGACGGCAGCTTCTTCCAGCGTCCCAGCATGCCCCGGCTGGTCCGAAAATCCATCCGGATGCTCGTGAAAAGCAGCAATTTGAATTGTACCCAGTCGAGTCGATCCGGCCGGGCAAAACGGTGTCTCATTTAAGATGATCTTTGATCATTATTTTTGAAAAAGCTTTGGCCAGGGCTTCGACATCCTCCGCATGCGTGATATGACTGAAGACGCTTTCAAGGGAGGGTTTTTGTGTCATCTTCTTCAACTCACTCACGGAGCCATCCGCGACAATCTTCCCTTGATTGATAATCACAACCCGGTCGCAGAGATGCTCGACCACTTCCAAAATGTGGGAGGAGTAAAAAATTGTGATGCCTTGATCCGAAAGATTTCTCAGCAATTCTTTCAAAAGAAGAGCGGCATTGGAATCCAGACCGTTAAGCGGTTCATCAAGAAAAATCACTTCGGGACTGTGAATCAGCGCCGAAGCAATGACGACTTTCTGTTTCATGCCCTTGGAAAAAGTGGCCATCCGCTGGTGCAGCACATCCTGAATTTGAAAAAACTCGGCAAATTCATCAATGCGTCCTGGAATGAGACTTTCATCCATCCGATAGAGACGGCCAATGAATTTCAAATATTCGTATGGAGTCAAACTCTGATAAACCGCACCCGATTCGGGCACATATCCGATCCGTTTCTTGAGCTCAAGGGTCTCTTCGACAACATCGAATCCCGCGATTTTTGCGGTTCCTTCGTTTGGAGCCATCATTCCGGCAAGCAATTGAATCGTGGTGGTTTTTCCGGCACCGTTCGGGCCGAGATAGCCGCAGATCTGACCTTTGGGAATCGTCAGTGTCACATGATCGACCGCGATCAGATCGCCGTAGAATTTTGTCAATTGTTCGATTTCAATCATATTGGAATGGAATCGTCTGTTTCTTTCCGAACGAAATCTTCCTCTTCATTCTGGGGGAAATTTCGTGTCTCATTTTGAGCGGAGCTTCTCACTTCATCCCGAACGGAGTCGAGGGATGACATAATCTGCCTTTTCTTTCAACAATTTCCCGTCCAACTATGAAAACTTAGTACACAGTTTCATAAATATACATATGCACTTGATTAAATTCGAATATACAAATCCGAAATACGAAACATATACGAATGATCTAAAACAGAAATTCAAGAGATTAGAATCAATCGTGTCTGATCGTTCTGAACAGTATTTTCTATTTGAACATTCGAGTTTTGTATTTGTTTCTGATTTCGTGCTTCGTATTTTCCTCCAGAGGCGGCTCTGCCTCTGGCAGAGGAGCTTGGCAAAACTTGCGGACGTGTTCAAAGACAATCTATTCTAAATACGTCGCAGTATTTATAAATGAAAGCACTCAGTTGGCCGAATTCTCAAGCTTTTCTCTCAAAAGCGTACTGACCACTTTCGGATTGGCCTTGCCCCCGCTTTTCTTCATCGCCTCGCCCATAAAAAATCCGAAAAGATTTTTCTTGCCCGCTTTGTATTTATCGACTTCAGCGGAATTCTCCCGCAGCACCTCATCCACAATACTCCCCAATGCGTCCGAATCGGAAACCTGAACCAATCCCAATTTTTCGATCACTTTTTTCGGGGATTCGCCGGAGTTGACCACTTCGCCAAACACACGTTTCCCGGCCGAATGAGAAATCGTTCCCTTTCCGACCAGTTGGATAATCTCGGCAAGTTCCTCTGGCCCGGCCTTCAATTCACCGATTCCGGCCGAACTCTCTTTCAAGACCCGCAACACCTCTCCCATAATCCAGTTCGATGCCTGTTTGGGGTCGTCCACCCGTTTCGCCGTTTCTTCGAAATAATTGGCCAGCCGCCGGTCTTCGGTCAAGACCGACCCATCGTACTCCGGCAATCCATAGGTCTGGATCAGACGTTTCCGGCGCGCTTCGGGCAGTTCCGGCAGATTCTTCCGGATAGCCTCGATCCATGATTTTTCGACGACAATCGGTACGAGATCCGGATCAGGAAAATAACGGTAATCGTGGGCCTCCTCTTTGCCGCGCATCGGCGCTACGATCTCCTGGGCTTCGTCCCACAACAGGGTTTGTTGTTGAATACGGCCGCCTTGATTTATGATTTCCATCTGCCTTTGGATCTCAAAAGTCAGCGCCTTTTCCACACCGCGGAAAGAATTCATGTTTTTCAGTTCGGTCTTCACGCCTAATTTTTCCTCGCCTGCTGGGCGGATCGAAATATTGGCATCGCACCGGAGACTGCCTTCTTCCATGTTTCCATCACAGATTTCTAACCAGCGAAGCAGCTGCCGCAGTTGGGTAAGATAGAGATAGGCTTCCTGAGGAGAGCGCATGTCCGGCTGACTGACGATTTCTATCAGAGGAACGCCGCACCGGTTAAAATCCATCAAACTCTCGTTTTCGTTGACAAACGTTTCGTCGTGAATCGATTTGCCCGCGTCTTCCTCAAGATGAATCCGTAAAATGCGAATCCGTTTGCGAGTCCCCGGTTCCGGTTCGATCTCAACCCAGCCGTTTTCGGAAAAAGGTTCCTCGTACTGTGATATTTGATATCCCTTGGGAAGATCCGGATAAAAATAATTCTTCCTGGCAAAGATCGAACGCTCGCGTACTTCACAGTGCACGGCAAGTGCCATTTTCGCGGCAAATTCAATCGCCTTTTTGTTGGTCACTGGCAGCACACCCGGCATGCCCAGGCAAACCGGACAGGTTTGCGTATTTGGCTCGGCGCCGAACTGTGTGCTGCATCCACAGAACATTTTCGATTGGGTTAATAAATGAGCATGTACTTCAAGCCCGATGACCGGTTCGTATTTCATTGTTTTCCTGCCAAAATTTTAAATGTCTAAATCGTCAACCCAAGAACGGCCGTAGCGAATTCTCGGATCGGCAGAGTCCCGTCCCGAAAATCGATATATCCAAATTGAAAATAACCGTATTTCAAAACAACAGCCCCGATCCCAAAAAAAACAGCCTCTCCCTTGTACCGCTTCTTTTCTGTAATGACATCCGTAATATAAACAATATCCACTTCCTCAAAGTATTCAAATTCAAAATAGTATTGTTTTACATTCCCCGTAAACCGGCCGGCGCCTCCGATCACAAAGGGCTTGAAATATTTTCCGGAAATCCACGGCAGTGTCAGGTCCCACTGGAACACAGCACCGTGAAGATTGTAATTGTAACCGTGAGGATAAAATTTGTCTTCCTTGGCCCAGAATTCTGGCCAATCGTGAAGATAGTGCTGATCGTGAGCCCAGAAGGTATAGCCAGCGGAAACCGGTCCCACTTTGATCAGATTCAATCGAACCTGCCCGTGAAGGAAGATTTTATTCACGGAAGACAAATTGAGATTGTAGTAGTTTTGATCCAGATTATCCGCAATTTCGAAAGCGGGAATATTGTTATGAAAGGCACTGCGAATCCCCAGACCCAGATAAAGTCTGGGCCGAAGCGAAACCGGGACAGAAGCGAATGTCTGTGAACTAACTGTCAGCAGAATGACGATGAAAGCAGTCAAATGTATTGGTTTTTTTTTCATGGATTCAACTTGTGTGTTTGAAATATTTTGATTCGCTCGTTTGGTCACGGATTTCTTGAAAATTTCGATTGATTGAGATCCCGATGGCGTTCCAACGCCAATTCGATCAGCCGGTCGATCAGTTCGGGATAGGAAATGCCGCTGGCCTCCCAAAGTTTGGGATACATGCTGATCGGCGTAAATCCGGGAATTGTGTTTATCTCGTTGATAAAAACCCGGTCCGTCCTCCGCTCCAAAAGAAAATCGACACGGGCCATACCCGCGCAGTCGAGCGCTTTGAAAGCGGCTATGGACATATTCCGAACGGTTTGGGAGACGGAATCGGGAATGTCTGCCGGAACGAGTGTCTTGCTGCCGTCCAGGAGATACTTGGCTTCGTAATCGTAAAATTCGTTGCACGGGACAATCTCTCCGACCACCGACGCCTTTGGATTATCGTTACCGAGCACGGCGCATTCCAGTTCCCGCGCATCAATGGCTTTTTCGACCAAAATTTTCCGATCATACAACCCGGCCTGACCAACCGCCCGGATCAACTCTTTTTCAT
>CAZIAH010000036.1:0-32195 GCA_964537715.1 uncultured bacterium | reverse complement strand
GTCCCGTTTACTGCTGAAATCGACCCATCGGCTGTTGCTCGACCAGGAATGATATGTATCAGAAGCATGGTCGCTGTTGATATTCGGCTTGCTGACCTGTCCCGTTTGAATATCCATCACATAGAGATCACAATCGGCTATATAAATGGGAAAGTTGCTGTAGCTGGCCATGCAAAAAAGCAGATATTTCCCGTCCGGTGAAACACGCGGCATCGTAATGCTTTTATGAGTTTGCTTGGATGAAAGCACGGTTTCCAGTTTTCCAAAGCGTTCCGTTTTGGGATCGTAAGGGATACGCATCAAATCATATCTAATTTGCTTATAAGCCAAATCCCCATCTTCTTTGTAGAACGACTCGAATTTAGGTGCGCTGCAAAAATAGAGAGCTTTACCATCCGGAGCCCAGTATGGAAATGTTTCCATCCGGTTGGGATCGGAAATCATCGGACAAGTCGTAACCATATTCTTGCCAATTTGATATATAATTAAATCGGAAGCTTTATCCAAAACATCGCGACTTTCTCCTTTTGCATGAAAAAATTGCTGGAGACTGTTCACAGAGAATACAATAAGATCTCCGTTCGGATGCCAAGAGGCGTAAGCACCCGCTTTATTGAAATCGGTAGATGTATTGACTTTTTGGATTTTTCCATCCTGTATCAGCATGGTTCCGGATGCCGGGCCGCTTCTCATGTGAAAAATCATTTTATCGGTTTGATTCTGATAAAACGTATGGCAATTCATACAGTTGTTCGCAGTGACCCGGTTGTTCAGAAAACACTTCTCACTGAAATTTTCAAGATTCCTTTGATAAATGCCCATTTTGTTATAGTATTTATACTGCGGTTCGATCAACCGATAGGTTAAAAAAGAATCGATCTTTTCGTTTGCAATTTGAATGGAAACAGATTGGAAACGGTTCCATTTGCCTTTTTCATATTCGGTGTAGATATCGAAGACAATGGCCTGGCCCGGATTGTCACTCAATATTCTCTTCCAGCGAGAAAGAGGTATCCTGATCTGAGATTTTTTTGAAAATACAATAACCGGTTTCCCATGGATTGAATGGATATTCACAATATGTCGGAGACCGGGCTCAAGAACTCTAAAATTCAACGGCGCAATATTTGGGGGAATCACCGTTTCAGAATAATCAGGATGCATTCGAGGAACATGCTGTATTTCTTCGAACTTTTCAGGAAGAATACCCTTCCTGGAAAGTGAAACACATGCAACCAGGGTAACGATAATAACATTCAATATTCCAAGAATGATGTAATATCGGCGCATTTTCATCTATCCGTTGTTTTGGGATTATTATACATGAGATAAAACCAGAACGTGTCTCCGTGACTTTTTTGTAGATCCTTCCGAGCCGCGTCCTTGTCGCCCTTATAGCTGTTTAATATCTCTTTCAGTTCTTTATACCTGTTGACTGTTGCATAACTCAAACGATAACCGGGCAAATCGATTTTTCTTTCACCGGTGATAACCATATAAATAAGCACTGCCTCTTCATAATGTGTCGGAAGAGAAAGATAATTGAAATCACGGATTCGCTTTATATTTTCGATGAATGAATCCAATCTCCCCTCAAGTAGAAAATAAGCCATGAGATATTCATACGCCATCTTATTCTTCTTGTTCGAGAGAAGATTTTGTAAATCCATATCTAACCTTTTCGGAACCGCAATAAAATCCGAATCGACCATCAATGAACGTATATGCCCAAGTATTGGATTTTTTTGCAATAACGAATCATTATCAACATACTGCTTGACCTGTTTCGACCAGTTCTTATAAAACAAAGTCTTGTCCAATTTGGATAAGTACATCAGTGCAGCGTTTTTTTCACCTTTAAGAAGATTGGTAACCGTAAGACGCTGTAGAATGCGGGGCCTCTCCCCTTTCTGAGACAATCCTTCATGGGCCATGTGCTGAGCTTCATTGACATATCCGAGTTCGAGAAAGAGATCGCTCTTGAGCATTGGCTGTTTATAACTGAATTCCTCGGGTAAAGACAGTCCATCCGTTCCCCATTTCTGGGGGAAAGAAAACATTCTGTTGGTCAGTTGTCCCGTGTGATACAATGCCCTGTTGGTAAAATAAGTTTTTCTGATGTCCTCCGATGGCGTGTGTCTAGCAATTGTAAGAATATCCGCCCACCTGCCACGCTGGGCAAGCCAATCCATGCGCAGTAAGATATTTGTATTTCGATCAAAGGAAACAAAGATCAACACACCCGTGATCAAAAGCAGGAGAGCCGTCTGAAAGAGCACGCTCCAACCAACCTTCAAAAATTTGATGTCCGTATTCAAAAAGCCGAGTGCTTTCCGCAATCTTTGAGATACAGTTTTCCAGGGGGCAGACATCAAGACAAGAATCAGCGGAAAGATGGCATAAAGAAGATACGGTGCAAAAGACGGCTGGTACAGAGCGCCAAACGGCAGGGTATAGTCATAGGCAAATTTCAAGGCCACCATAAAGAGAAGCTGTACGGATAAATAGGGAATAAGAACAGGAATCAGGATATAAAAGAACAGGGACAAAATTCTCTCTTTCAAAGCATGCTTTGTATAAAGCAACTCATAGAGTATACACAACAGCGTGAAGAGGAAGAGATGACCCGCCGTCAAAAAGTAAAGCAGTCCTGCAACGAGCACGTAGATAACAAAATGGAGCGCCGTCTTTAGCGAAACCGTTTGAATAAACAGAATAAAAAAACCAAGTGCAAACAGCAACCCCAGATCAACGGACAAGGGATGCGCATAATCGCTGTGAAGCACAAGTATCAAAAGAACGGGAATGAAAGGGACAAGAAAAGAATTTGGGAAATCACACAGCGACCTGATTATTCTGTATGTCAAAAAGTACAGCCCGCCGGCAAGTAAAGTAATAATGAAAGCTCCGAGCCAGGGATAGATAAAGAATTGGGATAAGAAGGCGGAAGCATAATCGATTAAACCGCCTGGATATTGCAAAAACTGATTAAAAAATGTGGAATCAAACAAAAAGAGAGTGTCCTGATATTGATTGATCAAACCGGGATCGATTCTCAACCAGACATACAAATAAAAAAAGAGAAAGAAGAAGAATATAAGCATTCCTTTGAAGAGGTTCTGCTTTGTCTGTTGTTTTACATTCTGCTGCGGATCCATGACACTTCATCTGTTTTAAAATTAGTAAAGACGTAAAATAGAAAGTAATATATGATTGTACAAATGTCAATCATTTTTTATTCTTTTTTCGATACGGGAAATAGAATACGATATTTTGTACCGTTCCTTCGCGAATACCGAACCACACCGCTGATTTGCTGGGCCAGTATATTCACCAATTTAAGACCAAGAGATTTGGTTTCTTTAATCGTATTACTCGGACACCCCACACCATTGTCTTGCACAATCAATTCATAGGATTTATCTCGCAATTCTCGAAAAACGATTTTTATGATCCCGTCCTGTCTTCCAGAAAACGCGTGTTTAATGGCATTGGTAATTAATTCGTTAAGAATCAAACCGCATGGAATGGCAATATCAATATCGAAAACGACATCTGAAACAGAAGAGTCGATTATTATCCGATCGTTGATTTGATAGGCACGTTTCAGTTTGTCGATTAAAGACTGAACATATTGTTTGATACGAATGCTTGAAAATTCTCCGGATTGATACAATTGTTCATGAACCAGAGCCATCAAATAAATCCTGTCTTTACTCTGCCTGAAAGCAATATGCGCATCTTTATCCCGTACCCGTTCAGATTGAAGATTGAGCAGACTGATAATAATCTGTAAATTGTTCTTGATACGATGATGAATTTCTTTTAAAAGAATCTCTTTTTCCTGTAAAGCTTTTTTAATCTGTTCCTCCGCATGTTTCCGATTTGATATATCACGAACAAAAACCAGTATCATCGGTTGTTCTTTTAAAATAATTTTAACAAGACGAATTTCAGCAATGAAAGTGCTGCCATCCTTTCGCCTGTGAATCCCTTCAATGGTCGTATACTCACCAAGTCTTAATTTTTCCCAATATTTTTTCCTGTGCTTTTTTGTGATAATCTCGGAATCAATTTCCGCAACATTCATTGTTAGAAGTTCTTCTTTTGAATATCCCGTGAATTGACAGGCAAGATCGTTCGCAAGTAATATATTTCCTTCAAGATCATGAATGACAATGGCATCCGCTGCCTTTTCAATAAAAGTTCTTAATCGTTTCTCGCTTTCCCGCAATGCTTCTTCGGTCTGTCTCCGCTCGGTAATATCATGGATAAAAACCATCCGAATTTCTGAGGATGAAAAATTGGAGACAAATTGACATATCCGTTTTTCTCCGTCTTTACGTGTAATTACGGATTCTGCTTGATAGGTCTGCTTTTTTTGAGTTGCAATTCCCAGCTCTTTGACGATTGATTTTCGAACTTTTTCATCAGGATAGATTTTTCCCAACCAGGCTTGAATATCAGGAATCTCTTCCCCAGAGTAGCCAGAAATCTTTTCCAATTCTTTATTGAAACTCAGAATTTTCCCTTCCTTATTATAAATCCCGATCCCGCAGGGAGCCATTTCGATGGAAGCGCGACACTGTGCTTCAATTTCTTTCATTGGATTCGCTTTAATCCTGCGTTCCTTTTCTGACTGTTCCAATTCCGAAACCCGTCGACGAAGCCGTACAATTTCATTGCTCAATTCTTTTTTGGTCATGTTTTTGTCTGTCATCTAGCCGCCATAATATTTTAAACAGAACTATTTTGCTTTTTCATCTTCTGTAAGCCGGTCGATGATATTCTGATTAGTCCTCGGATCAATCCCAATGAAATAATTTTCATTGGGACCGCCCAGTTCAATTCGAATTTCGTTGTCTTTAAGAGAATCCGGTATCCCCTCAACAACAATCATCACCGAATGACAGGGGATGGAGGATACTCCAGTCCAGAACCACCCCCCGTACAACTTCTCGCCATCGAGAGTAACGATAAAGGGTTTACCATACACACTGACAGGTTGTATCTTGGACAATAAAGAATCGCGTGAATAAGACAATTGGATCACATGCAATTCGATCCAATATGAGATAATATCTTTATACGCAATGACGGGATCACCTAACAGTGGTGCATTTTCCACATCGAATGTTTGGTAAGTCAAATCCGAGGTAATTTCCACTTCAGTCAGGTAAATACAAAGCCCTTCACAATTAATCGCAGGATTTAGGCGATTATCGGGAATACGGTCGCAATGGATTAAAAACAACAAGACGATAAGTACTGACAAATTTTCAAAGGTTTGTCTTTTCATTTCCCGAATCTTTAAAAAATTTCCTAATTCTATCAATTTTACAGGGAAAAAATCCGATTTGATTCATTTTTGCATAGATCGAATCCCGTTCCGAACCGGTCAATTTCAAAAACCGTTACCAAAGGAATTTATCACATTCAATGCTCCAACTTCTTTCAATTCAAAAAAATATTCTTCACAAAAAAAAAGGGGCTCTCTCCATCTGTCAAATGGACTGTTTTATCATCTCAAAAATTAGGCCAACAGGATTCAATAATCTGGGAACGAAAACCGCAATTCAGGCGAGTCAGGAGTCGCACCATCCATTTACAGGAAAATATCAATCAGATATGGTATCTATTGAATCTGCTTTAATATATTGTTGCGAGATTTCCGCAAGAGTATAGTAAGAATAAATCAAAAAAAGCAAATAATCAAGTGAATTTTTCGTATAATCCGTATTTTTTTTGTATGATTCATTATTATTAAAATAAATTCAAAGAATAAAATAGAATATCACTCACAACTGATATTTATTGAAATGAAAAACCTGACATTCGTTTGTCAGGGTGAATTTTATATTCGCTAAGATTATTTTAATCGTACATTTGAGGATCTGTACTTTTGAGGAAGGATGTTTTCTTTTTTAATTCCAAGACCGTTTTTTTGAATTGTCTGGTTTCAGCTTTGACCTGCTTGACAAAATCATCGTCTTCTATCGAACCGACAACCGCTTTCATCTCATCCGGATTCCTGAAAGTGATTTGCCGAAAAAAAATGTCAAAGTCCTTTTTCCGGGATGCATACACCTGATCGCAGATATCATTCTGAATTTCGATGGCACGATCCAGAGCTTCATGCCACAAATCGACAGTCAGTTTTTTGACATTGAGAATGGAAAGCAGTGTGGCGTAGGCATGGCGCTGTTTGGCAAGCGAATAGGCTTTATCGAAGGCATCGTATTTCTTATGGATTGCCTCCCATGTGGTGATACGGTCAGAAGCGATATCCGCACGCAACCGGTCTACATCACGGGTTGGAACGAGCTGTCCACCGAGATTGATCCAGTCTTTTTCCCGCTCGTATTGGAGTGCCTTATGCATACTCTCCAGAGAGACCTCGGGATGGTCCTTCAGATAACCCAGAAGATTCTTCACGGCATAATGGTGGAGCATCTGGCCGTAAGCGCTGTACGCTGCATGGGCTTTCAGGATGACGATTTTGCGCCGAGATTTTTCCATGTTCTCGCCTAAGATTTCCAGATCGTTCATCCGATCCACCGAGCCTAGGAGAAGTTTTCTGCCCGTTTCGATCGCTTCGGTTTCATTCATTGAATCGACATTCTTTTGATCCTTACGAAGCTTGGCTTTGCCCGTCCACAATTCAAGCAAAGTGCGGGCACGGAAAATCTCTTCCACTGTATCTGGTGCCAGCGCATCGAATTCGATGTGCTGAATTTTGTCCTGACGTTTGTCGCGCACTCTGAACTTCCACGCGTTTCTTGTTAGAGCATACATATTGTAAAGCCACCAAAAGGCGGGAAGAACTTCCAGACAGTTTCGAGAGACGTTATTATTCAGCAGAGAAAATGGCAGAGGGATATCCATTTCTGCGGGATAATCGGCTTTGGATAGAAGCACAAAGGAAGCGAACCGGCACGAATGCTTGACACTGGTACAGAGGCCGGGCCAGAAACCACGTCCCGCTTCGATCTCAAAGTCGTTGGACCGGCTGTTGTGATTCGAACCGATCGTGGCGCCTGCCGCAAGATTGCTCTGTCCCTTGATTACGGATGCGATTAAAAACGAATTGTTGTGATGCTGTTCGTGTGCAGGAAAAATCAAATTGTTCTGTACTTCACAGCATGAGATGGTGGAATTATCTCCAAGAAAAGTATTGATCAACCGGGCACCGTATTTGAGACGAACATGGCTTCCCAGAACAAAACGGATCGCCTTGCATCCATAAAAAACCTGACATCCCGGACCGACAATTCCGTCCACCATCTCGGTACCTTCCCCGATCTGCGTCGCTTCGGATTCTGTGGAGTGGATCGTCAGATTCTGCAGCTTGTTTACCCCTTGGATGCAACAATGGTCGCCGATTTTCACATCTTTGATCATCCGGGCATGTTTGACCACACACTGCTCGCCCACGGTACCGTAATATCCGCGTCGGGCATCCAAACGATTTTGAGTGATTTCCTTTAATTGGTTTTGCAGGGCAATATCGTCCCTGTATCTGGCCCACAAGTACGCATCGGCGGGAATCATGCCGTCGAAAGGAAGGATACGTCGGCCTCCGGCCTCATTCATCAAATCCAGCCACAGACGCTCACTTTCTTCCTCCCCATCTTTCAAAATCCCATTTCCGAACTTGGCGCGGCTGGTCGTCAGCATTCCACCGATATCGGCAAGAAGGCATCGATTGCCGATAATGTAATGGGCCAGGTATCGGACATCATGAATCGCAACATCATCACCGATATCGCAGGCCACGATTCGGCTGTGGGTGATCCCTGCGGACATTTGGAGATCGCGATGCTCTAAAATCACATTTCGAAGTTTGCCGATGCGAACCAATCCGAAAAATTCGGAATACTTAATCAACACCGGATCAAAAAGATCGGAAACCCGAACGTTCTTCCAGTCTTGCGCGATGTTTCCGTTTTCGGTCAATATGTCAATTTCATCGGAAGTCAGTGAGCGGAATGCATTTTGAGGGCGGTTCAGTTGGCGGTTGCGAAGATAATATTCATCTTTTCCTTTGGGAAGGAACTTTTTCGCAATAAATTGAACTCCCATGTGCCCGGCAGGCTGAATCGATATCGTGTCCATTGGATCGCCCTTTGGATTAATCATGAGCGAATTTTCGAATCGCCGCTAATTCAAATGTTTGATGAAACACCGTCTCCGTTTGTGCTGTCTCCGCTCGTAGTACTTCCACTGCGCCTGGACCAGACGGTTCGTTTCAAGTTCTGGATTGGACTCCACTTTTTTGATACCCAGTTTTTTATAGACGAGATTCATCTCGTTGATCATGATGGCATTGATCCCCTTGCCCTGATAATCGGGATGCACCGCCACAAGATAGAGATCCGCGCGGTCATTCTTTTTTAATGCATTCAGGAGATAGATAAATCCAAAAGGAAAGATTCTCCCTCGGCTTTTCTGCAAGGCTTTGGAAAGAGAAGGCATGGTGACCCCGAAAGCTACCATCTTCCCTTTTTCATCGAGAATCACGGGAACGAATTCTGGCTTCACGAAACCGAAATACTGTTTCACATAGGCATTGACCTGCTTTTCGGTGAGCGGCACCACGCCGTACAATTGTTCATAACCCAGATCGATCAGGTGGAATAAATCTTTGGCGTAATTGAGAAGTTCTTTCTTGTTCCGTGCGTTAAGCAGATGGAGTTTGTTTCTTCTCAGAGCGATCTCGGCGATCCGGGCAACTTTTTCATTGGGTTCTTCAGGTACGGGAAGTTCGTATTCCATCCAGTCGGTGTCTTTTGCATAGCCCAATTGCGCCATATGTTCGGGATAGTAGGGATAATTGTAAATCGTCGCCAGCGTGCCAAGTTCATCAAAACCTTCAATGAGCATGCCTTCGTAATCCAGATCGGTGAACCCGAGCGGCCCGTGAACAGCGGTCATTCCTTTCTGCCTGGCCCAGTTTTCAGCGGTTTTTAGAAGCGCTTTGGAAACTTCCTGATCATCAATAAAATCGATCCAGCCGAAACGAGCATATTTGTTCTTCCATTTGTCGATATAGAGGTGATTGATAATTCCGGCGATTCGTCCCACGATTTTCTTGTCTTTATATGCCAGCCAGTAATGTGCTTCACAATGCTCAAAAGCGGGATTTTTATCTTTCCGCAGTGTATTCATTTCATCCATAAAGAGAGGCGGAACCCAATACGGATGGTTTTTGTATAGCTTATACGGGAAGCTGATAAACTTTTTCAAATCCCCCAATGTTTTCACTTCTTTCACTTCAACAGACATCGATGACTCCTCTGTATTTTCAGATGAAAGGCGGATACCGCGAATGCGTTCTCCAAATCGAACAAAGACCTTTTAAACAAGTATAAACCAATCGTTTGTTCTGATTCCCAACAGACTGGATAAAATAAGAAAAACACTCGGAAGGCCCTCTCCCGACGAGCTATAGCGAATGTTTAAACTTACCCACTATTTCCTTCATTGTCAAGAATATTTTACCAACAGGTAAGTATGGATATTCCGAAAAAAAATTATGAATCGAGGATTTTGTACAGACAATTACTTTTACAAATACAAAAGTCGGAAAAATGATACATTAAAATTCGGGATCACTCTTCTTCCGTGATCATATCATAAAATTTAACAATGTTGCCGTGGTCTTCACTGGCATTGAATTTAATAGCCGCTCTCGGATGCTGGTTCAAAAAACCCGTGATCATATAAGGCACATCCGCTCCCCACAAGAGGGCTTTGCGCAGCGGTTCGATCTGATTTTGGATACACTCCAAAATGGGTCTGAGTTTGAATTTCGGATTATGAAGAAAACCCAGAAGAAGTTCTGTGGAACAGTTCCCAGCACCGCGGCCAAGTCCGGCGACACTGCCGTCCAGCATGTTCGCACCGACCACAATAGCTTCGATGGTATTGGCAAAAGCCAGTTGCTGATTGTTGTGAGCGTGCATACCCACGGTTTTACCGTGGGGCTCTGCATATTGGAGATACTTTCTCAAGAGATAATGGACTTGTTCGCTGTACAAGGCGCCAAAACTGTCCACAAGATAAATCACATCCGCTTCGGAATTGGCCAGTAATTCGAGAGCCCCATCCAACTCGGACTCCTGAACTGTCGAGATGGCCATAAGATTGACTGTGGTTTCGTATCCTTTGTCATGTGCATCTTTGATCATATCCAGGGCAGTCGGGATTTGGTGAATATAGGTGGCCACGCGAATTATATCCAGGATACTTTGTTTTTTGGGCAGGATATCCACGTGATAATCGGTTCGTTCTGCATCGGCCATGACCGAGAGTTTTAACGAAGTCTCATTGTCCCCGACGATGCGGCGGATATCATCTTCGGAACAATGTTTCCATGCACCGAACTCATCTGGAGAAAAAATGCGTTTCGATCCTTTATAGCCGAGCTCCATATAATCAATTCCTGCATCGACACAGGCGTTGTATACCGCTTTTACAATTCCATCTTCGAATCGGTGATTGTTCATTAATCCCCCGTCCCGGATGGTACAATCCAGCACCTTGATTTCCGGACGATAGGAAATCCACTTGCGTGCAAAACTGTCTTTTGCTTTCGAATTCTTAGTCGCTTTATTTTCGATTTTTGTATCCTTTGCTTTTTCCATGTCTCTTCCCTTGATTGTTGATCCAATCTGATGAATAATATTCTTCATGAACGCATCATCCTGTTTGAACTGCCAAATTGTTGAAAAAGTGTGTTTTCTTAATTTAAATCCAATTTAAGATAGGAGTGTAAAAATACCCACATTTTTTCAAATTGTCAAGGAAATTTTCTCGTCCCAAGAAAAGGAGACCGAAAACTGGAGAACGGAAACCAAAATGCGTAAAAATTTAAATCCAGTGTTATTAAGAACTTGGTCCGGAATTATATAATAACCAAAACATTTAGACATCTCTGTATTTGCCCACCCAAATCGGGTATGGTAAAAAGGACAATACCCTCCTGTAAAAACCTTGCGCTTATCAAATCTGAATTTCAGTTGTGGGAATAGAAACCTCCAATTTTTTGATTTTTCAAAAAAGTATTGACATTTGCTAAAAAAGGGTTTATATTAAAAGTACTTTGTTATACAAAGTACTTTATAAATAATTAAGGAGAATCATCATGGCACAAAAAATCAGTTTAAAACAAGCCGAACGCAAAGTATTTCGAATGACATTCCAAGATGGTTTATGGGATATTTTTATTGGCTGCATCGTTCTGCAGTTTGCCATCGCCCCGCTACTGAGTATCAGTCTTGGAGACTTCTGGAGTTCAGCCGTATTCTTGCCATTCTGGGCATTGATTTTTGCTGTCATTCTCTTTATTAAAAAAAGGGTGGTTATACCGCGAATCGGTTTGGTCAAATTTGGTTCGTTTCGTAAAGCAAAATTAACCAAATTCACTTTGATTATGCTTGTTGTGAATGTTATCGCATTCGTCATTGGCCTCTACTTTTCTTTCCGTTCGAATATAGAATCGGGTCGTGTATTGATGATCATGTTCGGTTTAACTGTATTGATTCTTTCGAGTATTGGTGCATACTTTTTGAATTTCATTCGTTTATTCGTGTATGGTTTTTTATTTCTACTTTCACTAATGATTGGCGAATGGTTATTTATCCATTTTAGAGTGGTTCATCACGGTTTCCCAATTACATTCGGCATCACGACTGGAATCATTATATCAACCGGATTGATTCTGTTTTTTCGTTTTCTCAGCACGTATTCCATTCCTGCAAAAGAAACAGCCTCTGATGAGGTAACAAAATGAAAAAATCAGAAAACAAACACATTGATCTACAGCCATTGACAGATATCGACCAGATGATTCATGCCCCTGCCCGATTGATGGTATTGACTTATCTGTATGTCGTTGAAAGTGTGGATTTCGTTTTCCTGACGCGCTTGACCGGATTGACTTGGGGGAATCTATCCACACACCTCACCAAACTTGAACAAGCAGGTTATGTTACCATTGAAAAGACATTTAAAGACAAAAAACCGCATACGATCATTCATCTGAGCGAACAGGGCCGTTCCGCATTTCAGAAGTACAAGAAGCGTTTTAAACGGATTCTTGATGATTTGCCTGATTAGATATAGTATAAGTTACTATTACATGGAATCTCTTACTCTTGCAAAATATTGACCCTAATCATCAAAACAGAACTGTTTATGAAAGTCGATTGAAAAGAATTTCACGAATTCTCCTTGATTTCTTGAAACATTTCTATTATTTTTTAAATACTTTCTACACCAGAGATTAACATTGCCCTCACAAAGAAATAAAACGATGCCAGATAAAAAAGACCATTCATTTCAGCATTCCCTTGAGGAAAAAAGATTGTATTTTGTTGATCGATACTGCATGACGACCCAACAGCCTGAATATGAAACTGAAAAATCCTATCCAAAGTGGATTTAAAACTTGTTTGGTGTTTCGTCGAGTGGCAATCTTAGGAGAGAAATATGAGTGATTTAAGTATAATACTGATTAGAGTTGGCGGATCTCTTTTAGGAATTGCCTTGTGGGTCGGTTTATTCTACAGGAATAAAGTATCTGAAGTATCAACGCGTCAGCTGTTCACTATCATTCTGCTCGTTGGGCTTACCTGTCGTATCATTTTCTCATTATTCACTCCGACCTTTTATGCGCCGGATGAACAAGCGCATTTCAAGTATGTGGAATACCTGGCCGAGAATCACTCATTACCCGTTCAAAGGAGTCATACGTTTTCTCCTTCAAACGACTGGGAATATTATCAGCCCCCTCTTTACTATTTGTCGCTGACTCCGTTTTACCTGCTATTCCAGAAAACATTCCAAAATGATGCGGTTACAGTGCGGCTGCTACGTCTTTTTTCGGTTATACTATGGGCCATAACGGTTTTTTTTGCCTTTAAAATCTTGAAAAAGTTAAACATTCATAATGTTTTCATCAGGCTATTTGTGATCGGGATCGTTTCCCTGCTCCCCACTTATACTTTCTTGTCCTCAGTGATCAACAACGACAATCTTTTGATTGCTATTGGCAGTGGGATATTATACTTAGTCGTACAAACAAAAACATCTCTAAAAAATTGGATGTTGATAGGTATTTTTCTTGGTTTGGGACTATTAACCAAGCTCACTGCAGTGATTTATATCATTTTGATTGTGCTACTATTTCTGATCGGATTGATAAGAAGAACAATCGGCTGGAATGCAATCCTCCGTTTTGTCCTGCCCATAACACTCGCCGTGCTCATATGGACACCTTGGGCCTGGAGAAATTGGAACCTCTATGGCAGTATCACTGCCGAAGAAGTTGCGAATGACGTATACCGGTGGCAATCAACAATCGACGCGGTGAGGAACACACTAACATATATACATGGATCGTTCTGGGCCGTTTCCGGCATACACAACAATATTGCTTCCTTTTATCCAACGATTGGAAAGCATATTTTTTATTTCGCTGTAATAGGCCTGGCGTACGGGCTGTTTTCCAAAAGAGAGAATTTGATCCTTCTTGTAAAGGAAAACGCCAACATCATCATTGCTTCGGCAATATCTATTCTGATCAATCTGATGCTTGTATTCAGATTTGGAGTGCTATACTATCAAGGGCAGGGCCGGTTTCTTTTCCCGCTGTTGATTCCCATTGCTTTAATTATGGCAGTGGGACTGAAAATGTTTTCAATATCGGATTCGAAGAAAACTCCTGTTCATCTGACTGGTTTTCTTATTACTTATACGATATCCTTTACGTTTTTTAGCCTTGCGATGTTCACAAGAATTTAACGGCAATATCGCCCAATATTGACCACCCCTTAGCTCTTTAAAACCCCATTTCACGAATTCCCCTTGATTTCTTGAATCATTTCTATTATTTTTTAAACAATTCCTGCACCTGAATCCACACTACTCTCGAAAACAGCCGCGGAATCACAAACTATGAAAACAAACTTGGAAGTAAACATATAATCGCATTAAATAGAATGGTAAATAACCTCAGGCTATCTCTTAAGAAAAAAGAAGAAAATATGAATGAAAACATGATAAGTTATTATGCAAAAAGAGCGAATGAATATGAAAAAATCTATCAAAAACCAGAACGAAAACAGGACATCAAAAATGCAATAAACTTTTTAAAAAAGGAATTTGTCAATAAGAAAGTACTTGAAATAGCCTGCGGAACGGGGTTTTGGACGTATTACATCAGCGAATCGGCAAGCTATGTTTATGCAAGTGACATCAATAATGAAGTCATTGATATCGCCAGATCTAAAAGTTATCCTAGAAATAATGTGACTTTTGAAAAAACAGATCTTTACCAAAAATCAAATCACAAATGCGATGGTATTTTTGGCGGTTTTATTTGGTCACATATTCCGCTGCGAGACATGGATACATTTTTAACAGCGGTTCATTCGAAAATAAAAAACGGGAAAATCGTATTTATAGACAACATGTACGTGGAAGGCAGCAGCACGCCAATCGTTAAAATAGATGGATACAATAATTCATATCAAGAACGCCGGTTATCCGATGGGTCAAGATTTTTGGTACTCAAAAACTTCCCTTTAAAAGAATATCTATATGATACCATATCAAAAAATGATGGAAAAAATATAAAAATAAATCAACTGCAATATTATTGGATAGCTTCGTATGAAAAATAGATGGTATAACGAGTTAAAGGAGAACCGCAGATGAAAAAATGGTTATCAATCATTGGCTTTTTATTCCTTATTTATTTCCTAAATGGATGTGGAATTCATATCAATCAATTAAACCCGATAGGTACTCTTGATAATGTAGAGCCGAAAAGTGAAATTTTATACATATGTATTTCGAAAGAAATCCCTGACAATTTTCGAGTAAAGACCATCGGTTCTTTGCCAATGGATGTGAAGCATTATCGTGAAAGTCTGAAGGCAGGTTTCTCCAACACATTTAAACCCTTCTTTAAGGAGGTTGCCTTTGTCGATGAAATACCAGAGAACGGGACAAGCATCATGATCACAAGAACGGATATAAAACATATCATGACCCAATTCGATAACGAGGGTAACCCGGTCGCTGGGACCTGTCGGGTAAAATACAATACGATTCTCTATCAAGAAGGGAAAGCGGTTTCATACTCATCTGGCGAAGTGACCTCCGAAGAAGTGAGTTCCAGTTTTAGTGATTTTTCGAAAATTGCTGAAAACGCATTAAGCATCATGCTGGAACAAGCAGGAACAAAATTTTTTGGAACAAAAAGCGAGATGTAGTCTCCTAAAAATATGATCACCCGCAAGAGCTCCCGCCCTTTGCATCCGGTGAGGTGTTGGTCACCTACCGAATAGTGACCGAAGGTGACAAACACCTTCGGCAGCAAAAAACTCCATTCTAAGAAATTTTTCGCATTCTACTTGATTTCTTTAACAATATCAATTATTTTAAAGAAATTCATGCACCTGAAATCACACTACTGTTGAAAACATCTTCGGATAATACAACTGCGAATGTTAAACCTGACAGAATCAATAACGGAACTAACGTACTTGGATTCAGTAAGAAAAAAGGAGGACCCAACCCTCCAGGTTAACCCGGTTCATTAATACGAAATCTCAAAAGGTACCATGGGATTGATTTCATGAAATCGTACAATGATCCAATATTTATTAATATCAAAACCATTCTTATTTTAAGTGGAATTACAATTATGTTTTGCAGCAGTTTTATTCAGACCAGTAAAAATCAATACCCTTCTGATTTGAAAATTATCGGTTCCATCGGAGGCGTCCATCCCTGGGAACAAATTCATTTTCTACGCCTTACTGCCGATGGACACGGGTATTACAAGAAATACATCGCTCGGGAAATAGGCAAGCCTCCCCTGGAAGAAAAATCATTCCGGATTACGCCATCTCAGATTCAAGATATCTGGAATGCTGTTATGAAGAATGATTTTTTTCTTTTACAAAGCGAATACAAAAACGAGAATATCACTGGCGGATTTTTTGCCTCGTTAATGATAACCGGCAGTAATCAGACACACAAGGTAAGTATCTGGAATCGAGTCGTACCCTCATTTACGGCGATTGTACAAACACTGAATTCGGTTACTCCGCCAGAGGCTGATCTGCCCTATATCGAATATATCAAATCTTTAAATCCCTAATCAAATAAAAATGGGGTGTGAAAATGCGAAAATTATTATTAAGAAGGGTTGTCTTCGTTTTCATTCTTATGGCTGCTGTTTCAATCAGCTTCGGACAGAGTCCACCCTCGGATTTGAAAATTATCGGGTGTGCGGGGGGTATGGCTCCATGGGAAGTCAATGTAACGATCCGTATTGATGCAGAAGGCCACAGTGTGTACACACGATTCATTTCTGATGCTGTGGGGTTACAACCCCTGGATGTCCGGGAATTCACTCTAACAGAAACGCAGGTAAATCAGATCTGGGAGGCCATACAGGATAATGATTTTTTTAATCTGGATGTGGTATCGATCAATGGGGAGATTCAAGATCGGACATTTGCATGGCTGCTGGTGATCGCGGATGGAAATACACATCAGGTATACACACGAAACATCTCCTATGAACCTTTTGACACAATTGTCAATACGATCAACGAGGTCACACCAGACACGCTCAATCTCGTTTATGATACTTCGGTTCCACCTGAAGTCATTTTTGTGGATCCTTTCGAATACGGGAATCAAAGCTTTGATCCTTCCCAGATTCCGGAGCATTGTCCGAAGAAGCTTCAGACCATTCTTGAAATGGAACAATCTATACCGGATAAAACATTTGTCAGCCAAAGTGATTGCAGCAATTGGGCCACCCACGGCACAACCGCGGGTTATAGTATGTCACTCGATGAAGCAGTGAACCGGGGCATTGCCAAACTGAAGAGCAAAGGAGGTATCTACGGAGATCAAGTTTCAATTGAAATTGACAATACAGGCAACTATCAGGGAGACGAAATTGATGTTACAATCGATATGGAATTCTATGGTGAGAACGCCACACCGGAAAATGTTCAAAATATCAAAGATGCCATCGAAGAAAAATGGAACGGACATCAGACAAGCAACGGCAGTAACGTCAATGTCACAGTCAATACAAGGTCCGATCCTTCAGCTACATCGCCTCCGGGGACACAGGGTTACCATCAAATTGAACTGGGAAATCCTCAGACTAGCTGGGTCGATGGCATGGGGACAGATTTCGATGTGAATCGGTGTGCCGGTTCTGGTAATTGGAGAACATCCGGTGACAATCTGGATGAAATGTATGCCCATGAAGCCGGTCATTTGTTAGGTCTTGATGATAACTATCAGGGGTACAACAAGCAAGCGGATGGAACGTGGAAGCGAGAAAGTGATGGCACGATTCTGACAAACGATCAGATGGCACAGCAGTTAAATGAAATTTACCCGGACATGACTGTAGAAGATATCAAAAACTGGCTCGGTCAGGATGACACCCAGCGAGTGACCCATCCTGAAGCAGGTCACGAAAACGATTTAATGGCAGATCTAGATGGAGAGGTGCAACAAGATGAAATCGATCAAATTACGGACGATCCCGGTCTCGTCATAGAGGTCAAACCCGGTTCTGTTATCGTTAATAAGAACGATTCGGAACAGAATTATGTGATGACTCGAGGGCGCCGCATTTTCGTCCCACAAGGAGGGGAAAAGACCCTGGAAGGTCTGTTTGCATCCTGTATCGATGCGTCGGATAATGCCCCTTCGGTGGGAGCTGTTTACGATCTTGCACCCCATCTCTCTAAGTGGACCAACATTGAATCTGCTCAATACTTGTTGACTCTCGTTGATTATATTGATGAAAAGGAACTATTTGGAATCATGAATTCAAATGCTATTTTTGCCATCTGGGCAATTACAGATTTTTCTTTCTTTGTGGATGAGGGAACGCGACAACTGCTCACTGATGCAGGAATAGATTACAATTCCATTCCACCGGATTTTCCCAGGTTGAGCAATCCCAGTTCCGGGGATACAAATACGGTATATCTCATTCCCGATGAGCTGTTTACTGTTGAAGTTACACCCGGCAACTCCCTGTTGGGTGTGGAAGAGAGTATTACCCTGAATGGATCTCCCATTACTCCGTCGATTTCAGGCTTGGTTATTGATCAGACAGAATGGTTATGGGAAGTGATTGAAAAACCTGATGACAGCAACGCTGATATCGATAATCCCACCGGCTCTTCCATTACGTTTACTCCGGATCGAAGCGGAATTTACACTTTAAAGATTAATGTGGAACTGCATATTGAAACACAACCGACATCCGGTTCGGAGATCCAGAGTGCCACTGAACGGGTTATCAATACATCGTCCACAGTACAAATTGTAGCAAAGGATGATTTTACCGAGACCTTCGAGCACGGCAGTCTCGCTGCGAGTCCATTCCCATGGGTGACCAGCGGCGATGCATTATGGTCTGTAACCGATCAACTGGCACACACTGGCAATTATTCTGTAATGTCAGGAGACATTGATTCCAATCAAACGACGGTTCTGGAAATTAATGTGAACGTACCAAAAGCAGGAACGATAGCCTTTACTTACGAAATTGTACCGGATGTATATTATTTCAATTTCTTGATCGACGATGTAATAGCCGATGTTCTAGCTGATCTTGAGGATCCGGGTGAGTGGAATGTTACGCAGTATACTCTGAATCAGGGTGAACACACCCTGAAATGGGAATTCACACCGGATTTTCTATGGCCCTATTGGGATCATCCTCTGATTTTCATCGATGATATCTTTTTCCCGGATTCATCCTCGTTTACTGATGTTTCTGAAGAAATCGACATCAAGCAGACAATACCCGGAGAGTATAAACTGTACCAGAATCTTCCCAATCCCTTCAATCCGGTTACAACCATAACCTATGATATTCCAAAACCGGGTCAGGTTCAAATCTATATTTATGATCTCAAGGGCAGATTGGTCAATGTATTGGTGGACACGAATAAGAAAACCGGGCAGCACCAGGTCATCTGGAACGGTCAGGACATGGATGGACAAATAGTGTCTTCCGGTGTGTATTTTATACGGATCGTGGCAGGTAAATTTACTGATTCGAAAAAGATTATGTTTTTAAAATAGTGGGAAATGGAATAAGTTTTATATTTCACACTAATAGTTTTATGCAATCACTCTTGCGCTCGGTGAGGTGTTCATCACCTCACCGAATAATGGCCGAAGGTGACAAACACATTCGATAGCACGAACTGGAACTTTTAACATAGAGACAGGAGCCCCATTCTAAAAATTTTTCGAATTCCTCTTGATTTGCTCAATCATTACTATTATCTTTTTGTACTTGAACTTATACTTCCATCGAAAACGGCTACGAGAGATCCGACAAAGAAATCACGGCTCTGAATCCTATCGCACAGAAATACTCGGTTTGTAAAACTGAAAAGACAATAAACAAAAAAATTTAAATATATTAGGGAAATAACTTTCCCTATATATCGTATAAAAGATGTGTCTAAATTCATTAAGACATATTTCTAATCGTATTGGACATATCAAATCAATCACAATCATGGAATTAAAAAAAATCAATTTGCCGGGTTTTAACACTTCGGAAACACTGCAAATACTAGGAACAGAAGAAACCATTCCTGTATAAATGTCAAGAAAATGTTCATCATGAAAATTGATACAAAGCGTTAAGATGTAAGCCTTATATGGAATTATAGCTTGTATTATCACAGAACAAGCAAGGAGGTGGAAATGAAGACTAAAGTAACTTCCTACTGGCAAGCAGTAGTTTTCTTTTTGGGTCTCATATTGATTTATCAACCTCCGTATGTTCTAAAGGGTAATGAATTAAAACGCGGCAACCCATCAAGTCAGTTTTCTAATGCAAAGACGGGGGTTGCTTTTACCACTACTTCCAGTGGCACATTTGATTTCAACGATGGTACTGATCAAGGCTGGACTTTGCAGGGAGCGTATGACGAAAACGGGAGCGGACCGTTCTCATCAAGCTTTGTTTTCGGCTGGAAGGATCCAGTCAACTATCCCAATCCGCCTGGCGGGGATTCCATGGGTGATAACAACGGCTCAATTCAGATGTTCACACTCGGCGGTCATGGCGTTACCAACCCCGGCGCCACATTTTGGATCATGCAGTTTCACTCACCGGATCTATCGGCATCGAGTACCTGGCAGTCAGCCACTGGTTATACAGTTGAGATTGCCGAATGCATGGGAACCCTGACAACAATGTATGCGAATCTTTATGTCAAGGTTTACGATACGGATCAAGCTAAAGACCGTTATTTTTACAGTGGTTCTGCACAGACCTTACAGCATGATGTGTATGGAGATGGTTCTGCAGATTGGAATCAGATGAGTTTTGACTGGTCCGGAGCGTCGAATTTCCCAACGAACTATATTGTCAAGGAGGTTTTTGTCGATATCTGGGGCAGGATGAATGGTGCGTTTGAAGGCGGTGTCTATCTTGATGAAGTTGTGCCGACCACGACGTTGCAACCTCCCTCAGCACCGTCTGATCTAAATCTGACAGTCATTTCCAGTTCAGAAATCGATCTTGACTGGCAGGACAATTCCGATAATGAGGATGGATTTAAAATTGAGCGTAAAACTGGCGTAGGTGGAACCTGGAGCCAGATAGGGACTGTTTCAGCAAACACGACCTCTTATAGTGATAACGGTCTGAGTCCGAATACCGCCTATTATTACCGCGTGTGCGCCTACAATACGGACGGGACATCTTCCTATTCAAATGAACCCAGTGCCACGACACTAGGTTCGTTCCAGGGCGGCACCTTTGATTTCAACGATGGTACTGATCAAGGCTGGACTTTACAGGGAGCGTATGATGAAAATGGGAGCGGGCCATTCTCATCAAGCTTTGTTTTCGGCTGGAAGGATCCTGTGAATTATCCCAATCCGCCTGGCGGGGACCCCATGGGTGATAACAACGGCTCAATTCAGATGTTCACTCTCGGCGGTCATGGTATTACCAATCCTGGCGCCATATACTGGATCATGCAGTTTCACTCACCGGATCTAACGGCATCGAGTACCTGGCAGTCAGCCACTGGTTATACAGTTGAGATTGCCGAATGCATGGGAACTATGACAACGATGTATACCAATCTTTATGTCAAAGTTTATGATAATGACCAGGCCAAAGATCGTTATTTTTACAGCGGTACGGCACAGCCCTTACAGCACGATGTGTATGGAGACGGTTCCGCGGATTGGAATCAGATGAGTTTTGACTGGTCCGGGGCATCTGGCTTCCCAACGAATTATATCGTCAAAGAGGTTTTTGTCAATATCTGGGGCAGAATGAACGGTGCGTTTGAGGGTGGCGTCTATCTCGATGAAGTGGTGCCGACCACCGGCCAACCACCGCAAACGCCTGCACCGCCGTCTAATCTCCAGGCCTTTTTGTTGAACGACCAGATTCACATTACCTGGCAGGACAATTCCGACAATGAAACCGGCTTTGCTTTGGAAGTTAAAGAAAGTCCTGGGATCTTTCCCATTCAATGGCGTAACTTGGATACCCTGGCGGCAAACACCACTTCATATCAGATGGATAATCCCATACCTAATCATACCTATAACTTCAAGGTTTTAGCTTTTAATGACGAAGGAAGTTCAGCTTATTCCAATATAGACACGCTTAATTTTGGATATTCTCTCATATGGATTGTAATCGGTGCCCCCAATGGCGGTGAAATCTGGTCAACAGGCAGTATTCAACAAATCACTTGGAATACGGGTACGATCAATCCGCCATCCCATGTAACCATTGAATATTCAACCGATGGCGGTAGTAACTGGATTTCTCCGACAGTTGCTACCAATATTCCCAATACAGGTTCATATTCTTGGACCATACCGAACACTCCCTCCACGAATTGTATCGTAAAAGTGAAGGATGCTGCTGATGGTTCTCCCTACGATTTAAGCAATCATCCATTTACGATTACAACTTCCAATCCACCGGTTTTGGCAGTATCACCGACCACTTTAGATTTTGGAACAACGAACACCAGTCTGGATTTTCAGATCAGTAATTCAGGTGGTGATGCACTTAATTGGGATGTAGCTGAGAACCCGGACAAAGCCTGGATTACCTCCATCATACCCAATAGCGGAACCAACGATGGTACCGTAACAGTCACAGTCGATCGTAATCAACTGAGCGGCACCAGTGATACGGGGACAATTGCAGTGACATCCAACGGTGGGAATCAAAATGTGACGATACTCATTTCTAAAGAAGAAGGTAATTTACCGGAAAGCTGGGACTTCACTTCTAACACAGGCAACAGCGCCACCGTCGTGCTGCCCACGAGTGCCAATCCCAATATTGACGGTACTCCTTTAGTCAATGATGATTATATCGGTGTGTTTACACCAACCGGACTCTGCTGCGCATACTCACAATGGGAAGGTGAGAATATATCCATTCCCATTTGGGGTGATAATGATCAAACGCCAGAAATTGATGGATTCCAAGCCGGAGAACTCATCAATTATCGTGTTTACCGGACCAGCGAGCAAAAAGAATGGACATTTGTAACGGTTGCTTATTCGCAAGGAAGTGGCAATTATGCAACCAATGGTTTCATGGTTCTGAGCCAATTTGATGTTTCAGAAACGAAAATGATTGCAATAAACCTTGCTCAGGGCTGGAACATGTTTTCTATCAATGTAAATCCCGACGATCCAAACATTGAAACCGTAATGAATCCTATCGTTGACAAACTGGTGATCGTCAAAAACGGCAGTGGACAAACCTATATTCCTACCTATGGAATTAACGATATTGGCAATATGAATTTTGGAGAAGGGTATCAGGCCTATTTGAACCAGGCAGCTACATTGGATATCACGGGACAACCGGTTGACCCAACTACAGAAATTCCTCTTCCGGCGGGATGGAGCATCATTACCTATCTGCCAACCGTACCCATGGATGTGGCTACAGCGTTAGCAAGCATCAGCGACCAATTGATCATTGCAAAAAATAATGCTGGACAGACCTACATTCCCCAGTACGATATTGACGATATTGGTCAGATGCAGCCCGGTCAGGGTTATCAGGTTTACTTGAATGCTTCTGGAACTTTGATTTATCCTGCGGCCGGTGGTTTACCAAAGACAACGAAAATGCTTGCTGTTGAATCCGGATCAAAAAACCTGATTAAAACGCTCACCGACCATTTTCAATTCACCTCCAATACAGGTGAAAATGCGACAATTGTGATACCGGTCGATATCATCCCAAAGTATTCGGATGATGCCCCATTAGACAATGGAGATGAAATTGGTGTGTTCACTGCCGATGGATTATGTTGTGGCGCTGTGGTTTGGCAAAATTTGAGCGCGGCAATTACCGTATGGGGAAATAATAGCCAGACCGATAGTATTGACGGTTTTGTAGCAGGAGATACACTGCATTATCGAGTGTGGAAGAAGAATGCCGATATTGAATATCCTGCCAGGGTGGATTATCAGACAGGCAATCTCTGCGTTTATCAGGCAAATGGTTTTTCAGTATTGACCGAATTGGTTGCTGACCTGACTACTGATGTGACTGATAAGGATAAAGGAACAATTCCCTCGAATTTTAAATTATGCCAGAATTATCCGAATCCATTCAATATGGAAACAACCATTGTATACCAGTTGCCAAAAACATCGGAAGTTATACTTACGGTTTATGATACACAGGGACACATTGTGCGCCGTCTGATTCAAGGAAACAAAGCAGCAGGTTCATACACCCTTCGATGGGACGGTTCTAATCAATCAGGGAATAGAGTTGCCTCGGGGATCTATTTCTATCGTATCAGGATAACAGGAGAAAAAGCAAACCAGCGTTCATTCACTGATATTAAAAAGATGGTTTTAATGAAATAGTATCAAATATCTCCGAACACGTAATGTAGCAGTAAAACCCAGCACGGCGAAGCCATCGGAATATAGGCTTAAGTTTTTGCGCTCGGTGAGGTGTTCGTCACCTCACCGAATAATGACCAATGGTGTCAAACACCTCCGGCAGCAAAACAAAACAAAAAATTTGTGAATTCTCCTTGATTTCTTGAACCATTTCTGTTACTTTTCAATGTAAGGATTTAACCGGATATAGATCTTCAGAACTGGAACGTCCCAAAAATCATCTCAATGTAAGTCATACCTATATTTCCTTAAATTCTCCTCAGGATGCAAATCAAATTAACCCGCCGATCACAACGGATCGTTGATTCCCCTCTTTCGGATCGAAAAGTACTGGAATACAAAAAGAACAAAAATTGAAAGGAATAAACCAGTGAATAACAAAGCATTAATAATCGGCAACACGGATGGAATCGGATTGAGCATTACCAAAGAGCTGCTCAAAAGAAAATGGGAATTAATTGGTATTTCAAGAAGGAAATCACCCATCGAAGATTCATCCTATCAACATTTCGTGTTGGAAGTACAGCAAGATCAATTTTTGGAAAAGCTGAAATCAATTTTGCAAAATAGCGAACCTATCAATTTATGTATATACTGCGCTGGCATTGGTGAATTGTTGGATATTTCAAATATGGAAAAAGATATTCAGATATTTGAAGTCAATTTGATTGGCTTGGTAAAAACCGCATCCTGCCTAATCCCGATGATGGTTAAAAGAGGACAAGGTCATTTCATCGCTCTATCAAGCGTTGCAGACGAGATGCTGTCATCCGAAGCCCCAAGTTATCATGCGTCGAAAGCAGGTTTATCCAACTATCTTCAAGGACTTGCTCTTGCACTAAAACCAACTGGAGTCAATATAACAAACGTAAGGTTTGGATTTGTCGATACCAAAATGGCAAAAGGCGATGTAAAACCGTTCATGATGACAGTGGAACATGCAACGCAGCATTTACTGACGTGTATCGAGAAAAAACCAATTCGATATACAGCACCGAAGCTCATCATTCCTCTTGTGAAATTTCGGAGTTTTATGTTGAGATTAAAAGTAAAGTAATTGCTGCGGGACACATACCTTCCCGAAGGCTCCCAACCTTCGGGAAGATAAATTAATTTGCGAACAGCAGCAAGAACAAAAAAAATCATGAATTCTTCTTGATTTCTTCAATTATTTCGATTATTTTTTAGTGAAAATTTGGAGGATGGCAATGTTTACCTTATTAACCAAAGCCGATGCTCATAAACTTGTCGATAAAATGCCGGAAAACTCGACCTGGGACAATCTAATTTATGAAATTTATGTTAGACAAGTCATCGAAAAAGGATTATCCGACAGCAAAGCAAACCGTGTCAAACTGGTATCCGATGTAAGAAAAAAAAATGACTATTGAAGAATTAAAAAATGATTATATTTTTTTAAACACTGACCCTCATTTTTCAATAGGACCAAGAGAAAATCTACGATATATTACAAAAGATATTATGTGGGCTTCACTTATAGAGATCAACCCAAACGGTATTGATGCTATTGATTATTTGAACTTCGCAAAAGCAGATATATTCAACCAAGATTTAAGGGGAGCTTTAAACGCAATTGGAAATGCAAAAAGAGCAATTCACCTTATTATTGATTGTTTTCTTGAAATACTTGGCTTATTAAAAATCTACAATAGAAAAAAATTCCCAGAAAAATTACAGATAATTGATGAACTTGATGCTTTCCCAACTAGACTAATACAATACTTAAATAGAACAAGGAATATAATAGAACATGAATTTGATACCGTTGATATCGACGATGCAGATGAATTTATTGAGATAGCAGAATTATTTATACGTTTAAGCTATCCATATTTAAAACACATGGTAATCGGTGCACATGTTGGCTTAAAAAAGGATGATCGTGATATTGAATGGGTGTTAAATCCTAAAAAGTCAGAAATACAAATTTATGAACACAAAAACTCTGAATTTATAGATACAGATATTGGTAAAATATATTACAATTATTCCAAAGATGAAGCCGATAAAATTTTATTAAAGCAAATCGTAATCAATAAAAATAATATATCTGAATGGTCGCCATTTTTAAATTCTTTTATTTACTGTACTCAAAAAACATTGATTCCTGAAAATCCACCTTATGATCAAGAAAATTATGAGCGACTAAAAATATTTACAAGTACATCACTTTTCTGAAAAATACAACTATCAAAATGATCAATAGGATTTTCATCATTCCGCAAAAACTTTTAACCTTGCGAAATTCAAACATTCACCATAAAAATAGAAGCTTCTGTGAAATCAAAAAACGAAAGTTTATTATTCACAGTGAAAATTTTCCTTGACTTTTTCACTTAAGAATATTATAATTATTGAACCTGAAAAACGGAACAGAACGATTTATTAAATGAAAAACAGAGTGAACAAAAATACGACACGGATGTTTTCTTCAAAAAAGCATCATTTTGACCATCATCATGCCATTCATCTCCGAACGAATGGTGGGTACGATTGATGCGGATAGACCATTGTAACTAAAAAGCCTTTTCAAACGCCCACCAAAAATTGTGGGCGTTTTTTTATTTCAAAAAGAATCGAAAGGAACCAATATGAGCGGCAATAAACAGCGCATCCTGAAAATCGGCCTGCCCAAAGGCAGCCTTCAGGAATCGACGTTTCACTATCTGGCAAAAGCAGGATTTTCATTTTCGACACGCGAACGGTCCTATTTCCCTTCGATCGATGATGACGAGATCGAGGGCATTCTCATCCGGGCGCAGGAAATCGCCAGATACGTGGAAGACGGTGTGTTCGACGCGGGATTTACAGGCAAGGACTGGGTGCTGGAAACCGGGGCCGACGTGATCGAAGTGGCGGACCTACAATACGCCCGGCAGAGCCTCAAGCCGGTCAAATGGGTGCTGGCCGTGCCGAACGACTCTCCGATCCAGAAAGTGGAGGATCTGGAAGGAAAGCGCATCGCCACGGAAGTCGTGAATCTCACAAAATCCTTTCTCAAAAAAAGAGGCGTTCATGCCGAAGTCGAATTTTCCTGGGGCGCTACCGAAGTCAAAACACCGAGTCTGGTGGATGCCATCGTGGAAGTCACGGAAACCGGCGCGTCGCTCCGGGCAAACAACCTCAGGATCGTAGAGACCCTTCTCGTTTCCACCACGCGGATGATCGTTAATAAAACAAGCTGGCAGGATCCGTGGAAAAAGCAGAAAATCAACAATCTGGTCATGCTGCTTCAGGGAGCGATTCAGGCCGTGGGAAAGGTCGGATTGAAAATGAATGTGGAAAAATCGAAAGTGGACAACGTGGTAAACATCCTCCCGGCCATGAAAAACCCGACCATCGCCTCCCTGCACAATCCCGAATGGGTGGCGCTGGAAATCATCGTAGAGGAAAAAATCGTTCGGGACCTGATTCCTAGACTGAAACAGGCGGGCGCGCAGGACATCATCGAATATCCGCTCAACAAAGTGATTCCTTAAAAAGAGGTAGCTCTCGTGATCGAGATTTATGAAAAAGGACGCATCCGTGATTTTTTGATTCAATTCAAAAAACGGCGTCTGGAGATTTCCAAAGAAGTCAGCAGGACAGTCGAAACAATTTTGGCGGATGTGAAGCAGTGCGGCGATCAAGCCGTAGCAGAATATACGGCCAAATTCGACGGCGCCGATTTGAATGCTGTCGGCATGAAAGTAACGGAAGCGGAGATTCAAGCCGCCGTGAAACAGGTGCCTGAAAATCTATTGGATATTTTAAAGCGGGCCGCGGAGAATATCCGAAAATACCACGAATTGGAGATCCGCTGCGGCGGAAAGGGAAAAATCGAATCGTGGACCAGCAAGGAAGAAAACGGTGTTATTCTGGGGCAGCGCGTCATGCCCATTCATAGAGTCGGAATCTATGTTCCGGGCGGTCGGGCAGCCTATCCCTCTTCGCTTTTGATGGCGGCCATTCCCGCTCAGGTCGCAGGCGTCAGGGAAATCATAGCTGTGACGCCTCCGGGAAAAGATGGAGAAATTCTGCCGGCCATCCTGTCTGCCGCATCGGTTGCCGGTATCCGGGATATTTTTCGGATCGGCGGAGCGCAGGCCGTAGCCGCAATGACATTCGGGACAGGGACGATTCGGCCAGTGGACAAAATCGTGGGTCCGGGAAACCTCTATGTGGCTGAAGCGAAACGGCAGGTCTTTGGCGTGGTCGATATCGACATGGTCGCCGGCCCCAGCGAAGTGATCATTTTGGCCGATGAGAAGGCCAATCCGGATTTTATTGCCGCGGATTTGCTGGCTCAGGCCGAACACGATCCGGCCGCGGCGTCCATCTGCATTACGGATTCAAAAGAAATTGCCGACAAAACGAAAATCGCCGTTGCCAAACAGGCGGAAACACTTTCCAGAAAAGCGATTCTGAATGAATCTCTGAACCGCTGGGGAGCGATCCTGCTAATTCGGGACATGACCGAAGGAACCGAACTCGTCAATATACTCGCCCCGGAACATCTCGGTCTGCACACAGAAGACCCGTGGAAAACACTGGAAGCCATTCAAAACGCGGGTGCGATTTTCCTCGGCGGTTATTCCCCAGAAAGCGTGGGCGACTATTGGGCCGGTCCGAATCACATTCTCCCGACCAACCAAACGGCCCGGTTTTCTTCGCCGCTAGGAACACTGGATTTTCTGAAACGAAGCAGCATCGTCTATTATCCTGAAAAGGAATTGAAAAAAGAGGGGGATACAATTATGACTTTCGCCAAAACGGAGGGGTTGGATGGACACGCCAATGCCGTACAACAAAGAATCGCTTGAACCGGTTCTGAAAAATTTCAAACCGGAAGTGATTGCCTTACCGGGATATGTGGCCCCGCCGCAGGGCGATTTTAAGGCCAAGCTCAATCAGAACGAAAATCCGTACGATCTTCCGGATGAGTTGAAAGAAGAAATTTTTCAAACCATACGGCAAACCCATTGGGCGCGGTATCCCGATTATTTCAATACAGAGTTTCGGGAAAGCCTGGCCGAATACTGGAACGTTCAACCGGAACAAATCCTCGCTTCGAACGGCTCGAATCAGATGCTCTACGCGATTACCTCCGCTCTGATTGCACCGGGAGACCGAGCGCTCGTTTCTTCGCCCTCTTTTTCCCTGTTCGATCTGGTCGTCAAAATTTACCAGGGCACGCTGGAAAAAATCGATCAGAACGATGATTTTTCGAATGACGAGGAAGCCCTATTAAATGCATCCCGGAGTGCCAAGTTGACTTTTCTCTGTTCTCCGAACAATCCCACGGGGCGGACAACGGATTTTTACTTTTTGAAACGACTGCTCGAAGAAACTCCCGGTCTGGTGCTCTGGGATGAAGCGTACGGCGAATTCCACGGGAGCAGTGCCGTCCCCATGCTAAAAGCATATCCCAATCTACTCGTGCTCCGCACTTTTTCCAAGGCATTCGGTATGGCGGGATTGAGAGTCGGTTACCTTCTGGGAAATCCGGCGCTTCTTTCTGAAATTCAAAAAGTGTGCGTCCCGTATAACCTCAATTTGTTCAGCCGGACCGCGGCTCTGATTTTGCTGAACCATTCGGATTGGGTCGATTCTCATATACAAAAAATTGTCGATGAGAGAGATCTTTTATTTGAGGAACTCGAGCGGATTCCCCAAATCACGCCGATCTCGAGCGATGCGAATTTTATTTTGATCAAAACAACGGACGCTCTTTCTATATTCAATAGATTGAAATCACAGGGCGTACTGATTCGTCAAGTCGAAAACCATCCGCTGTTGAAAAACTGTTTGCGGGTGACTGTGGGCAAACCCGAAGAAAATAAAATTTTCATCGACGCACTCAAACAGGTTATGTCCGATTTGTGATCGTCTGATTTCTCAAGGAGAAAACCATGAAACGTATCGGAGAAATCTCAAGAAAAACCAAGGAAACGGAAATTGTCGTTCGCTGTGACCTGGACGGCACAGGCCGGGCCGAAATCGAAACCGGCATCGGTTTTTTCGACCACATGCTCGATTCTCTGTCCAGACACAGCGGCATGGATTTGAAAATTCAGGCCAGAGGCGATCTGCACGTCGATGACCATCACACGGTCGAGGATGTGGGGCTGTGTCTGGGAGAAGCGATCCGAAAAGCGTTGGGGGAAAAAATGGGGATTCAGCGCTTCGGATGGGCACTCTGTCCCATGGACGAAGCACTGGCCAGAACCGCCGTCGATTTGAGCGGCAGACCCTATTTTGTATTCACGTCGGTCATGGAACTGGAGAATGTGGAGAATCTTCAAGGAGAATCGCTGCCCGAATTTTTCCGTGCAGTCGCCAATTCCGGAGAGATGAACCTGCATCTCGATCTGCTCCGCGGGGAAAACACCCACCATGCCATCGAAGTGCTGTTCAAATCCTTCGCGCGCGCACTGAAACAGGCCGTGGCCATCGATCCGAATCAGACATCGGTTCCTTCGACCAAGGGGGTGCTTTGAACAGGGTCGCGGTAATCAATTACGGTGCGGGCAACATCCGAAGCGTTTCCAAGGCACTCGAAAAAAGCGGGGCGCAGGTTCGGGTAACGGAAGATCCGAAAATTATCGAGCAAGTGGACAAAATCGTTCTGCCCGGCGTGGGTGCGTTCGGTAAAGCCGTCGAGGCGATCCAATCACGGCATCTGGTCGAACCGCTGATCCAGGCTATTGAAAAAAACAAACTCTTTCTCGGCATCTGTCTCGGGATGCACATGCTGTTTCAATCGAGCGAAGAAAATCCGGAAACCAAGGGATTTTCGATCCTGAAAGGCAGCGTGGTTCGTTTTCCCGCGGAGGACAAGGTGCCGCATCTCGGATGGAATCAGGTGCATCAGAAAAACGATTCGCCGCTCTGGGAGGACATCCCGGATCAGAGTTTTTACTACTTTGCCCACTCCTATTTCGTGCAGTCGGAAGACGGCAGGGTGATTGCCGGAGAAACCGAATACGGCATCTCGTTCACTTCATCGATCTGGAAAGAAAATTTGTTCGGAGTCCAGTTTCATCCGGAAAAATCCCAGAAATGGGGTTTGAAGATTTTGGAAAATTTTGTTCAATTGTAAGGAAATTCGATGCTGATTATACCTGCCATCGATCTTCTTGGGGAAAAAGTCGTTCGTCTACAGCAGGGACGGGAAGAGACGGCAAAAGTCTATTCCGACGATCCGGTTCAATTCGCGCTAAAATATCAGGAGGACGGGGCGAAGTGGATTCACGTGGTCGATCTGGACGGGGCTTTTGGGCGATCCAGAATCAATGATGCATTGATCATCGAGCTTGCGGAGACCCTTTCAATCCCATTCGAGCTGGGCGGCGGAATCCACACGATGGATCAGATCGGCTACTGGCTCAACCGCGGTGTCAGCAGAATTGTTCTGGGTTCGATTGCCGTGAGAAAGCCAGAGATCGTCGAAAAAGCGATCCGGAAGTACGGCAACAAAGCTATTGTCGCCGGCATCGACGTGCGCGACCGGCAGGTAATGATCAGCGGATGGACTGAAGGCGCGGGCGTGGAAGCGGTGGATCTGGCAAAAAAAATGAAAATTGCGGGACTGGCAAGAATCATCGTGACGGATATCCGCACCGACGGCATGCTCACAGGTCCCAATGCGGATGTCATGACAGAGATCGCGGAAGTAACCGGTTTGTCGATCATTGCCTCGGGCGGTGTGGGAAGCATTGAAGACTGCGAAAAAATTTTCCACGCATCGGATAAAGGAATCGAGGGAATCATTACGGGAAGAGCGCTCTACGAAAATAAACTGGACCTGAAAACGGCGATTGAAAAATTTCAAACTGAGGAAACCTGAAACCATGCTGGCCAAACGCATTATCCCCTGTCTCGATGTCAAAGACGGCCGGGTTGTCAAAGGAGTGAATTTCGTGGACTTGATCGATGCCGGTGATCCGGTCGAGCAGGCCAAATATTACGACGAACAAAGCGCCGATGAGCTCGTATTTCTCGATATCACGGCCTCGCACGAGCGCCGCAACATCATGCTCAATGTGGTGAGACGAACCGCAGAAACCGTGTTCATTCCACTGACTGTCGGCGGCGGCATCCGGACCAGGGAGGATGCGCGTTTGCTTTTGGAAAGCGGAGCGGATAAAATCAGCATCAACACATCGGCCATCCAAAGTCCGAACCTGATG
>CAZIAH010000035.1:0-32290 GCA_964537715.1 uncultured bacterium | reverse complement strand
TGAGATCCGGAGTGATCAGAGTAGAATCACCGGATAAATCTTGAATACAGACATAAACAAGATTGTTGTAAGAAACAGCATCAAACTGACTGTATTCAGAACCGGAGATCCATTCGCCTTGCGAGGACATCAATTTCCAGGAATTGCTGTCAGCATCCGGAGCCTTCGGTGTGGCAGGAACAGACGGACGTTTTAAATTGGCAGGAACGCTGGTAACGGTCCAGAACATACTGCTGACCAAGGGTTTGCCCGATTCCACATCATTGGTTGAACCGTCGTCTTTGGTTTGAATGTAGTAGTAATAATCAAATCCCCGTATGGCTGTAATATAGTCAAATGTATGAGCCACATTGGAGGCATCGCATTCCCAGATCTTTTCATAAACAGTCTTGGGATCCAGAACATTGCCTTCTGAACGGTAAATGACATACCCATCAAAATTAGGCCAGGAAATCGCATTGTCTGACCAGGAAAGTTGAATACGATCCCCTCCGGACTGGACAATAAATTCATTTGGCGGCGGTGGCGGTTGAGGAATTTCGTAATTTTCATTATAATTTAACTGGGCATTTTCAAACATTTTGAAAAGTGAATCTTTGCAGGAAAATACCCAGGCTTTTTTATAGCCATTATAATCTGTTGTTGTTGAGCCGTCGGGCATGATCAGTTCCGGCGTTCCTGTTTTATTGGTCCACTGAAGCCAGTTAGCGCCAACCACGCGGTTCTTTTCACGGCTGATTCCTGCCACACCATGTGCCAAAACAATATGAATGCTGTCTCCGGGTTCCAGTGTATAGGGACCATAACCTTCTGCAGCTTGATATCCACCATACTTGGTTCCATATTGATCGGCAAAACCGTCTCCCACTAATTCCTCATGTGTTTTTTCGGCATGTCCCATCGTCATAATTGCATACCGTCTCGCCATTAAAACCTCATCATAACTGCTGGGATTTCGATCTGTCGCATCTTCTGTTTCAAGAAAATGAGTCGTGGATGGTTGATACAGATCATCTGTCTGATCATGAGATGATTTATCCACATGCAAGATAACGGAACCGGCGAATTGGGCAGCTCCCAGAACACCATCATCCAGATAATTGGGACAGCCCCAGTCATCTTCCACAGGGTTCTCTGAATGGGGGCCGTAATATGCATAGTGTGCCCGGAATTTGAAATCAGGGTCTGTTGGATCGGTACCAACGACACCTATAATTGTGCTTTTGCCCCAGGAACTACTCCATGCAGACCATCCTTCTCCATAACCGGGAACCGCTTCTTCGGTAAACGTATACCGATAACCCAAATAGAAGACAAAATCGTTCAATGTCTGCGCATCGACAGCGCCATCAGGGCTGACAATGCCTGTATTCTTGAGAACATAATCATAAATAAAATAATTATCATGATTGGGCTGTGTAAATGACAGGATTTTCTTTGTCACGGTCACACCGAGATAGGTGTGAGTTTTGACAACGATCATCCGGTCTGCAAGCAGGTTTTCATCAATCTCATCCGGGACATCATACAAAGTGTTGATTGTTGCTGTCTCTCCGTCCACAACCACGATAGGATGTACAAACTTTCCAACAAGTTTAAATTCTGCAGGAGGGATAAAAACAATTTTGGAGAGATCTTCATCTGCTCTCGGACCCGTTCCGATGACCTTATATGTAAAGACTGTTCCTATCTTTTTATCATTATAATTCTTGCATCCCAGCCACATCGCACGGGACCGCATGGTTGACATCAATAGACTGTATTGAGCTGGCCAGGCAATACAGATCGTTTGTTCATTACTTGCAATGCCTTCCACTTCGGAATTTTGTTCTGAGAAAAAAGATTGTAAAGATCCGACGCGAAGCCATTTAATTTCTCCCCATGTTCCCTGGGCAAACAGTGCCTGAACATTGAGGAGCATCAACAGAGGAATGAATATCATCTGCCAATTTTTTATCTGAGTTGATTTATGTGCCACCATATTTGATTCCTTTCTGAAATATGTTTCAGTTTAAATCCATCGATATCCGAAGCCCGAGATATATTTGTCGAGGATTAAAAAACGAAAATGATGAATAATTGGGCATGTCTATATAGGCTTTATCTTTTAAAATGCGGTAGAGTCGTCTACTATCGACATCCATCCAATCATATTCTCCCGGTGCGATTTCAACATACTCGACATATCGGCTATTTTTCAAGTCGTAGTAAATAACTCCCGGATCGCCATCATCCGTATTAAAATTGATGGATCCTCTGGGAAACATGGGTTGGTATTCAACGCCATCCTTACGATAATCACCAAAGCGGTCATTGCCGGGGATACAGTTGTATGCATTGCTTTCCGGAAAGTGCAGGCTGGCAACATAAAGATCATAATCCCCACCTTCTCCCCTAAAATTAGTAAGAGACATACGACGATAGTTAAATACATTATCGATATCTACAAATACCTGTATTTTGAATTTATTAAAATGAAAAGTTTTCCCGAATCGCAGAATGGCGTTAAAATGATCGGTTTCCTGAATGTTATTTTGTACAGATGGATTCAGGGGGGCCCAGGTTCGCCAACCACCTGCCCGCCAGTCAACCAGAAGATTCAACAGATATCCGCCCAGTGGATATATACCCAGCCACTCAGGACCAAAATCATCTGGCGTGTAAAAAGAGAGATTGGCACGGGCATAAGGACTCGGGGTTGGACGTTCCTGATACAGGTTCACCGTATCTTCGTCATACTTTTTTTGTTCCGAAGGATCTTCATACATCTCGGCGCTTCCAAAATGTCCGGATGTGCTAACCTGATAGGTATAATTCCCAAAGAAAGTCCACCAGTAACCACGATTCTTACGCAATGTCAGTTCGAACCCACGAATATCTTCATAACTGTTGCTGGTTGTTTTGTTGTATGCCAGACCATCCACAGAGGTATACAGTGTAGTATTCTGCTGATCGAAAATATCATGATAGAATGCTGCTACCTGTAACAGAAAATGATTCAAAAACGTATGATCATATCCCAATTCATAAGAAATTGTTTTGGCCAGAATCAGGTTTGGATCACCCAAACCTGACAAACTTCCGTTTGTTGCCCGCGCAACCTGGAACAGGGTTTGATAGGATGGCATCTGTTTAAAATGACCATAATTAAAAAAGAGCTTTGAATTTTCGGTAATGGGATGGGAAATCCCGAGTCGGGGACTTAACTGCCATTGGGATTTACTCTCAGTCATTTCAAAGGATGTGTCGCTGGAATAACGCGAAGAGAAGAAGGATTGGTCATACGGATCAACATTCCACCAATCGGTGTTGGAATTGCTGTAATCCAAACGCAAACCAGCATTCATGATAAATCCCTTAGTCTCCAGTTTGTCCTGTAAATAAAAAGCACTGCGTATGGGATTGACCTTCAGTTGAATGCGCTCATCATAAATATTTTCAGTGAAAGAGGATATAATCCCGTAATCAAAATCAATATCATTATATACAGATTCAAATCCCGTTTTAACCAGATTGCTGAAATTAATCTGGCTTGTCAGATCGGCCTTGAATGTGGTTGCAGAAGCTCGGGTATTATCGCGTCTTTTACAATTGTGGCCGCCAAATATCATACCGGTTATGCCGGACAGATTTGCATTACTATATCCTAAAGGCGCTTCATCTGTAAAATATCCCGGTAATATTTCGTACAGAGTGATATCTCTGTGCGCAGGTGGCCGCGAATAATAATCGCGGATGAAATGTTCGAGCGAAACTTCATAATAGGTTTCTTTATTCAGCATGTTGGTAAATTTTGCAGATATACTTTTGTGACCGATATCAGTCAGACTAAAAACGCCTGTCCCGAACAGTGTCCCCGCGCGATCCTCCATCAAACTGGCAATTGTTTCCGGAGTACGTAGATAATTATAGGACCAATTTTGCTGCATGGTGTATTGTTTTCCGGTTACTGCAGAAATTAACAGTTTTTTTGAAGGACTGATATCAGAAGTCAATTTCAAAGTCCAATCATATTCGACGTAATCATCGCGACTTAATGGAACCACCAGCATTTCACGATATCTCCGAAATGATGTAAAAAACCTTAAATTACCCAGAGCCTTGTAAACAAAAGGCACAGGACCGCCAAATCCTGCATCAATATTATAATCTGGTTGATTATAAGCTGGTTCTTTTCGGGTTTCCCACATTAAGACACGCTGTGCGCCCTGGGGGGATAAATTATTGGTTGGATCGTTGTCTGTCATCAATCGCTCAGATACGGCATTCCAGCCTTCAAAACCAAAGTACTGTCGCTGCGTATACACATCCCATGCGCCATTGTCCGTACCGGTCCAACAGACATCATCATCAAAATAGGGTTTAAGCCAGAATGAATTTTTGTCAAAGGGAGAAATGCCAAAATATTTGGCATGAGGCGGACTGTATTTAAGCTCGACACTTCCGTGATAGTTTTTTTTACTTCCCTCTCTTGTTACAACATTGACAATTCCGGAACGTACCTGTCCGTATTCTGCATTGAATCCACCCCTTTCAATAGATATCTCTTTGATAGCGCTGAGCGCTATTCCTGAAACAGGCTGGTTATTCCGGGGATCACGCAACATCACACCATCCATTAGGACAAGCGCTTCATCAGAACCACCGCCACGAATTTCCAACCCATTTTGAATTCCAGCCTGCAATCCGACCACATTTGCCACATTGGAAACAGGCAATTCTTCAATTTCCTGATTGGTGACCGCCACCACGCTCGTGGCAACATCTTTCTTGATAATATTCTTCTCTGCCACTATGGTTACTATTTCGCCTTCAATGGCCTCCATTTCGAGATCCACATCGACACGGGCGGTTTGATCGATTCGCACACGTACATCAGTCACAACCACTTCCGTATAACCGATCACGGACACCTTCATAGTATAAACACCTGGAGGAACATACAGAATCGTATAATTACCACTTATATCGGCGGCAGCTCCCAATACGGTTCCCATGACAAGCACATTGGCCCCGGGCAAAGGGTCTCCTGTCGATTTGTCGATTACGGTACCTGCAATTTTTCCGGTCGTACCGGACCAGAGCGGCAAGTAAAATAATATCACTGCAAACAATGCGAACAGCATGATTTTTTTAAACATTTCTCTCATGTTCATTTCCTCCCCAAAAAATATTTGAATGATTTAAGGTATAATAAATACAAAACATACTAAGGTCAATCTCTACAATGAAAAATATCAAACTCATTCTCATTTTTTTTCGACTTTTAAATCATATATATAATATCCACAATTAATAAAATTGAAAGCAGTGCTATTTCTATGAATTCTTCTTTCCTGAATTATATATTCTGAAGCAGGATAATAAGAAACATTCATACGCTTGGTGATGCTTTGAAAAATAATTATAATCTATTAATTAAATTTCTAATACACGATACGGATTGTGATTCGCTTCGTCATTAATTATTACTTGCTTCACTAATTTCGATAAAATGAGTTACTTTGTATTCAAAGTTCCCAACTTTTAATCGATCAAAATATATTTCCCTGCGAGATTTTCATTGTCTAATGGTGTACTAAAATAATAATGGTTTTATGAGTAGAATCAAAGCCACTTTGAACTTTTTTCTAACCAGATTGCGCAAATGTCAAAATGATCATATTTTATCAAAGTTACCTATAATAGGTTGACTATTTGTATAGGTTTTTTTAAGTAGCAATTAATCTATTTCAGGCTTAACCTGATTACGAAGAGGAAAGATATCAACGTGGTTGATGTAGCTTTCGGAATTCACGCAAACCGATTCCCTTTTCCTTTTTGAAATACCGAGAAATATGTTCGACATCCGTAAAATTAAACAGGGAAGAAATATGGGAAATCGGGAGGTCGGTTTCAATCAGCAGTTTGGAAATCCATTCAACACGGACCTGTCGGATTTCATCATAAATGGATCGATGAACGGTTTTTCTGAACCTTTGTTCCAGAGCGCGTCGGCTGATTCGGGTGGTTTTGACGACATCCTTGACGAGTATCTTGTTTTTTGCATTTTCTTTGATAAAACGAATGGCCACGGCGACTTCCGGATCATCGACCGCAAGCAGATCGGTTGACTGCCGTTGAACGATATGTGTCGGAGAGACATTGATTTGTTGTCCCTTTATCTTCTGATGGTTGATCATTTGATCCAGTAATTTGGCAGCTTCGTATCCGGCGGACTCGACATTGAGGGCTATGCTGGTCAGTGGAGGATCCCCGATGTCGCAAATCATCGGATCGTTGTCGACACCGATCACAGCAACATCCTCCGGTACTCTAAAACCGAGCCGCTTGCAGACCTCAAGAATATGCTGCCCCCGGTCGTCATTACAGGCCAGCAATCCAACAGGTTTTGGCACGGTTTTCAGCCAATCGCAAACATGCCGCTGCTCAATTTCCCAATCAATAATTTTCTTTTTTCTTGGCGAATGATATATATGTGTCTCAAAACCGGCTTCGGCATTATGATGACAAAAGTAGTGTTTGCGGTTATTTGACCATTCATAATGATCGAATCCGCAGAACGCAAAATTCTTAAATCCCCTTTCGATAAAATGATCGCTTGCCATTTTCGCGATTGATTTTGAATCTGTAATAACGACAGGCAATCTGTCCGAGAATGCCGAATCGTGCTGAACCAGAATGGTCGGTATTTTGAGATCGATCAATTCATTCTTGATCAGCGAATCGCGCATGATGATACCGTCCGGTTTCCAGCTGGTCAAATGGGGGATGGAAGACTTTAACCCGATTTGCTCTTTATAAAAAGACCACGGACCATGGAATCTCGAATAGCGGGCAATTCCCATGATTAATTGTCTTCCAAACTCGCGCGAAGTTTCAACGAGTAAAACGATTCTCTTCATGCGATGTATACTTTTTTTCAACTGAGGCAACCTGTTTAATTGTTATTGGCTATCATAGTCTCATTTATTACTTATAGAGATTTCGATATGTATTTTGGTGCGAACGATTTATCAAGAAAATTCAGTCCAGTGCCGAAGATGCAGAATTATTTAAGAGTGTAATTCTAAATCTAAAAGAGTATTGTCGTTGCGATTTCGTCTTGGTATAAGTAACAATCTTAAAATTCATAGAGATTGCTTTACCTAAGCTATTTCGGGATAGGTTGTATTCCGGGAAAGCAGGATCCTCGCAAAGACAATTTTATATCTACACCCATAAATAAATTTAACAAGATCGCTTGTAAAAATCCACTTAATTTTCAATCGTCACTGTTTTTTACGTCATGGATTAAATCCGGGAGGGTTAAAAGATATTTGCGTGGACTCCCAGTTTGTGGACGAGCAGGCCACCCGAATGTGCTGTGTTATAAAGAAGTAATGCTGCTGTAGTATAGATAAGCAGAAAGGAAATATAGAACATCATCGACGCCATTGGGCTGAGCTGTCTTTTGAGCAGTTTAGGATGATATTGAAGCGCGGCGAAAAATACCGTTAATATCGTAAAGACCACACGCGCAATTGAGCCCAGACTCTCATGTTTTTCGAGTGCCTCGGTAATTTCAGGTGTTTTGGAAACGAATTCTTTTGCCGCATCACCGGTTGAAGCGGATAAATAGATACCCACAGTGCCAGTGATAATAGACTTGACCGTTGTTTTGGCGAAAGCAGCCCGATGAGAATAAGAACAGGCGTCACCAGAAGAAGCACGATCGGGAAATGAGATATACTTGGGTGGAGTGCGTCCCAGCTGGGTATGGAAGGGAGCTGAGACATAAACTGTCATCCTTTCTTTTTAGTGATAATGGAAGACACAAAAATACAACATGCAAGATTTTATCGTGATCCACAGAATGCATTTGGAAAAACAGGTTTTTGAAAACCTGACCAATTACATCCCGGGAAAGAATCAACACACTTCAGGAGGATATTCTGTTAATCTTCCGACTAGGATGGGTATCTTGGTCGATCTGTCTTTCTTGGAGATTGCTTTCCTGAAACAAGTAGAGTAAATGTAACAGGATGGTTTGCAAAAATCCACTTGATTTTCAGAAATGACAGTATAAAAATTGTTCACCTAATTATTCCGAGGAAAAATTCCAGGAGGATTCAATTTATTTTAGAAGAATACATTTTTTTGTTTGGATGAAATCACCGGCAGTCATCTTGATCAAATAAATCCCTGCAGAATGATTAGACGCATCCCAGGTTGCGGAATGAAGACCGGCCTTCTTTCTGCCGTTGAGAATTTCTGCAACAAGCTGACTATTTAAATTTAAAATGTTTATTTTAACTTCTGAAACCTTTGGCAGTTCAAAAACGATTGTTGTTTTCGGATTGAATGGATTCGGATAGTTTTGATGTAAAACGAAACTTTCGGGTACCTGGCTGTTTATTGCTGATACATTGATCATTTGAGAAAGATCATCATACCACAGGCTGTTGTAGAGAAAGCTTACGAAAATTTTGTTCCCACTGATTGCAAATTTCACATGATAGGTCTCTTCGTCAATATCGATTCCGTCACTAAAATCCTTCCAATTCCCACCATTGTCTGTCGATAAATAGATTTTATTGGATGTGAATCCTGCAAAAATCAGGTTATCTTTGGCAAATACTGTGTAAGGATGCAAATCATCGAGAGGAAGACCTTGATTGGATTCTACCCATGATATGCCATAGTCGTCCGATCTGTATATCCCGTAGGTATAATTCACGGCGAAAAAATAGCTGTTATTCTTTGAAAGGGAGGTTGTGATTCTGTTGGGCAGAGCTGCAAAATCCCAGGTCAATCCGTTGTCAATTGAGACATAGATTCCCGTGAATGTTCCTGCAAAAATCTTATTGTCATGAAGCAGATAGGAGTAATAATGATTCCCATCGATTTCTGTCCAGGATTGACCATTGTTTTCTGATCGATATAATCCTCCGCCGTGCATACAAGCCAATACGATGGAATCCTTAGCATAAACCGATAATATAGAGACGGGTGGTCCCAAACTAATCCAGTTTTTCCCAGTATCTGTAGATGTATAAACACCATTGTAGGTTCCGGCGAAAATATAATTTTCGTTTTTACACAAATCAGTTATGGTAGGATATTGTTTATCAATGGGATCGTGCGACCAGTTCGACCCGTTGTCGAATGAACGATAAATGCCATTATCGCTACCAACCAAAATGATGTTTTCGAAAGATAAAATGCAACTGCTTCCGACAACCTCCTCAACCTTTCGCCAGTTTGAATTCACATGTTTGCTCATCAATAGGATTAAGGCAAAAATGAGCAGTATCTTATGATTATATTTTTTTAGCATATCTCCAAATGCTCTTTTTAATGTGATGAAGGTAAATTGAATCGCTCTGAATTTTCCTGTTGTTAAGCATCGAATAGGAAAGGTCCGGAGAGGTTGTACAGATATTTTTTCAATTTCACGATTTACACCCCAACAGGAGGTATAACATAACAGCCGTGGAAAGCACGGTCAAAAGCGGTGTGATTCGATGCAGTTTGAAAACCACTTTCGGCATGGGTCTACGGACGCTCAGCATACCACCGGTAATCATGGTGCCAAGGAAGAACAGGCCTGTGATGATAGTGACGATTATTTCAACTGTGCTTAACGCAGAGGTTTGAAAGATCCGGCGAATGGTGATTGCAAGAAAAACAATGGTTCCCAGTGAGATTAGTTTGTGGATCGTCAGAATGATCCCGTTGTACGGCTTGCCGGATCGATTCAACCAGATTCCGGAAAGAAAGATAAAGAGATAAAACATTCCGGTCACTAAAGTTCGCAGTTGGACAGCGTTCATTGAGTATTTTATAGCTTTTGTCGGATCATATTTTTTATTTTGCTCCAACCCCGGTTTGATTAAGGTTGACTATCCGTCCTGAAGGGTGAAGCGGGGAGTCCTGCTCTGTTGTATAGGTTCACATCCGGATTGTCCGCCCATGCATACCGGACTGCTGCAGGCTTTTTCACCTGATCGCTCCATACAAGGATCTTATCCCCTTTGATTTTCGCATCCGCCCAGAAAAATTTTCCGTCGGACCCCGCTATTGAAAATCCCCTGACCTTACCACCGTCTCCGGTTTGTAGCCCTTCGGCGTGGGAGAAACTTACCCGTATTTTATTGCCTTTGATCTTGTACGATTTATAGAGCGGTCCGGAGAATTCAACGTTCCGATTGTAGGTTTTGGCCAGTGCCCAGAGGGCTAGGCGATGTCCAACATCCTGCTTGTTCTTGGGGTGGATGTTTTCTGCTTCCCCGATATCGATAATCACCGCCATTCCTGTTTCAGGTTCATGGAGTGTCATGAATTGTGCTTCACGCAATTCTGCCCAGTTGCTTTCAGACGGTTCCGGTTTTCTTGCTATGTAATTCGCAAGTTGTACATATAAGAATGGAAAGTTTCCCTCGCCCCATGCGGCACGCCAGTTTCGGATCAGGGCAGGAAAAAGTGTTTGGTACTGACGGGCACGGGTGTCGTTGGATTCGCCCTGATACCAGATTACACCGCGGATCGTATATGGCACCAGAGGCGCGATCATGGCGTTGTACAGGACAGTCGGCGTGCTCGGATTTCCTCCTCCCAGCGGCATGGCAGGTGCGGAGGACCAGTCGACCTGAACCGGTTCGACGGCCATCTCAATTTTGTAATGCCATTCACCGGCAAGTGCTATGGAGTCCAGGTCGGGAAGTGAAAGTGACATATCCATTGGCAAACCGGTGAATCCACCGTCTCCGGTATGATCGAACGCCCGGACCGCAATGACATTGCGGCCTGTTCGCACGATTGAATCCGGAACCGGATAAACTCTGGGAACAGTATAGCAGTTCAATGTTTCCAGTCCAGTATGCCCAATCTGCACTCCGTTGAAATAGGTGTCGTCACAGTCGTCGATAGGACCCAGTGAAAGCTTTAGATCTTTGCCCGCCCAGGTTTCAGGAATGTTCACGACTTTCCGGAACCAGACGACGCCGTCTATGAGCAGACCTGCCGGCTCCCATGTCCGCGGCAGATCCATGAGCTCCCAATCTTTCTCGGAGTAATCAACCTGTGCATAGCCGAGTTCCAGTCCCTTGTTTCCCGGATCCTGCAGGAAATTCTTTTTTTCCCACTCGGTACGGACTTTTTTGTATTGGGCCAAAGCTTCCGGCAGATAATGGAGTGCCTGTTCCAAACTATCTACCAGCGGTTTCAGTTCTTTGTACGACGCAAGCGTTTCACGGCTGGTCCACGCTTCAGCTGCAGTACCGCCCCATGATGAATGGATCAAACCAATGGGAACATCCAGTTTCTGATTCAGCTCCCGACCGAAAAAATAGGCAACGGCTGAGAACGATCTGGCTGCTTCAGGTGTGCAAACGGTCCAGTGTCCGACTACATCTTCCTGTGGTGTCAGGGATATGGCTTTGGTCAGAGTGAAGAGGCGAATTTGCGGGTAGTTTGCATTGGAAACCTCCTCGGTACCGTTTGCCGAATTTTGCAGCATCCATTCCATGTTGGATTGACCAGAAGCTACCCACACTTCACCGACAAGAACATTCTGAAGAACAACCATGTTCTTCCCGGAAATCACCATCTCATGAGGGCCACCGGCTGTAAATGGCCCGATCTGCACTTTCCATTGACCTTCAGCATCCGTCGTATCCATTGCGGATTGACCGGCCATTGTTACGGACACAATTTCTCCTTGTTCAGCCCAGCCCCATACATGGGCTTTGACTCCTTGCTGGATAACCATGTTATTACCGATAATGGCCGGCAGCTTGATATCCGCTTGTGCGGTATGTATAAAAGCCAGTACCAGAAGCCATGACAGAAGCATTCCATGGAAACGTATATTTTGCATGTTCATATTTTTCCTATTCTTGCTGTCAAAGATATTTTTCAACTTCGACAAAATACCATGAGTTGAAGAATACATCACTGACCCTAAAGTTGAATAGGTTATAGTTACACATTCGTGTTGAAAATGTCAAGTGGTTTTTAGAGGAAATGATATGGTAATCTTCTACACGATTTGTTATATCGAAGGAGTGGAACGACTGAGAGATCTTGTATCACTTGATACTATTAGATTTCTCATTTTTCCCGATTTCCATTTATACATAATTACTCAAAAATCGGGGCTCCTTCGAAATGACAATAATAAAGAAGAACTTTACTTCTGCAAAATCAGTTTTCTCGTTTCCACAAAATCACCGGCTCTTAAGTGATATAGATAGATCCCGTTAGGCAATCCCTTGCCATTCCATTCGACCGCATGTTCTCCAGCAGGTCTTTTTCCATTAACAAGTGTGGCAATTTCTTTTCCGAGCAGGTTATAGATTTTCAGTGTGACGAATGATGATTTTGGTAAATCAAATCGTATTGTTGTGGTAGGATTGAACGGATTGGGATAGTTTTGCATAAGAATAAAATCATTGAATATCCTGACTTCCTCAGATTCAACAACAGTGATACTGGTATCAAAGACCGCGATGACATGTTTCCAATAATCCATGGTCAGCGTAGCCGGATTTTCCGATCCGGTTAATCCATCCAGCCAGTTTTTAAAAATATATCCTTGGTTGGCGTTGGCTGTTAAAATAACTTCATCGTTCAAGCCGTACCATCCCCCTGCGGGATTCAGGTCAATGGTACCGCTGCCCTCAGGATCCACAGAAAGATTCAGTGAATATTCATCCATAAAATTGGCGGTCAAGGTAACGACACTGGACGGAACTGTATAAATATGTTCACGAGGCTGACCATGGCTCCATGATTGAAAAACATAACGCATGCCTCCCCATCCAATAATACTGTCTGCAGAAAGAGATTGAGAAGAACCGGGAGGCCAGTAAAACGTATGAGGTCCCCACCAGGATTCTGAATTCACATGATATTGAACCTCGCTTTTTTCAGGGAAATTGGTTGTCATGGTGATTGCAGTGGTAGGCACGGACTTAAATTGAGCGATAACGGTTTTATCGCTGTACATGATGATCGTTGTGGACGATGAAGCCGGGTTCTCCACATTCCCGTCCCAATGGTCAAACTGATAACCACTTAACGGATAGGCTCTAATTTCAACAACCGATCCGGCAGGGTAGATATGCGCTCCGATTGACGGCTGGGTGGTTCCGCCGCCAGATGGATTCACTGCCATGGTTAGCGTATAATCTGGAATAGGAGAGAAATTGGCGGTAATCAGGAGATAATCATTCATGGTCCACACAAGGGGATTATCCGTACTGTATGTATCCCCTGACCAGCCGGTAAATGTATAGCCAGGCTTGGGAATCGCAGTAATGGTCACGACTGTACCCGGAGTATACCCTCCCTCATTGATTGGTTCAAAATCAAGAATCCCTGAGCCGCTAGGAACAATACTTGAGGCAATGCCATACTCTGGAGAAAAATGGGCTGTGATCACATCATCATGATCTGAGACTGCGTAATCAAATTCGGGACTTGTTGACTGGCTGCCACTGCCATAAGACCAGTATTGAAAATAATAGCGGATAGGAACTGACATTTCCTGCAAAGATTCTGTGATGAGTTCAACCGTGGTCCCTGTTTGGAAACTTCCTGTCACTTCTCCCCAACAAGAGGAGCCGTTCATGAAGAAGCGCAGTTCCGTATTTTGAACCGGCTCGGTTCTGACCGTAATATTATGCATGGACGGGACAAAAATGGCAGTGATGTTTTTTGGTTCGTTCATGATAATATCAACAGGATTTTCGGAACCGGTATAATCCCCTTCCCATCCGACAAATTCATAACCCCAATACGCCACTGCTGAGATACTCACGACACTGCCTTCCAGATATAATCTATCGAAATGGCTCGGATATGCACCCGCGTACCCGCGGGTAATATCATTTTCTGATATATTCATTTCGTAATACAGAAGAAAATTAGCCTGCACATAATCATGGTAAGCGGGCACCTCATAGGTGACAGATGGGGTTGTCCAGCCTTTGTTCCAGTTTTGGAAAGATACTTTGGCACTTGCATCTAATGCATACTGTGGTGAACTGACGGAAAGCGTATGCTGTGATGTTTCCTGCCACGTTTCTGTTCTTGAATTGGAATATTGCGAACCATCTACAACGAATTTGACCCAGCTCTTGTCGGCTTGGTTGGTCGTGACAGTCACCATATAGTTCGCCAATGCCTGAAAATTGGCTGTAACCGTTTCATTGCTGTTTAAAATAATATATGTGCTGGCGTTGTTCGGATCATTCACATTGCCGGTCCAGTTTACGAATTTATAGTCTGATGCGGGAGTCGCATCCAGATTGACAAGCGTTCCGCCTTTTAAATAGGTATAGGTGTGCGTCCCGGCAGAAGGGCTGGTCGTCCCTGTACCTGAAGGTGAGATATTGATGGTCAGTGTAACTGTGAAAGCCGATAAATTGGATACCAGGACAAATATCATTAGGTTGAATGGAAATCCATATTTGATCGCGTACTTCATTATGTTCTCCCTTTATGCAAATATTGAAGGTAACGATCATTACCTCGAGTTATGAGGAAACAGAGACAATATTTCTTTTCAAGACGTTGGAACTGAGAACAGATCAACAAATTATACCTTTAATTTCAGTTAGTCGCTAAGACAGAAAACCAGCTCAACACAGAAAAGAAGACATAATTATCATGTTGTGACAGAAGATGCAGTTATCAGGTTGAGATGTCTAATTCAATTGATTTGTCTTGATGATTAATAATATCGATATGAACAAAATAATGCAAGTATTTTTCAGTATAAAATCATTAATTTTGTATTTTTTCATATTGAACGGTAATGAATTTTAAACCCAGAACATAACTACCTCGACAATTGCCAGCTCCCTTTAATATAAAACGAAAACAATAAAACTGGTTGCCTCAATTGTTCAAATGCAGGAATATAGCATGTCATGCTCCTGCAGACAACACATTCCTCGTCCAGACCACCTAATCATTGGATTTCCTGACAACCCAACTATTTCTGCAAAATTAGTTTTCTCGTCTCTGTGAATTCTCCGGCTTTCAAGCAATATAGATAAATCCCGCTGGGCAGTCCTTTGCCATTCCATTCTACTGTATATTCACCGGCAGGTCTTTTTTCATTGATCAGTGTGGTGATTTCCCTGCCGAGGGTATCGAAGATTTTCAGTGTAACAAAAGAGGATTTTGGCAAATCAAACCGGATTGTTGTGGTTGGATTGAACGGGTTGGGATAGTTATTATATAAGTAGTAATTGTTTATATATGCACTTGGATTCTCAATACCTAACGGTGGATCTGCATCGACTTTTATCAACCAAATATCTGCACCACCAGCACTGAAAGACGATGTCGATCCGGTTATAATATACCCACCATCGGTGGTCTGCTGAACATCGTTGCCGACGTCACCTTCACTTCCCCCAAAGGTTTTTGACCAAATTTCATCGCCGTTGGTATCGGTTTTGATTAACCATACATCAACACCTCCTGCACCAAAACTTTCAGTGCTTCCGACAATAATATACCCGCCATCGGTAGTCTGCTGAACAGATACTCCCTCGTCGTCTTTCGTTCCTCCAAATGTCTTGGTCCACATTGTATCTCCGTTGGCATCTGTTTTGATTAACCATACATCACCATCACCAGCACCAAACGAACCTGTCGTTCCGGTTATAATATAACCGTCATCAGTGGTCTGCTGAACGGCACTGCTCCCATCGCCATTACTTCCCCCAAAAGTTTTGGTCCACATTGTATCACCATTGGCATCGGTTTTGATTAACCATACATCACCACCAGCACCAAAAGAATCTGTCGATCCGGTTATAATATACCCGCCATCTGTGGTCTGCTGAACGGCACTGCCCCAATCGCCGCTACTTCCTCCAAATATCTTGGTCCACATTGTATCACCGTTGGCATTGGTTTTGATTAACAAAACATCTCCTCTATCTTCAGCACCCCATAAACCTCTTATTCCAGTTATGATATACCCGTCATCGATGGTCTGCTGAACATCGCTACACCAATCATTTTCTCCAAATGTCTTGGTCCACATTGTATCACCATTGACATCGGTTTTGATTAGGCTAGCATCAGAAGCCGCAATGATATATCCGCCATCTGAGGTCTGCTGAACGGAATAGTAACCAGTGTTATAGTTACTGGTAGAGAGAGTATCCATTTTCATCCATTGGATATCACCATTGATACCAGTTTTTATCAAACAACCTTTTGTATAATCGTGCACGTATACTCCACCATTTATTTGTCCAGCTACAATGTACCCGCCATCGGTGGTCTGCTGAACGGCACTACCCCAATCGTAATCACTTCCCCCAAAGGTTTTGGTCCACAGCGTTTCTGGCTGTCCATACGAAAATCGAACCAATCCTAAACAAAACAGGATGTTCGCAACACATAAATAACGTATTCGCATTTTCCCTCTTTTTATCTGATTTACTTTTGTAAGACCATCTTTCTCGTTTCTGTAAATCCCTGTCCTGAGCTTGACGAAGGATCCCTGGCTTTTAATCGATACAGGTAAATCCCACTGGGGACATCCTTTGCATGCCATTCGATTGTGTAAGCCCCGGCCGCCTGCTTTTCCGACACCAATGTGATGATTTTCTGACCCAGTAGGTTATAGATGCTTAACTCCACTTCACTGGTTACGGGTAATTGATAATTGATCGTTGTGGATGGATTAAAGGGATTGGGATAGTTACTACTGAGCCTATATTCAGAAGAAATATTTGATTTCTTGTCATCTACACTCTCCTTAACAATCTCTCTCAAGTATATGTTGTCTATATAAACATCACTGTTTGATTGTCCTGCATTGATTTCAATCTTTGCATTGCTGTCCGTGATGTGCTCCATATCAAAAGTATAAACAAAATGTTGTATTTCAGTTGTAACATAAGAATATCCGATCTGGCCGTAATTGATATATGGTTCTTGACCCTGAGCTACTTTAGCTTCAATGGTCCTGTCAGCCTCGGCCCAGGCATCAAATTCAAAAATATAACTTTCACCATAAACAAGCTGTATTCCAAACTGCATTAAGCTAATACTATTACTATTTTCATCACTACGGTTGATGTTAAAATGGAATATGCCATTATCAATACTCCAGGTCGCAGAGTAAGGATCACTTGACCACATCCAGTGATCGATTCCTTTTGAAAAATCCCCGTTTTTCACAAGATTTCCCTCCGGGGGAGTAAAGTTGACATACACCATTTCCTCATTGGAAAAATCACTTTCTTGGTTCTTTGAATTCACAGCTGTCACCCTGAAATAATTGATGGCATTATTGTATAGTTCAGTGCTCAGATGCACGAATGGCTCTGTGGCAGTGGCAATCTGAGTGGTTGGATGAGGAAACATTCCGCCATAAATCCGGTACTCTGATACATCTGAATCACCGAATTTATTAAAGAGCAGTGTAATATAATCCGCATACGGTTGAATTAAAAGATAGGGTACGGCTGCCTTACCCGACCACGGAAAACGAAACGTGCGATAAGACCAATGTTTCCCTAAAAAATCCATTTCAAAGGCTTTAGACTTATCGGGTCTCACCTCTGTGAGTTTGGGAAGATAATAATCGGCCCAGTTGACGAGCGTATTTCCGTTGGGAAGCCTCTGCACATTACCCATCAACCATGAATAATGATCCGGTTTATTCCGAAATTCCCAGACCTTGGTCACAGTCCAGTTGTTGGTATTCACTGATAACTCCAGGGCGCGTGATAGTGGGGGATCATGGTAGTTTCCATTGTCAAATACAGTATAATTGCCATTGGGCAAAACACGAATGTCATGCTGGCATGAGATGTGACGCGCATCATTCACCCAACGGAAGTCATCATTCTTACCACCAAGCCGCCAGATGATCTCTCCGGTCTGGCGGTTGATTTTAGTGATCTCGCTCAAATTTCGGCTTGAGATTAAAAAGTGTCCGTCAAGATCCACATCCACTGAATTCATATGCGCAAAATCAATTGGTGAGCCCGTCAGGAGTTCTTTATCGACCACATCCTGCAAAGTGAAATGATCAAAGCAGTTCCAGATGAAAACCGGATTGTCGTTCACATCCATTTCAATCAGATAATTACCCTGGACAACGCCCATAATTTGTCCCGGGATGAGCCCGCCTAAGTCCATCAACGTATCTTTTTCCGCGATGATCAGATAGTGGCCATTGGGCAGAATCTTCAAATCATGTTCATTGGTCTTAAATCCATACGGTGCTTTAAACGTATCCACGACTGTGTACGTAGAATCCATGGCAATAAACAGGCGGTCTCTATTACCCCGGTCAATCATTTGTGTGATTCTGCCGTCAGGCTGTACCTTTAAATCCTGCCGAATCTCTTGACTATCCTGCGCACGGTGGTACCAGACAGGCGCTCCAGTATTGTCTAAAATCATATTATAGTTTGGATGGCTGCCCCAGCTCGTGTTTAAGAAGATGTATCCTGTCTCGGGATTGTCATTGATTGTGATTTTCACACGAGGGTAACCAGAGGGAATGGATACACCATTCATGATGGCAGGATCCCTCGTCTGAATGTGATGGGAATGGTTGTTTTTTCCTTCAATCCCGGAAACACTTAGGGCTGGTGATAGCCAGATAATAATGAGTAAAAGAAATTGTGCACGTCGATTTGACATGACACGTTCCCAAATTGATACTATTTTAATACGACCATTTTTCTAGTCTGATGGAACAATTGATCAGCATGTGATGACTGGGCTTCCAAATGATAGAAATAAATCCCGCTGGGCAGTCCTTTGTCGTTCCATTCAAACGCATATTCACCAGGTTCTTTCTCTTCATTGACCAATGTTGCGATTTCTCTGCCTAATAGATCGAAAATTTTGAGTTCCACCAGACTGTGAACTGGTAACTGATAACTGATGACTGTCTTTGGATTGAATGGATTGGGATAGTTCTGTTTTAAAGCAAATGCTCTGGGAATGTTATTCTGTTCATCCGGGACAGCTGTTTGTGAGATAACAAATGCATCTGTCCAAAATACATAACCATTACTACTGATTTCCAATTCAAACGGAATCTCTGTGTCAACAGGAAAATCTTCAGAAATATCTAACGTATAAGAAGTGTTACATTGAACTATTTCCCCGGGTGCAATATCGTCGTAGGTTCGATTCGGCGTAACAATGTTTACCAATGTGTCAGGACCGATTAATCTCGCTTCGATGTCTGTTGCTGAAGCTGTTGCACCTTTATTTTTCAGTGTTAATTTTATTTTTAAACGATCACCCGGATTGGGTTCTGTATCCGAAGAGGAGAAAGTGTAACTGTCAAAAACTACAGGTCCGATTGTTGTAAATATAGCTATATTATCCATTTGTTGAATGACTGTATCCGTATCAATCCGTGTCATGTGTAAATCCACATAATAATTCTGTTCTTCGGCAGAGCTTATTGGCCAGACATTTGCAAACAGGCTGTCGCCTGCATTTCCGTCATTATGGCCTCCACCATCAAAGAGCTGCAGGCTGTCAACAGGTGTTTGATCCGGTGCTTCAATCTCTGCCAGAAGCGTGACCCCTGTTGGATCACTTATTTTAGCGGTAATACAAACACTATCGATGCCCGCGTTCGCAAAACTTTTATCAACGCTGATATTTTCAATCAATAGAAACAAGTCATGTTCTGGATTATACGTGTACACCGATTTGACTACTGTCGGGGGACAGGCTGCGATATTCCCACCACTGATATAAATGATTCCATTTGATGATGAGGCCACGCCCGCCGCACCCAATATTCTGGGCGCATCGGTACCTTCCTTCCAGGTATTGGTGACCGGATCATACTCCTCCACACTCGATAAAATGCCTTCACAATAACCGCTGGCACCGCCGAATACATAGATCTTGCCGTTCAGTGTACAGGCCATGAAATACTTTCTAGGCGTAATCAGGGGCGCTTTTGTTGTCCAGGTATCTGTCTCCGGATCATACGCTTCGACTGTGGTTTCTCCTAATTCACCTCTCTGTACCCCCAACATACCACCGATAGCATATATTTCCCCATCCAATACGGCCGATGACAAATTATTTCTCGGTGTGGGCATGACAGCGGCCGATGTCCAGGTGTCCGTCTCCAGATCATAGACATCAACTTCAGAAAAAGGATTTGTAGAAATATCCGCAGAACCTCCGATCACAACTATTTTACCATTGACTAAAGATGCGGCAAGACCGAGCCTGGGGATTGGCAGTTCCGTTAAAGTCGTCCAAGTATCGGTTAGAGGATCGTATTCTTCAATTGTATTAACGGGATTCCAATATAAACTCCGGCTGCCGCCGACAGCCAGGATCTTTCCCTGATAGACACAGGCGGGGAAATTGCATCGTTTTGTTCCCATTTCGGCCTTAGCTGTCCATGTATCCTGTACCGGATCATAAACTTCCATTGATGTAAACGCGTTATCGGTTGCGTTGACATTGTTCCAATCGATTCCCCCGAATGCATAGATTTTCCCGTCCATCTCACACAGAGCATGATCTTTTCTTTTATTCAACATGTCCGCTTTCTGTATCCAGGGGGATTGTGCATAGCATGCAGAACTTAAATACAAAAACATACCGCTAACGATCAACAAAACCAATAAAATTTTGATAGTTTTCATCTTTCTACTCTCCTGTTTATTTTATGACTCTTGTCAATATTAAAATAAATGTCTCAGCTGCTTTTTATTCGGGAACTCTCAAGAAGTGTGCCATGTTTCATTTAATATGATACAAACTACTAATAGACAAGTACTTACGTAATATGGATATCTTGTCCTAATTGGAGAATAAACACAATAATTCGCTAAACATGGCGAGGGATGAGGGGGTCTTATTATTTTTATTGAAGTAAGGTTCGGTAACTATGGCGAGTCGAGATGTGTTTATTCGTCCTGAACGATGCCCAACTGGTTTATTTTATAACGAATATTGCTTTCAGAGATTTTCAATTTCCGGGCTGCTTTTGACTGGTTCCAATCGCATTCGATTAACGTCTTCCGGATCAGTTCCGATTCATATTGATCCATTTGCTCTTTCAGTGATTTCGATCGTTTAACAGAGCTATTATCCGATAAAAATTTTTCCAGTTCCTTTTTTAAATCCGGCGGCAGTAGTGAAGGGTCGATAGTGGATGTGTCCGGAGGTGTTACAGTAACCATTCTCTCAATAAAGTTCTCCAATTCCCTGATATTTCCTCTCCATGGATGCTGTTTCATGTATTCGATAATCTCTTCATGAAAATTTTTGGCTGTCTTTTTTTGCTGCTTTAAATACAGAGTCAGAAAATGATTGGCCAGGATTGGAATGTCTTCCTGTCGCTCAGCTAAATCCGGAACACAGATGGGATAAACATGGAGCCGGAAAAAAAGATCTTCGCGGAAAGTGTTCTTGTCCACCAGTGTTTTTAATGGGATACTGGAAGCAGCGATAATTCTCACATTGATCTGATGTGTTTTATCACTTCCAACAGGCCGGATTTCTCCTTCCTGTACGACACGGAGTAATTTTGACTGCATATCGACCGGTAGATTATTGATCTCATCCATAAACAAAGTGCCGCCATCGGCTTCTAAAAACAATCCTGCACGGTCGGCATTGGCTCCGGTGAATGCCCCGCGCTTATGTCCGAAGAATTCACTTTCTAATAGATTATTGGGAATGGCCCCGCAGTCTATGGCAATGAAGGGAAAATCGGATCGGGAACTGAACTGGTGAATGGATCTGGCGATGAGCTCTTTTCCGGTTCCGGTTTTGCCATCCAGTAAAACCCGGACATCACATTTGGTTGCGGCTTCGACAGCGTGGAGCATTTCAATAAATTTGGGACTCTTACCTAATAAACCGGCATTTTTATATTTTTGAAGCAGTGTGGAATCAGACATTTTGGAATCGAAATATTGCCTGATTTTTTGAACATTTCGCAGGAATGGTGCGGATATGACAGCGATATTCTCAAGGAATGCAATGGCATCCGGATTGACATGATCAGATGGTTTTTTGTATAACAGGATCAACGCTCCGATGACGATCCCTTCAATCATCAAAGGCACCCCCATCACGGATTTGACGTCAATTTTATCAAATGAAACTTGTGGAAACCGTTCGTCATGATGAATATCATGACTCAGGAATGATTTTTTATAATGGATAATCCAGCCTGCCACATTGATGTGAATTTTCCGGTATTCCTTTTGTTCACAATATTTTCCGTTCATAATCACTGTTTTGATCGTTTCCCTGGTATCCGGATTAACCATATCAATCAATGCCAGATCTGCTCTCAATAACTGAGCAGATTTATTTGCTACCAAGCGTACCACTTCATGGAAATCGGTCAGCGATCCAAGGATTCTCGCGAATTCAAAGAGATCTTTTTGTTCGTTTTGTTGTGACATACTATTGTCGTCTTGTTTTTAAATTGAAAATTGAATCCCTCTCTAATTCTCCCCTTGAAAAAGGGAGAGGACATAATTTCTCACTTTTCTAAAGGAGGATTTTCGTTATTTGCAGATGCTGAATCCCAGCATGATTGTCAGGTGGATTCTGGTAAATTCAGGCGCCGAACCAGGTCGATAAAACGGGGATCGTCATACCAATCACTATAGTAATTATCCATGGTGCCGATCCAGAGTATAAAGGCATGGTGCTGCCGAACAGCCTCTTCCAGCCAATAGAACATTTTGTCTCCCTCACCCAGGCCGGCATATACCACTGACAAACCCCAAGTATCCCAGATTGTGGGCTGGCTTTCCATTTCAGCTGCAATTGCCCTGGCTTCATCGGTACGGCCAGCTTTTGCATAGCAGTAACCCAATCCAAATCTCCAGGCGGGGCTAAGCTCAACCGCTTTTTTCTGGACATTGATGGCCTGATCGTACATTCCTTTACCGGCATAACCAAATCCCTGTACGCACAAAGCGTATGGATTGTCCGGGTACATCTCCAATGATTTTTGAGTGACATCGATTGCTTTATCATAATCTCCTGTAAAATAATAAAGCCATCCCAGATCCGTAGGATAAACAGCAGAGAGCGGATCTATCTCAGTGGCGAGCCTAATTTCTGCCAACGCTTTTTTAGTTTCTCCCATTAACCTCAGATACCAGCCATAATGATCATGAGCCAGATGCAAGCTCGGATTGAGTTTCAGTGCCCGTTTAAACGACCACTCTGCTCCCGGTTTGTTCCAATCCTCATAGATCTTGACCATCCCCAAAGCAAGATGGGCGTCGGCCAATGTCGAGTCAATTCCCAATGCGATCTGTGCCGATTCTCTGGCTCGGTCTGCTGCGTAGGGTGGTGGTGAGGGTGTATGGGATATGATCGCATACCCAAGCGCCAAGCCCGCATGGGCCATGGGTTCTTCCGGATCTATTTCAACTGCTTGATGCAGATATGCCAACCCATTTGTAATGCCATCCGGTGTGAGCTTATTGACAAGAAACATGCCTCTTGTAATTAATGTGTGTGTTTCAGGATTCACCGGTTGTACTTCTGCGAATCGCATCTCTTCCAAAGGAGTGAGTCTGGCCTGAAGCCTATTGGCAATAGCCTTGGCAACATCTCCCTGTAATTTCTTTATATTGGAGAACTCCTCTTCAAATTCTTCAGCCCATATAATCTTATCGCTCAGCGCATCAATCAATCCGGCTGATACGATAACTTCTTCTCCCATTTTTTCAGCGGATGATTCGACAAGATAGCGAACACCCAGTTCTTCTGCGATTTGCGAAGCGGATTTAGTCGCTCCTTTATATAGTATTGTTGAAGAGAGAGAAGTGACCCGCAATCCGCTGATCTGGGCCAGTTTGAAAGTCAGGCCGCCTGTCATACTGTCGTTGAACCACTCCTGCTCTGGATCATCCGTCAGACTTTTCAGCGGAAGTAGGGCGACAGAGACAGGCTTTGCTTTTCGAAATTGACTCTGCCATATATAGATACCGGATGCGATTATCAAAAGAATGATAATCAGAATTCGATAGGCTAATCTGCGCTGTTTTCTCCTCAATCTGAAAATGGGTGGTTTTTTATGGAGACCTTCTTTAACCTCTTGGGCAGTTATTTTCAGTTCTTCAAGCATTTCTTTCATTGTGGAAAAACGTTTCTCTGGTTTTTTCGCAAGAGCCTTATCTATAATGCGTTCTATCTGTTGTGGTACATTGCGGTTCACTTTGGTAATGAACTCCGGTTCTTCATTGATAATCAAATACATCACAGCAGCTACTTGATCTGCTGTGAAGGGTTGTTTCCCTGTGAGCATCTCATACAGAATCACACCGAGTGCCCAGATATCTGTTCGATGATCCACCTTAGAACCCTGAGCTTGTTCCGGCGACATATAGGCAACCGTGCCCATGGTCGTACCCGTCTTTGTTAATACGGAACTCCCTTTTAACTTTGCCAGACCAAAATCGATAATCTTGACCTGTCCCTCTTCTGTGAATAAAATATTGGCAGGTTTGATGTCTCTGTGAACAATTCCTTTTGCGTGTGCTTTTTTAAGTCCCTGTGCAATTTGGATGGCAATGTCCAGAGCTTCTTTGACTTCGAGTCCCTCTTTGTTGGAAGCAATCTTATCTTTCAGTGTTCCGCCTTCGTAATAGGCCATCGCAATGAAGAAATGTCCGTCGCATTCATCGATTTCATGGATGGTCCCGATATTCGGGTGATCAAGAGCTGAAGCGGCTATTGCCTCTTTTCTGAATCGCTTCCTTTCGTCCTCATCGCGTGTTAGTTCCGGAGGAAGAAACTTCAGGGCGACCGTACGTTTTAATTTCGTATCTTCAGCTTTGTAAACGTCACCCATACCTCCACTGCCCAGTTTTTCCAATATTTTATAGTGGGAAATTGTTTTACCGATCATTGGTAATCCTCCAAGATATTGGATAGAAAATCCTGCATTGTGGAAGATGTTTTTAAGCTCCAACTAAATATCGACCAGGTAAAGAACATCTCGTTGAGTGTAAATCTGATTTTCTTCTGTTCAAACAACAGCCAATTCTTATTCAGCAGTTTCACATTGCGTGATGGATATTCAGATTAATCTAGAAAATTCGTTTATTGATTCGTAAACAGAATTCAGTACTGTACAGAAAATGTAAACAATATTCAGTATAGGTAGGAATATTTAGAATTATTGATTAATATAACAAGATGATAGGGGAAAATCAACCTTTTTAAGGATTTATATCCCACAGGGATTTTTCTGCTATCGAAGGTATTATTCACCTTCAATCTCATATAGGTGGTGTGAGTAAACCTCGCCGAACATCTAAAGACTACCGATTATCAATTATTTAAAAAAACGAATCGGTTTTCAAAAATCAGTTCAGGGTCTCCAACCGTTCAGAGCATGATTTGCAGTGTACCACGTTGCAGCTTTATCATCGAGAGTTGGTCGGTCTGGACTGTTCATGGCGCCTGGTCCATAAGTGTCGTACTCAAAAAAACGGGAGTCTTCTTTGACCTCAAACCAGATAAGGTGTCCCGTAGAATCAAGGGAAGATATTGGTGCATAGCCTGTTGCTCCAATATGGTCATCCATGTAACAGTGAACGAAAACGGCACTCCCTGAAATATTCAAATCCGCATTCGGATGCCAGGGACGACCAAGCCGGACCGAACCTTTGGGGATTTCCGAAATTTCCCTGACCAAGCGGCAGTCGATAAAAAGAAATCCATAGGGATATCTAACCGGCGTGCTGGGCGCGGTCACATATCCGGTTGGGTTTTTTCCCTTCCGATTCCGGGACACGATATCACAGTGATCGAAAACGGCTTGCCCGGCTCCGAATATAAAATCGACATGCCCCAGAATCCGACATTGATAAAAATAATGACGGCCGGCATTTGCAAAAACAGTATCCTGATAGCCGGTGATTTTACAGTTATGAAATAAAGCTCGGTTGCTGCCCGAGTCAGTCATGAGAGCAACGGCCTGAGGATGATGCACTTTTGTCGGGTCGTGGTCAGATTTCGCTGCATTGGCCGGATAATCAAATCCATTTTCAATCGTAAGATTTTCAGCGTGAAAATCTAGTGCAGTGATTCGAATTGTGAAGCAGCCCCAGGTTCCGTATGTTCCACCATCGGGATTTGGCGTGTCTCCGGAAGCATCGTAACCGATGATGGTTTCGTCTCGGCTTTCGCCCAGAAAGTAAACATTGGGTTTATCCACACTTAATTTTTCGTAATAAAAACCTTTGTGGATGTAAATAACGAATGGCGTTTTATTTGTTTTTGGAACCGTGGAAAGAGCCTCTCCGATAGTTGCAAAAGCAGGCGATCCATCAATGATCGCCCCGGGGGTGCCAGAATATCCCGCAATCACGACAGCCTGATAAAATGGAGCTCTGTGTTTCTGACAATGAATACAGAGAAGTAGTGTTGCAATCCATATGTGATATTTGAACATCATGTTCCTCAATATCCCGAAATGTCTTGTTATCCTCTTTTGAATATAATAAATGACCCGACCGCGATCATGATTAATCCCGACACAGTATTTATTCTGTTTTGATACTGCTTTCGCATGAGTATGGATTTCGATACGATTGCCAGATAGCAGTATGAGCCGATGACAATAAATGAAACAGTGGTTATGATGAAAATGATTGCCATCACTTCGTAAATCTGTATTTGATTGATGTCTATGATGGCGGGTACGATGCTTGCATAAAATAGAATCGGTTTCGGGTTTCCCAATGTCACCAAAAGTCCGCCTGTCAATGATTTATATCTAGAGCGTTTCAGATCGTCAAATGCGATTTCATTCTTTTTCCGTTTGATGATGTTTATACCCAGGTATATTAAATAGGCGCCACCTATCATTTTAATTACAAAGAACAATTGACCCATCAATCTTGAAATTGCAGAGATTCCGATTAATGCAAGCATGAAGAATATGATGTCACCGATAACCAGACCTCCAATAAAGATGAGAGAGGATTTAAACCCTTCCGATAGCGCTTTTGAAACGGAAGCAAAGACGCCCGGACCGGGTGTCGCTGACAAAACAATCATTCCCAGTAAAAATGCCAACAAAATTTCAAAATTCATTTAATTTCCTTGATCATCAGATAATAATAATGAATTTTCATGTGAAATACCGTATATCAATATACTTCCTGTATGGTTATCTTTGTAATTCTGCATTCTCTTTTTTGACAGTGACTATTTTACAATACCATGTATCGGTTTCTTTTCTGGCAATGATGATTGCTTCTTCCGTTCCTTTTAATTCTATCATCAATCGACCTGTCTCATCCCAGATTGCACTTCTGCCGGCAGGAACAAAACCCCCCGTCTCTCTGCTGTGATTGGCCATTAGTGTCGTCATTTTATATTCAGACGCATATTTCTGTAATAAAGCAGTATCCTTTTCATATCCATTATAAGAAACCAGGAGACTGACGGCATAGATGGATGCTCCGGCCTGTGCCGCTTTTCGTGCGAGTGCTGGATTGGAAATATCGGCGCAAATAGCCAGCGCAATTTTTTCGTTCGATAATTTAAGGATACAATCTTTTGTCCCTGGAGAAAAATACAGTTCCTCTCCGGGATGCAAATATTGTTTCGCGTACACTTTTATTGACTCATCCGGAAGTATACAAAGGGCTCCTATATTTAATTTGCCCTCGGGACTGAAAAACGGAGCGCCAACCACGATAACCATATCTGAATCCCGTGCCAATTTTTTTAACGGAATCAGTCTTTGATCATTGATCGAGACTGTGAAATCTCTGGCAAATTCAGGTTCGTATCCTGTCAGGGATAATTCCGGAAAAATGATGATTTGGGCACCATTATCTGCAGCGGCTTCCGCGAATTTTTTCTGATGAGTAATATTGGCGTCGATATCACATTTGACGGATGCAGTTTGGGCGATGGCGATTGAGATCTGTTTCATTATAGTTAATAAATTTGGACAAAGAAAATTATTTTCAATGTTTCATTCGTCCCGATTGATCTTTAAGATTTTTAAAGTTGGGAAACTTTTGTGTGTATCGTCTGACATATCATGATAGTACTTGTTTCTTTCTCCGCGGCAACGGCAGAATCATAGAGACATTTTTCCTGTATTCACGATAGTCTTCCCCAAAGTCGTTCAGCAGTCTTTTTTCTTCTGTTAATTTAAGGTACAGAATAATGATCCCTTGAAAGATGCAGACAAAAATCAAACACATGAGCGAGTTTAAAAACAGTGCGATTGCGAAATAGATTGCATTCGCTCCAAAGACCATCGGGTTTCTCGTATATCGGTAAGGTCCGGTAACGACCAGGTTTTTACTGCGCGGACTGATCTCAATATTAAAAACGTCCGCAGGACCTCCTTTGCCGATTCTGAACAGATCGATGTTCGACCAGATTACAAGAATGAATCCGGTGATGAATAACGGGATTGAAATGATCGTGTTGATCAAGTTGATTTTAAATATGGGAACCCGGAACAGGGGATATTCGATCCTGGAGAACCCGTATATCAAAGCAGGCAATGTGATGGCGAAAACAAGAAATCCTGCGATGTAACCTTTGACGTGTTTGATTGTCTCTGTTTTTTTCATGATAAGTGTTTTATAAAAAATCCAATAGTATGTGGCCGTGTATCGACCGATGAATATTACACTTATTTGGTTGCCGTGAGGACTTTGAACCATTCGTAATTTGGGACGGATTGAATCGTCACTTTCTTAAACTTTGCCTTCAGGCAGATTTCTTTCCACTGTGTGAAACTGAGGCAGTATTCTCCTTCATTCAAAATATGCTTTCTACCGTTATTATACATTCGAATAAAGGCATCAACTCCGCCGTCTTTCAAGGCAAGAACAAATTCGTGTTGAAGACAATCCAAAATTCTTAACAGCCGTTCGGGATCGGTCAGCCTGCCTGTGGTATCCATGTCCAGGTCACCAAGAACGAATTTACCCCCCGGTTTCAAGATTTTATAGATTTTTTTAAACACCGGCTCTTTTTTCTTGAGGTGATGCAGTGTCACGGTCGAAGCGATAATATCGAACGTATTGTTCGGGAAATCCATCTGTTCGGCATCGACAAGGGTGCAGGTTATTTTTTTGTTCAACCCGAGCTGTTTGATTTTTTTTCTGCATATTGCCAGCATTTTCGGGGAGCTGTCGATGCCGGTTACGTTACAGTCTGCCTTTTTCAGAAATTTAAGAGAGAGAAGCCCCGTGCCGCAGCCAATATCGAGCACCCGGTCTTTCGGTTTGACTTTTGAGGAAGCCACGACCAGATCGAGCAGATCGTGATGCCTTTTCAATTTACCGAGCGTTTCGTCGTATTCGTTTGCCCAATCTTTGAACCAGTCTTTTGTTGTTTTGGTGTGATCAGTCATATTATTTATACCTATTTTTCGATTGCTAGCCTGAATGCGCAAAGCGTGAGAATGACGGTCACCGGTGCAAATATCCATTTTTCGACGGAAACTCCGGAAGCAATGTTGCCGACGGTGTTCAGAATAAAGTAGACAAAAATAATCCAGACCGAGATATGGATAAATTTTCCGAACTTCCCGGTTTTGATGAATCCGGCTTTTGCAGCGATGATCAAAATAAAAAAGACTGTGACGATCAGTGCAATCGTTTCCATCGTGATCATGGAAACCGATCCGTTTTTAATTTGCCCGCCCCACACAATGTCAGAAGGGATGAATTTCAGCAGGACGAGAAGGTGCAAGATTGCGAATAGTGTCATGACGACGATGAGAATAGTGCCGGCCAGTTTGGCAGTGATTATTTTTTTCATTTGGTTTCTCAATTTTGGTCAACCGACCTGTTTTCCCCTGTATGACTGGTTCCGTGACCGTATGTTATTCTCGATCTTAGTCGAAGTGTTTTTCATGCTGCCAGATTCTCTCGAAATCAAAATTGGCATTTCGGCAGATAAAGATCTGACGGTTATTTTCATACGGCATGCAATACGGATTGGTGAATGTTGCGGCAAGTTTAACGTTTTCGAAACGCGATTTCAAATCTCGCAGGTTTTCTTCCAGATTGTGGCTCCACCCGAAAATGATCGCAGTTTGTCCGTTCCATTCGGGCGGGCCCCAGTACCAGTAATTGTTGTGTGCACAGGTCGCTCGGGGAAGTCCGTATTTTTTACCGAGCAGATCGATTGCGCCGGCCTGGCCGTAATCGCGGACATAGATCACACAATTTTTCTTTTCTGCATCGGATAACGAATCATAAACATCAGCGACTGTCTTTACCATTTCTTCCCATCCGTGCATGTCGGCAAAGTACTGTGGCAGGACGCCCATTTCATGGTTTTCACCCGGTGTTCCCTCGATGCCGATTTTTTGAATATAGGCAATGGCTTTCTCTACGGGCAGGATCGGCAGGGTCACTGGAAGCAGGAATCCGGTGGATACGGCGAGGATGAAAATCAGTACCGGCCGGAACCAGATGCGCCAGCCGGAGCGCAGCCATTTTTCCCAGAGCACGGCACCGGCTGCAAACAGAATCGGATAGGTCGCAGCCAGATAATAATCTTTGGCCTGCTGGATCATCAACAGGACAAAGATCGAGACGACCATCCATCCCAGAGGCCGATAGGTTTTACCTTCCCGATGGAAAAACAGAAAGTATAATCCTGCCAGCCAGAAAATAATGGAAACAGGATTGTTGTATAGAATCTGTCCGGTTAAAAATTGCAGCGGATTAACCGATGCCATTTTATAAGTTTTCGCATTGTGCATGAATTCGAGTGTGGCCCAGTCGTGAGTCGCGTTCCAGATCAAATAGGGAAGAAACAGAAGTCCGGCAATAAGAGCACCGATCCATAACTGTTTTTCCTTGAAGTATTTGCGTTTTCGAGTCAAAAGCAGACCGATGGCGATCCCAAATCCCAGAAACAGGATGGAGATTTTATTCTCGAGACCGATTCCGGCGATCAATCCGAAAAGAAGCCAGAGCCGGGGATTCCCCGTTTGGATGATTCGTACGATAATAAAGATGAGTATCTGCCAGAAGAGAATGTCCAGAAAATTCATTGAAAAGAAGTGAAAAACGACCAGATTTCCCAGTGGAGCCAGTGCAGCCGTTTCTCCGAGCAGGACGGCAAATCGCTTTCCGCCCAATGCGCGTGCGAAAAGTCCGGCCATGAAAACGACGGCACCATGTCCGATTGCGGGCAATATCCGGATCGCGGTCACCGAATCCCCGATTGTCATGCGGATGATTTTCAAAATGAGAATGGAAAGCGGGGGCTGATCCACATATCCAAAGGCCGGATGATCCGCACAAGCGAGATAGTAGAATTCGTCACGGAAGTATCCATACTTTCCGAGAACGATCAGGTGAAGAAGACATGCCGTGAGAGCCGGCAAACACAGCACGATCCAGTCCAATGCCTGAAGTTTTTTTGCTTGATTATTCATTCGAATTCCTATCGAATTATCAACTTGCCAATGATCTTTCTCAATCTGATAGTTACTTCTTGCCCGCGGCGAGCGCCAGCGTCGTGACAGAATTGGCCGGCAGTTTGAGCGGCCTCTTTCTGTTGTATTTGCCGACAAGCGCACAATTTTCCGTTTCACTGGACCGGTAGATTTCTCCTTTTGAAGCAGAGAAATTTTGAAGTTTAAGATCGAGCGAAATATCGACATCCCTGGAAGTGTTGATGATCACCGCGGTTAATTTCTGATTGTCCGGGCTGATATAAGCGGATACTCTCAAGCCGGCGTTATCGGTCGAGCTCTCCACACGCTGCCAGCCCGCGTCGATAAAAGCCGAATACTGTTTGAATGTATAATAAGAGGGATTTATCGTGTATGATTCAGGATCGTTAATGCTGACTAAACCGGAATCGGGATTCCAGTATAAATCCCAGTATAAATAAGCAGCTACTTCCTCTATAGTCAGTGAGTTATGTATTAAAAGAGCCGTGCTCATCGCGCCGGTCCATTTGATGGGTTCCACTTCAAATTCTGTCTGAAACTTGGGTTTGTTGCCGAATAGCGAAACAAGTTCATTAAAACGGTTCATGGTAGGAATGAACCTGTCAGGAAAATTACCGCAAAAACTACAATTGTAGAGATGGTGTGCATAACCATAAACGTGGTTCAGGTTATCCAGATTTTTTATGTATCTTTCGGAATGGCCCAAACTTGATGATTCCGGGGCAAGCATCTTTGGCATATCTTTACCCATATCGGCATTTAACTTCTGCCATACAGTTTCGAAAGCTGTATCATAGCCGGCTTGGGTTGGATCTGAAGACTCTGTAGCGG